>CAIKDP010000389.1 GCA_903826205.1 Akkermansiaceae bacterium
CGCCAGCCAACCCGCCCCCGTCAAAGCCACGCCTGTTGCTGACGACCCCGCCGCCGCCAAAGGCACATCCGCAACGCCTCCGCCGGCGACGGCGGTTCCAGTACCGGCTGCCGAACCGCTGCCGATGCCGGGGTTTTGCAGTCAGTTGGCCACGCTGCTGTCGCGGCGCTGGCGGATATTTTTCCGGGATCGCGGCCAGGTGTTTTTACAACTGGCCATCCTGATTTGTTTTCCGATTCTGGTCACCTTGTTCAGCGACAAGGCGTCGGGCAACATCCGGCGCTTTTCCGACACCCGCCAGAGCGACATCTCCGCGGAAATCCGCGAGCAGCAGAACGTGCGCGCGGACCAGGCCAAGGTCGGCTCCGCCGTCTCCGGCATCATCATGTTCCAGGTGGTGCTGCTGGCGCTGATGGGATCTAACAACTCAGCGCGCGAGATCGCCGGCGAGCGGCCGATTTACGAGAAGGAAAAATTCGGGGGGCTGCGACCGTCGGCGTATCTGGCGTCGAAGATTGCGTTTTTGTCCTGTCTGGTCATCGCCCAATCGTTGTGGATGGCGTTTTTCGTGAATTTTTTCGGGCAATTCCGTGGCGAGTTTTTCGAGCACGCCGGGTTTTTGTTGTTAGTCAATGCGTCCATGACCGCCATCTGTCTGGCGATTTCCTCGGTGATGCGCACGGCCGAGCAGGCGTCGTTGATGTCGATCTATCTGGTGGGCTTCCAACTGCCGCTGTCCGGGGCGGTGCTGGCCCTGCCGGAAAACATCGAAGTCTTCACCCGCCCGTTCATTTCAGCGTATTGGGCCTGGTCCGGCTCGGTGGAGGCGCTCCAAACGCAAGTTCACGATGCGGTGAAGTCGGTGATCGACACCTCGCTGTCGCTGCAAACGTCCTGTCTGTACACCCTCTTCGCGCACATCGGCGTGGCCTTGGTGATTGCCTGGGCGGGGGCCCGCCGGCCGCAATGGGACTGAGGCGGATTTAGCCCTCGATTTTTTCAATAGCACAGGTAGATTGCCGCTGTTCGCACAACTCACTCCCACCTCACCGCTCATGGCCCGTCGCGCTAGTTCCAGATTGCATCCCGGAGTCTTCATTGGCATTGCTGCGGCGGTGGTGGTCGCCATCGTGGCGGGGCAATCGTTTTTCAAGAAAAAGAAACCGCGTTTTGGCGACGTCAGCCCGTTGAATATCGAGGAGTTTTTGGACAACGGCAACAGCCTGCGCGGCAACGAATATTCCCTGACCGGCAAGATCGATGAAAAGCTGCGCTGGACCACCAGACGCGGCCAGATCGTCAGCCTGCGCGTCAGCACGCCGGGTGGCGACGAATTGATCGGGGTGGAGATTCCACCGGATTTCAACAACCTCAACATCGAGCGCGAGCAACGTTACGCCCTGCGCATCAAGGTCCGCCAAGGGGGCATTCCGGTGGCCACTGCGGTCACCCGCCTCTAACAAACACATCCCGCCTCTGATGAAAACGTCGTTTCCCCTGTTGCTGCTCGTTTCCGGGATGGCTTATGGCCAGGTCTACACACCGCCTGCGGGCCAGCCCGCCGCCCAACCCGGGGCCCCCACGGACACGGTCACCAGTCCCAAACAAAAGCCGGCTCCCGGGCCCTTCGGGCAGGAAATCCCCATGCTCGATCCCTCGGCGGAAACCATCACGGTGGGGGGCGTGACCATTCCGTTAGGTGACAACCGGCTGCTCAAGGCGCGCTTTGAAAAGTACCTGAGCCAGCCGCCGGAAGGCGATGAGGCGACGCTGGAGTATCGCAAGACGATCGCCACGATTTTGGCGACGGTATCGCCGTTTCACAAGCCCTCGCCCAATCTCTACGATGCCTTCACGCTGCTGCCGCGCGCGGCCACCTATCCGGGGGACGCCAACATCTGCAGCACCCTGGCCGAGGCGGTCTACATGGCCATGCTTTCCAAACAGGACATCGCCGGCCTGAAGCGGCTCAACGAGTCCATCGAGATCGAGAAAAAGGCCATCGAAAGCGAATCGGATTGGGCCGCGCGCCATGAAAAGGCCCCCGGCGTGGCGGCCCCGGCGGCCCCCGCCGGCAAAGGCGGCAAAGGCGCTCAGGGCGGCGGGGCGGTGGGTGCCAACCCCGGTGCCGGCATGCAATCGCTCAAATACGCCGACGCCCTGCGCCGCATCGCGGAGATCGAGGCGTTGAAGAAGGCCAACATTTTGCGCACCGAGGCCCAGACGATCAAGACCAAGGCGCAATATCAGGTGAACATGGTGTTATGGTTCATGCAACGCCGCTTCGAACACGTCATCATGGCCGCGCGGTTTTACAATCAGGTGTGGAAAGACGGCGATACCACCCTGCGCATCGACAAAGGCTCGGATGTGGCCAAGTTGTTTTCCGAATCGATGGGAGTGAGCCCCACGGTTTCCTCGTTGGATTCGCTCTCTAACGAAGCGGTCCGGGAAGCCGACAAATACATCGAGGCCTTCAACCTCATGCTCATCCGCGGCGAACTCCACTCCGCCTCACAACGCCTCATGGAAGCCTTCGCCGTGGGCGAATACCTCGCCCCGGTCGCCACCCTTCCGTTAGAGAAAAAGCTCAAAGTGCTCACTTACACCCGCGATCTCAACGAGGTGTATGGGGCGCTGCAAGCGCATGATTTCACCAAGGCCAAGACCCTCGCCGAGCGCCTCAAGGCTTCGGCCAAGGATTTCCCCTCGTCCAAGATGGACGGCGCCATCTCCGGCTATTCGCTCGCCTCGGACCTCGCCATCGAGGAAGCCAAGGCCCATCTGCTGGCCCGCGAAAGCGACAAGGCCGCGGAAAAAATCCGCGCGGCCACCGAGATTTGGCCGACCAACCCGAAGCTTGAGGAATTCCGTGACATGATCAAGAAAGGCCAACCGGTGCTCACCGCCCGCAATGATTTCGACCGCCTGCTCAGCGAAGGCAATTACCGCGAGATCGCCAAGCGCCAATACGAATTCGCGCCCTCCATTGCCGGCGATGCCAAGCGCGAGGATGCCTTCAAACAAATCATGACCAATCTAACGAAAATCGAGGCGGCCTTGGGCAAGGCCACCGAGTTCGGCAAGGTGGGCCAGAACTACGCCGCCTGGGAGCAACTCGCCGCCCTGCGCGAACAATTCCCCGATGATCCCAAACTCGGCCGCGAACTCGAACTGCTCGCCCCCAAGGTCGCCGATTTCACCAAGGCGTTGGACCGCGCCCATCAATTTGAGATCCGCACGCCCAAGCAGACCGGCACCGCCCTGGCGTGGTATCTTAAAGCCCGCGGCATTTACTCACGCAGCGATCTGGCGGAAATCGGCATCAAGCGCATGCTTGACGAGATCATCCCGGATGACGCGGCCGACACCGCCGGTTCCACGGCCGACAGCAGTGACAAGCTGCCGCGGGACAGCAATTGACGGCTTGCATGATGACAGCCGCCCCTGATCTTCATCCCAAGGATCCCTTGCATGGCATCACCTTGGAAACCGTCGTGACCTATCTGGTGGACCACCACGGATGGGAGGATATGGGACGGCGCATTCCCATCCGCTGCTTTCTTTTCAACCCGAGCCTCAAGTCCAGCCTCACCTTCTTGCGCAAAACCCCCTGGGCCCGCCTCAAGGTCGAGGAATGGTTCGTCACCGACCACGTCCGCAGACACTTGAAAACGTGAATTTTTTCGCTTCGGCTCGCTTTATGGATTGCCGGATTGTCAAGATTTGTTTTTAATCTGGCGCAAGGCGTGGTGAAACTGGTTTTGGCACGCCTGTTGCAGTTTATTGCGTCCTTCCAGCGTGGCCACGTCCCGAAAAATCCTCATTGCCTGTGGCGGCACAGGCGGTCATTTGTTTCCTGGCATCGCCGTGGCGGAGGCGTTGCGGGCGCGCGGCCACGAGGTGCGCCTGTTGATTTCCGAAAAGCCGGTGGATGCGGAAGCCAGCGCGAAATACCCGCACCTGCATTTTGAGACAGTGGCAGCGGTGGCCAAACCGCCGACCCTGTCGCTGGGCATGCTGGTATTTTTGTGGAAACTCTGGCGCTCCGTGCGCCAATGCCAGCACGTGATCCACGACTTCGGGGCGGAGGCGGTGCTCGGCATGGGCGGCTTCACCTCGCTGCCGCCGGTCTACGCCGGCCACAAGCTCGGCCTCAAGACTTTCATTCACGATTCCAACGCCCGGCCGGGCCGCGCCAACGGGCTGACCCGCCGGTTTTGCACGCGCGTTTTCCTGGGTCTGGATGCGGCCAAGACGTTTTTTCCGGACTGCGATACCGTGACCACGGGCACCCCGGTGCGCCCGGAAATGCACCACTTGCCGACGCGGGCGGAAGCAGCAGCCCGCTTTGGCCTCGATCCGCTGCTGCCCACCTTCGTGGTCACCGGCGGCAGCCAAGGGGCCCACCGCCTCAACGAACTGAGCGCGCTGGGTGCGGCCAGCCTGCCGGCGGACACCCAGGTGCTGCACATCGCGGGCACCAGTGATTTAGCCCGCGTGGCGGATCTGGCACGTGGCCAAGCGGGCTACAAGGTGCTTGGTTTCTGCGATCAAATGGCCTCCGCCTACGCCCTCGCCGATCTGGTCATCGCCCGTGCCGGGGCCTCCAGCCTATCAGAAATCGCGCTCGCCGGGCTGCCCTCGATTCTGGTGCCCTATCCCTATGCCGCGGATGACCACCAAACGCGCAATGCCGAAGTCTTCGAGCAAGCCGGTGCCGCCAAGCTTGTCCAGGAACGCAATCTGAGCCCGGATCAACTCGCCGCCTTGGCCATCACCTTGCTGCGCGACCCCCAACGCCTGAGCCAGATGGCAAAGGCCGCCCACAACCTCGCCATAGCCGACGCCGCCGAACGCGTGTGTGCCGCCATCGAATCCACTTTCACCGACCCATGACCGATTTTTCCCAGCGCCTGATCCGGCCCGTTCCACCGTTGCGCATTCACCTCATCGGGGTGGCTGGCTCAGGCATGAGCGGGCTGGCCTTGTTATTGATAGGCATGGGCCATCAAGTCAGCGGCTCGGACCGGGTGACCACGGCGGAAACCGAGCGCATGCAAGGACTGGGGCTGGTGTTCTCCTCACCGCACACGGGGGATGCCGTAACGGGGGTGGACATCGTCGTCTATTCCTCCGCCATCCGCCCTAACAATCCGGCCTATGCCGCGGCCGCCGCGGCCGGCATCCCGCTGCTGCGCCGCGCCGAATGCCTGGCGGCCATCCTCCACACAAAAAAGGGCATCCTCATTTCCGGCACCCATGGCAAGACCACCACCTCCGCCATGACCGCCCATGTCCTGCGCGAAGCCGGCATGCAACCCAGCCACTACGTCGGCGCGGAAATCCCGATCTTGGGCAGCAACGCCCGTTGGTCGGCGGCAGGCGAATTCATGGTGGCGGAAGGCGATGAAAGCGATGGCACGCTCGTGCTCTATCACCCCGAGCACGCGGTCATTCTCAACATTGAGGCCGAGCATCTGGATTTCTATCGGGATTTGGACCACATCCGCGAAGTGTTTGCCACGCTTGCCGCACAAACCACGGGCAAGCTGGTGTACTGCGCTGAAGATCCGGTGGCACACGAGGTTTGCGCGGTCTGCGCCAACGCCGTTTCGTATGGCTGGGAGGATGCGGATTACACCGCCAGCGAGGTCCGCGATCTGAGTGGCTCGTCCGCCTTCACCGTGAAAAGACACGGCCAAGTCCTCGGCGACATCGAACTTGGCATTCCCGGCAACCACAACATCCTCAACGCCCTGGCCGCCATCGCGCTCGCCGATAGCTGCGGTGCGGAGTTTGCTCTGGTCGCCCGCGCCCTGGCCACTTTCGCCGGGGCCAAACGCCGCTTCGAGACCAAATACCTTTCGCCCCATTATCGCCTCATCGATGACTACGGCCATCATCCGTCCGAACTGGCCGTCACCTTGCAGACCGCCCGCTCACTCAAACCGCAGCGGCTCATCGTGCTTTTCCAACCGCACCGTTACACCCGCACGCAAGCGCTCGCCGATGACTTTGGCAAGGTCCTGCAAGCCGCGGACCGGGTGTTCATCACGGATGTGTATCCGGCCTCGGAGGCGCCAATCCCCGGGGTGACCGGCGAGACTCTGGTGGAGGCGATGCGGAATCACGGCGGCGGCGCAGCCACCTCCGTGCCTGATCTTGCCACGGCCCATCACGTGGTCGGCAATGCCCTCAAACCCGGGGATTTGCTCATCACGCTGGGGGCGGGCAATGTGCATGAAGCCGGCAGCCGAATCGCCGCGGATCTCAAGATCCTGGAAGAAATGCGCGGCCTCATGCCCCCCGGCGAAATTGATGGCAGCCTTTACGAGCCGATGAAGCGCCACACCACCCTGCTGGTTGGCGGACCCGCCCAGTATTGGTTAGAACCGCACAGCTTCTATGGCTTCGCCTTTCTGGTGGAATACTGCCGCGCCCGTGGCATTCCGGTGCGGGTCGTCGGCCGCGGCTCCAACCTGTTGGTCCGCGATGGCGGGATTCGCGGCGCGGTCATCCATCCGTCCGGCGGCGTGTTCTCCGATATCTCCATCGACGGCAAAGACCAGATCGTCGCCGGCGCCGGCGTCCGCCTCAAAAAACTGGCCAGCTTTGCGGCCGCGCATGGCATCGGCGGCTTGGAGTGGATGGAGGGCATTCCGGGCAATGTCGGTGGTGCCTTGCGCATGAATGCCGGGGCCATGGGCGTGGATACTTTCGAGCAGGTCTTGCGCATCACCTTTTTGGAAGAAGACGGCGTGATCCGCACCCGGGAACGTGCGGAGATCGTGGCGCACTACCGCAATGTGCCTGAACTGCGCCGCAACTTCGCCCTGCAGGCGGTTTTCAAAGGCAAATCCGACACCGCCCACAACATCAAACAACGCGGCGAGACGTGCCGCCAAAAACGCCAGGCCAGCCAACCCGTCTCGGCCTCCGCCGGTTGCATTTTCCGCAATCCCGAAGACATTCCCGCCGGCAAGCTCGTCGATACCCTCGGCCTCAAAGGCAGTGCCATCGGCCATGCCGCGGTCTCCGAGCTGCATGGCAATTTCATTATCAACCAAGGCGGGGCCACCGCCACCGACGTCCTCAAGCTCATCGAAGCCATCCGCCATCAGGTCCGCCAAGCCCGCCATCTCGAACTGGAAACCGAAGTCAAAATCCTCGGCGACGATGAAGCGCAGTTCTAACGTTATGCTCACCTCCAAAAAAATCGCCGTCCTGATGGGTGGTCCGGGTTCGGAGCGCAAAGTCTCCCTGGCCTCGGGCGCAGCTGTGCTCAAGGCCCTGACCGGGCTGGGTCTCAATGCCGTGGCCGTGGATGTCACCGGCACTCATCTCGACTTGCCGCCGGGCACCGACCTCGCCTTCAATGTGATTCACGGCACGTTTGGCGAGGACGGCCAACTCCAGGACATCCTCGATCGCATGGGCGTCGCCTACACCGGTGCCGGTGCCGCCAGCAGCCGCCTCGCCTTTGACAAATCCCTCGCCAAAGCCGCGTTCCTTGCCCATGGGGTGCCCACGCCACGTGCGGAGATCGTGGATGTGAGTGGCGGGCTGCGGCTGCCATCGTTTGCCGCTCCGTTTGTGGTCAAGCCGCCGCGTGAGGGGTCCAGTGTGGGGGTCCACATCGTGCGCCAACCCGCCGACGCCCATGCCGCCATGGCCGATGCCGCCCGCCACGGCCATGATATCCTGGTCGAGGAATTCATCGAGGGCATGGAACTCACCGTCGGCATCCTCGATGATGCCGCCCTGCCCATCGTCCACATCGCCCCCCGCGATGGCTTCTATGACATGGCTAACAAATACCCGTGGATGAGCGGCGGCGCCGGCAGCGACTACTTCTGCCCCGCCGATCTCGATGCCGCCACCACGCGGCTCGTCCAGCAGGCCGCACTGGCCGCCCATCGCGCGCTCGGCATTGAAATTTACTCGCGCGTCGATGTTTTGTTAGACCCGCGCCTCCAACCCTTCGTGCTCGAGGCCAACACGCTGCCCGGCATGACCGAGACCAGCCTCCTGCCCAAGGCCGCGCTGGCCAACGCCATCTCCTTCCCGGCACTGTGCCTCAAAATCGCCGAACTCTCCCTCCAACTCCGACAACCCGCCTGACCCGTGCCCCCGCCTGTTTTCTAACTTCCCAACCCACTGCGATCCGATGAGGCGCCAAACCCGCAAAGCCAGCCACAGCTCACGCCACAACGTGTTGCACGCCCGCGTGTGGTCACCCCGCCTGTTTTGTTTTGGATTTCTCAAGTTCCTGCTGCGCCTCACCCTGGTGGCCAGCGTGGTGGCCCTCATCGGCGGAATCGGCTGGGGCATCCATCTGGGCATCCAGCGGGCGTTTTATGACAATGCGGATTTCACCTTGCAGGAGGTCGATCTCAACCCGAACCAGGCGATTGATGAAATGGATTTGGTCAAAATCACCGGGCTCAATCTGCGGGTGAATTTGTTTCGCATCGATCTCAAGGCCATCACCCGGAGTCTTGCCAGCGTGCCGCAAATCGCCGACGTCCGCGTCGAGCGGCGCTTGCCCGGAACCCTGGTGGTGCGGGTCACCGCCCGCACGCCGCGGGCCTGGATCGCCTGTCCCAGTGCCGACCTGCCCGCCGAGCGCAAAGTTGGCGCCATGCTCGTGGATAGCCACGACACTGCCTATCCGTGTTCCGAGCGGCAGTTTGAAGGCGCGGCCAAGCTGCCCATTGTGGTGCTTCCGGCCCGCAGCAATGAACCCATCACCTGCGGCGGGAAAATCCGCCAGCCCGAACTGCAGCGCTGCCTGCGCCTTCTAACAACCACCAGCGAGGTCGACCCGGAATCCCTGTGCTGGATCGACACCCTCAAACAGTCCAACGCGTGGTCGCTCGACCTAACAACAAGAACCGGCACCGTCGCCACCTTTGGTCTGAGGGATCATGCGCGGCAGGTGTCCAACCTGCGTGCGGCGCTCAATCATGCGGCGAGCAAGGGTTATTCCATCGCCACCATCAACCTGATTCCCAAGGAAAACGTGCCCGTCACCGTCAGTGGCGGGGACGCGCCGCCCAAGGCGATTCCGGTGGCCGAGCCCGCGGATGCCCGCCCAAGCCGCCGCAGCCGCGATTTGAAACCCGTCCCCAACCGGGACTGATCCCCATACCCCCTTTTAACCCGATGGCACGCAGCTCAAAAATTCATGTCGGTCTGGAAATCGGCACCAGCAAAACCTGTATTGTGGTCGGCGAGGTCAAGCCCGACACCGCGGTCAAGATCCTTGGCATAGGCACCACCAAGACAGCCGGTGTCCGCAAGGGCGAGATCTATGATTTTCCGCAGGCCAGTGCCTGCCTCAAGGATGCCTTGGTCAAGGCGGAGGATTCCAGTGATGTGGAAATCGGCAGCGTCTATCTGGCCGTCACCGGTTCCCACATCCAAGGCCTCAACAGTCGCGGCACCTTCCGCCTGCCGGAAGGCCAATCCATCGTGGCTCCGGAACACGTCGAGGAAGCCAGAACCATCGCCCGCGATATTCACATTCCTCAGGATCACGTCCATCTCCATCCGATCATCCGCAAGTATCTGCTGGATGACCTCGAGCACAAGACCAGCCCCGTCGGACTCTATGGCAAGACCGTCGAAGCGGATTTTCACATTGTGCATGGCATCGGCAACCGCATTCAAAACAGCATCGCACTGGTCCGCAAAGCCCTGCTCGAAGTCGATGACATTGTGTTCTCTCCGATTGCCACGGCGCAGATGGCGCTCGATCAGGAACAGCGCGAGCGCGGGGCCCTGGTCATCGACATCGGCGGCGGCACCACCGATTACGCCCTCTATATGGAGGGTGCCATTGCCGCCTCCGGCTGCATCCCGGTGGGTGGCGACCACATCACCAACGACATCCATCTGGTCACCGGTCTGGCATTTTCCAAATCGGAAAAACTCAAGATCATGGAGGGCGATGCGTCCGCCGACCCCGCCCGCTCGGTGGGCGTCGCCAAGCTCATCGATGACCGTGGCTTCGCGGAAGTGGAAGTGCGCCGCAGCATTCTCAACGAAATCATCCGCCAGCGCCTCGAGGAGACCCTCCGCCTCGTCCGCCAGCGCCTGCCGGAGGATTCCGTCAAGGCCATCGGCGCGGGCATCTTTCTCACGGGTGGCACCAGCCTGATGCGCGGCTTCGGCGAACTCGCCTTCGAGGTGTTCGGGCGTGATATCTATCGGCCAGAGCCGCCGGAAATCAGCGGCGTCCAGGCCAGTTTCAAAGACCCCCAGTACGCCACCGCCATCGGCCTCATCCGTTACGCCCAAATCCTCGAAACCGAACGCGCCGCCCCACCCGGACTCTTCGGCAAGATCACCCGCCTGTTCTGGCCCTTCGGCAAATAAGCCTCCGCTCACTTCTCCCACCCGCTTACTTCTTCACTTCTTCACCTACTTACTTCTTCCCCTAGTCCCCTACTCACCTAACACCCCTGCCATGATCCCCTATCATCGCGAGCTCCAGCTCACCATTCCCAGTTCCGCCGTCAAGATCATCGGCCTTGGCGGCGCCGGTGCCAACATGCTCGAACGCGTGGCCTTGGATGGCACCGAGGGGGCCGCCCTGCTGGCCATCAACACCGACGCCCGCACCCTCGCCGCCTGCGTCGCCAGCGATAAAATCCAACTCGGCCGCAACCTAACAAAAGGGTTGGGGGCGGGCGGTGATCCCGAGCTCGGCCACCAGGCGATGCTCGAGGCGGAGGCGGAGATCCGCGAGGCGCTGCGGGGCTGCCGCATTGTGTTTTTGTGTGTGGGTCTGGGTGGCGGCACCGGCTCGGGAGCCGCGCCGGTCATCACCCGCATTGCCCGTGAGGAAGGTGCCTTTGTGGTGGTCTTTGCCACCATGCCGTTTGCCTTTGAGGGCCGCCGCCGTCGCGATCAGGCGGAAACCACGCTCAACGAACTCGCCGTGCTCGCCAACGCCTTGGTCACCTTTGATAACAACCGCATGGGCGAACTCGTGCTCGCCAAGCAAGGCATCCACGAGGCCTTCAGCGCCGCGGACCGCATGATCTGCGAATCGATCAAGGCCGTCATCCGTCTGGTCATCCGCCCCGGCCTGATCAACATCGGTTTGGACGACCTCATGAGTGCGCTGCGTACCAACCGTTCGCGCTGCCTCTTTGGCTCCGGTATAGCCAAAGGCAAGGACCGCGCGGCCAGCGCGCTGCGCAATGCCCTGTCCAGCCCGTTGCTTGATCAAGGGGCGCTGCTCAAGGAAGCCCAAACCGTTCTCGTCCACCTCTCCGGCGGCGAGGACCTCACGCTGTATGAAGTCGAACTCCTGATGCAGCGCCTGCAAAAATTCGTGCCGGAAAGTGCGCACGTGCTGTTTGGTGCGGTGATTGATCCGACCATGGGCGACAATCTATCCGTCACCCTCATCAGCGCACTGCCGGAAGATTCGCTCGCCGCCGCACCCCGTGACACCGGTGGCTCCAGCAGCGACAATTCCGGCCGGGATACAGGTGATGCCGGCGTGGCGGCGGACAATGCGTTAGATGAACGGGTGGCCACGTCGCCCGCAGCCAAAGCGCGGCGGAGTGCGGCCCAGCCCGCCGGGACTGGCAATGTTGCGTTGTTTACGCATGAGGTTTTGGCCGAGACGCCGGTCGAGGTGTTAGATGAGGGTTTGGCCGAGGCTCCGGTCGAGGCCGCGCCAGAGGAGGAGCCCGCGGCCGATCCAAGCGAGATGTCTGAGAACTCCTCACCCTTTGGCCAGCCCTTTGTTTTCAAGCCTGTCAAGCGCGCGCCGGTGGCGGCCACCGCCCCATGGGAAAAGCCCATGCCTGCGACAATGGCGGACTCTCAGGACGCAGAGGGCGAGCCATCCGTCGCGGGCCTTGATGCCGGGCCCGCCGCCCACACCAACGCGGCGGATCCTGTCACGGCGGCAAGCCCCAACGACCCTGATGCCCCCAAACTCAAACTCGGCGTCAAATCCCAAACCCTCCAAAACGAACTTGCCTTTGACGCCACCCCCCGTGGCCGCTTCGAGGGCCAGACACCCAATGTGGTCGATGGCGAAGACCTGGATCTGCCGCCATTCCTGCGCAAGAAAAAGTGAGACGGCGCCGGCTCGCGAGCCGCTCCCGTTGCCACGCCAACAACACAAGCCTCCCACCATGAAGCCTCCGCTCCTCGTACTCCTGCCCACCCTGCTGCTGACCCCGCTTGGCGCGGCCGACCTGCACGTCGCGCCCGCCGGCAATGACCGCAACCCGGGCTCACCCGCCGCGCCGCTGCGCACGATCCAGCGCGCGGCGGAATTGGCCCAACCGGGCGATGTCATCACCGTGCACGAGGGCACGTATCGCGAACGGATCGCCCCGCCACGCGGCGGCGAGTCCGATGCCAGGCGCATCGTCTATCAAGCCGAGGCGGGTGAAAAGGTGGAGATCAAGGGTTCGGAAATCGTCAAGGGCTGGGTGAAGGTGCAGGACGATGTCTGGAAGGTGGTCCTGCCTAACACCTTCTTCGGTGACTTCAATCCCTATGGCGACCTCATCAACGGCGATTGGTTCGAGGACAAGAACCGGCCGCACCACACGGGTGCGGTCTATCTCAACGGCGAGTGGCTGCTTGAGGCGGCCAAGCACGACGAGGTCCTCAAGCCCGTTGCCAGGGACCCGCTGTGGTTCGCCAAGGTGGACAAGACCAGCACCATGATCTGGGCACAATTCAAGGGCGTCGATCCTAACGAACAACGTGTCGAGATCAATGTGCGCAGGACGGTTTTCTATCCGGCGAAGCCGGGCATCAATTTCATCACGGTGCGCGGTTTCACCATGCGTCACGCGGCCACCCCGTGGGCTCCTCCCACCGCCGAACAGGTCGGTCTGATAGGCACCCATTGGAGCAAGGGCTGGATCATCGAAAACAACATCATCAGCCATTCGCGGTGCTCGGGCATCACGCTCGGCAAATACGGCGACGAGTGGGACAACAAATCGGCCAACTCCGCCGAGGGCTACGTCAAGACCATCGAGCGCGCCCTCAAGAACGGTTGGAACAAGGACAGCATCGGCCACCACATCGTCCGCAACAACACCATCTCCGATTGCGAGCAAACCGGCATTTGCGGCAGCCTCGGCGCCATCTTCTCCGAGATTTCCGGCAACCATATCTATAACATCTGGGCCAAGCGCCAGTTCGAGGGCGCGGAAATGGCCGGCATCAAGATCCATGCGTCCATCGACCTGCTCATCAAGCACAACCGGATCCATGACGCCGGGCGCGCGATGTGGATGGATTGGATGGCCCAAGGCACCCGCATCACCGGCAATCTTTGCTATGACAACAGCACCGACGACTTGTTTCTGGAGGTGAACCACGGCCCGTACCTGGTGGACAACAATGTGTTCCTGTCCGGGTTCAACGTGCGCGATTGGTCCGAAGGCGGCGCCTTTGTGCATAACTTGTTTGCGGGGAAAATCGACTGTCGTCCGGAGCCCACACGCTCCACTCCCCATCACCCGGCGCATGCGACGGCCGTGGCCGGCCTCTCCGACATCAAGGGCGGGGACAACCGCTTTTATAACAACCTCTTCGTCGCCGGCCCCGCGACCGAGGATGTGCACGCGTGGGAGCGCAACAATCCCAAGCGCTTCGCCGGTTTCGGGCTGTGGGTCTATGACACCCGCGAGTTCCCGTTGCAGGCCGGCGGCAATGTCTATCTCAACGGCGCACGCCCCTATGCCAAGGAACCCCAACCACGGGTCCTAACGGATGTGGATCCAAAAATCCAAGTGACGGCCGATGGCGGACATGTCCAACTCCATCTGGCTATGGGACTGGCACTGCAAAATGCCGCCACCGTGCCGGTCACCACCGGATTGTTAGGCAAGGCCCGGGTGGCGGGCGTGGGTTATGAAAACCCCGACGGCTCGCCGTTGAAGATTGACACCGATTATTCCGGCAAGCCGCGCCAAGCCGCCACACCCGTGCCCGGCCCCTTCGAGGATTTCGGCACCGGGATCATCAAGGTGTGGTGACCGTGGCGGCGGTTTGCAACCGCCATGCCCATCCCCATTGGCATCCTCCGCATGGAGCAAGCTCCATCCTCCCCACTGGCGGCGGCAAGCCGCCGCACTCCATGCCCGCGCCACCCATCGCCTGAAAGACTGCGCCGGATCGCGAGTATCCAATGTCCCAACACATCTTGCCCGCCATGAAATTCCCACTCCTCACATTGCTGCTACTCACCCCGCTCCACGCGGCCGACCTGCATGTCGCGCCCGCCGGCAATGACAGCAACCCCGGCACCCCGGCGGCGCCGCTGCGCACCATCCAGCGCGGCGCGGAGCTGGCGCAGGCGGGCGATGTCATCACGGTGCATGCGGGGACGTACCGCGAACGGGTCGCCCCGCCGCGCGGCGGTGAGTCCGACGCCAAGCGCATCATCTATCAAGCGGCGGCGGGTGAGAAAGTCGAGATCAAGGGCTCGGAGGTGGTGAAGAATTGGGTGAAGGTGCAGGACGACGTCTGGCAGGTGGTCCTGCCTAACACCTTCTTCGGCGCCTTCAATCCCTACGCGGACCGGATCCACGGCGATTGGTTCGAGGACCGGGGCCGCCCGCACCATACCGGGGCCGTCTATCTCAATGGCGAGTGGCTCATCGAGGCCGCCAAGCTCGACGCGGTGCTCAAACCCGCCGGCGCGACGCCGCTGTGGTTCGGCCAGGTCGACAAGGACACCACCACGCTGTGGGCACAGTTCAAGGGAGTGAACCCTAACGAACAACAGGTGGAAATCAACGTGCGGCGGACGGTTTTCTATCCGCAGCAGCCGGGCATCAACTTCCTCACGGTGCGCGGCTTCGCCATGCGCCACGCGGCCACCCCGTGGGCCCCGCCCACCGCCGAGCAAATCGGGCTCATCGGCACCCATTGGAGCAAGGGCTGGATCATCGAGAACAACACCATCAGCCACTCGGTTTGTTCCGGCATCGCGCTCGGCAAATACGGCGACGAGTGGGACAACAAGTCGGCCAACTCCGCCGAGGGCTACGTCAAGACCATCGAGCGCGCCCTCAAGAACGGTTGGAACAAGGACAGCATCGGCCACCACATCGTCCGCAACAACACCATCACCGATTGCGAGCAAGCGGGCATCGTCGGCAGCCTGGGCGCCATCTTCAGCACCATCACCGGCAATGTCATTCATGACATCCATGTCCGGCAGTTGTTCGGCGGCTGCGAGATGGCGGGCATCAAGATCCATGGCGCCATCGACATGGAGATCAGCCGCAACCATATCTATCGGACATGCCGCGGGCTGTGGCTGGACTGGATGGCCCAGGGCACGCGCATCTCAGGCAATCTCTTCCACGACAACGCGACCGAAACCGATCTATCGAAAGAGGTGATTTCCGGCGGCCAGCAGGACATGTTTGTCGAGGTGAATCACGGCCCCTTCCTGGTGGACAACAACCTCTTTCTTTCGGCCTACTCAGTGAATCTGCGTTCGCAAGGCGGCGCCTATGTTCACAACCTGTTTGCCGGGGCCCTGAGGATCATTCCCTTCGACAGCCGCATGACCCCCATTCACAAGGCACATTCCACCGAGGTCGCCAGCTTGCATAACAACCCGTGCGGCGACGACCGCTACTATCACAATGTGTTTGTACAACGTGGCGACCTGAGCGCCTACGACGCGGCGAAAGTGCCGGTGGCGATGGCTGGCAACCTGTTTCTCAAGGGCGCCAAACCGTCGAAGCATGAGGCCGCGCCGCTCGTCAAGCCCGACGTCGATCCCGCACTCAAGCTGGTGGAGAAAGTGGATGGCCTCTATCTTGAAATGACAGTCGATCCGGTCTGGAATGCCGCGGGTGACCGCAAACCCGTGACCACGGAATTGTTGGGCGTGACCCACATTTCCGGTTGCGCCTATGAGAACCCCGATGGCTCGCCCCTCAAGATTGACAGGGATTATTCCGGCAACCCGCGCATTGCGGCCACGCCCGCGGCCGGCCCCTTCGACAGCCCCGCCACCGGGACCATCAAGGTGTGGTGACCGTGGCGGCGGTTTTCAACCGCCACGCCCATCCGCCATCTGCACAGGCAATATTGTTAGAATGCGTCTTTCGGGCATCGCCCGCCCCGCGCTGTCACCAGCGCGCCTACGAAGAGTGTTGCACGCGCCTTGCAGCGGTCCTAATGTCCCTGGTGCTCGGTGCGGGCGATGATTTCCTCCTGCAGTTCGTTAGATAGATCGCAAAAATAATCGCTGTAGCCAGCCACCCGCACGATGAGCCCGCGATGCGCGTCCGGATGCGCCTGTGCCTCGCGCAGCATGGCGGCCGTCGTCACGTTGAATTGGACATGATGTCCGCCCAAGCTGAAATACCCGCGCACCAGGTGCAGCCACTTGTCGAGACCCTCGTCGGTGGCCACCAGTGCGGGCGCGAACTTGAGGTTGAGCAAGGTGCCGCCGGTCTTGACGTGGTCCATCTTGGAAGCACTCTTGAGCACGGCCGTCGGGCCGTGGCGGTCGGCGCCCTGGACCGGGCTGATGCCCTCGGAGAGTGGCAGGCCGGCTTTCCTGCCGTCGGGCATGGCGCCGGTGACGCTGCCGAAGTACACATGGCAGGTGGTGGGCAACATCAGGACCCGATAGTGGCCGCCGCGCGCATCGGGGCGTCCGTCGATGTCCTCGATGCAGGCGTTGAACAAGGCCAACATTTCCGTATCGGCGGCGGCATCGTCGTTGCCGTACTTGGGCATGCGGTGGAGAAGCCGCTGGCGGAGGCTCTCGGCATCGGCAAAGTCGTTGTCCAGACAGGTGACAAGTTCCTGCAGGGGCATATGGCGTTTGGACGTGCGGGTGGCAGGGGCAAAGCAGAGATGTTGGATCGCGCTGAGGCAATCGGTGGCGCTGCCGAGGCCGACCATTTGGATGAAGGTGTTGTTGTAGCGTGCGCCGCCGGCGTTGTAGTCGAGTCCCTTGGCAATACAATCGTCGATGAGCACACTGAGGAATGGCGCGGGCATCTCCTCCGCATACAGGCGTTCGATGATGTGGCTGCCGCACATCTTGATATCGATGAAGTGGCGGAGTTGCCGGCGGAAGGCGGCGCACAACGCCTCATGGCTGGTGAAACTTGCCGGGCCACCGGTGTGCGGGCCGAGTTGCCGGCCGCTGCGCGGGTCACGGCCGTCGTGCAGCGTGATTTCCAACACTTTCACCAGATTGAAATAGCCAGTTAGAATATAAGCCTCCTTGCCAAACGCGCCGGTTTCCACGCAGCCGCTGCAGCCGCCGGCGCGGGCATCCTCCAGGGTTTTCCCCTGGCGCAGTTGCTCCTCGACCACCATGTCGGCATTGAAAAGGGAGGGGAACCCGTAGCCCTTGCGCACCACCCGCAGGGCATGCCGGAGGAAACCATCCGGAGTCTGGCGCGAGAGCTGGATGTTGGTGCTGGGCTGCAGCAGGTGCATCTCGTCCACAATATCCAACAACATATGCGACACCTCGTTGGCGCCGTCCGTGCCGTCGCGCAGCAAGCCGCCGAGGTTGATGTTGGCGAAGTCGGTGTAGGTGCCGCTTTCCGCCGCGGTCACCCCGACCTTGGGCGGCGCGGGATGGTTGTTGAACTTGATGAAGAAGCACTCTAACAACTCACGCGCCGTTTCGCGGGTGAGGGTGCCGTCGGCCAGCCCTTGCTGATAGAACGGCAGCAGATGTTGGTCCAGATGTCCCGGGTTGAAGGCGTCCCAGCCGTTCAACTCGGTGATGACCGCCAGGTGGCAGAACCAATAGGCTTGCAGCGCCTCGTGGAAGTTGCGTGGTGCGCGGGCCGGAACGTGGCTGCAGACTTCGGCGATATGCAACCATTCCGCCTTGCGCCGCGCGTCGCTTTCCACGGCCGCCAATTCGCGCGCCATGGCGGCATGCCGGCCCGCAAACACGATCAGGGCGTCGCATGCGATATCGAAGGACTTGAGGGTCTCAAGCTTGCGCTGGGCCGCAGCGTCGTTGCTGAAATCGAGTCGTGCGACGGCCGCTGCGATGTCCTGTTTGAAGTCGAGCAGGCCCTTGGCGTAGATCTTGTCATCGAGCACGGTATGGCCGGGCGCGCGTTGTTCCATGAACTCGGTGAAGATGCCGGCGTTGTAGGCGGCGTGCCAATCCGGCGGCAGTTGGGCGAACATCCTGTCGCGCATCGAGCGGCCGCTCCAATACGGGATGACGGTTTGTGCGTAAACACGCAGGCATTCCTCATCCACGCGATACCCGGTCTTGGGCCGCGTATTGAGAATCCTCAGGTCCTCGAGACTGTGACAGGTCAACTCGGGAAACGTCGGCACCACCTTGGGTGCCGGCCCCCGCTCGCCGACGATGAGCTCGTCGGCCCCGAGATGGATCGTCTGGTGTTGGCACAGGTGCAGGAACGAGCGGGCGCGCATTTCCGGCACCGGGAATTTGCCGGTGTTGTCCTGATAGAATCCGGTGAGCCATTGCGCCCGCTCGGCGGATAGAGATGGCGGCGTGTCCAGGCTCCGTTGGCGCAATCTCGCGGTTCTTTCGGTCATGGTTGGGAGAAAGGTCTTTATTGGTTAACCGCCGATGACGGCCGGCAATCCCGCGCCATGGAAAATTTTGACGGCCATCTCCATGAGTTCCTCCGGGGGTGGCAGCACGCCATCCAGGGCGTGGGGTTGGCCGAGCCGTGCGAACTTGTCGATACCGGTGCGGTGAAACGGCAGCAGGCATACCCGGGTGACGTGACGCAGGCCCGTGACAAACTCCGCGAGCTGTTGGAGGTTGTGCGGGTCGGCGTTGAGGCCGGGCACCACCGGCAGGCGGATCCAGATGTTGTGATGCGCCTGATCGAGGCGTTTGAGGTTGTCGAGGATGAGCGCGTTGGACACGCCGGTGAGTTGCCGGTGTCTGGCATCATCCCACACCTTCAGGTCATAGAGGATGAGATCGCTCAGCTTGGCTGCCGCCAGCAATTGCCCGATCGGCCCGAAGCCGGTGGTATCCAGCGCGGTGTGGAGACCCTCGCGGCGGCAGGCCTTGAGCAAGGCTAACAAAAACCGCGGCTGGCTCAACGGTTCGCCGCCCGAGATGGTCACCCCGCCGCCCGATTCAGCGTAAAACACCCGGTCTTGCAGCACGCTCGCCATCACTTCCGCCACCGACCTGCTGCCACCGAGCATCTGGCGGGCCGCGGTGGGGCAGGCGGCCACACAGGCCCCGCAGAAGGTGCAAGCGTCCATGCGCGCCGGCAGGCAGCCTTCGCCCAAGGCTGCCGCCGGGTGCCAGCAGGCGGCCCGGCACGCGCCGCAGGCGAGACAACGGGCTCCGACCACCACGATTTCCCGTTGTGGTGAGATGCCTTCCGGGTTGTGACACCACAAACACTCCAGCGGACAGCCTTTGAGAAACACGGTGCTGCGGATCCCCGGCCCGTCGTGCAGCGAGTATTTCTGAATGTTGAAAACCAACCCGGCTTGTGACATTGGAAATGTTAGGCCTGATCGATGGTTTTTTCGGTTTTGGCGTCGATGATGGCGAAGCGCTCGCGGTTGAGGGTGGGATCGGAGCGGAAGATGAGACGTCCGGAATGCGAGCGCTCCAACTCGACGAGCAGCTTGGCGTCCTCGCTCTTGAAGCGGTTGAGGACATCACTGTTGACAATGATGATGATGTCACCGAGTGAGTCGCGGTGCTTTTGGATGACGGTGTTGAGGCGGCGCTGGATTTCCACGGACATGGTCATCGGCGTCTTGACCCGCGCGCGGCCCTGGCAATACGGGCACGGCTCATACATCGAATCGCGCAACGATTCGTTGAGCCGCTGGCGGGTCATTTCCATCAGGCCAACCGGCGAGATCTGCAACGCCTGGGTCTTGGCCTTGTCCTTCTTGAGGCGGTCGCGCATGGCCTTGTAAACCGTTTGCTGATCCTTGCGGTGGCGCATGTCGATGAAGTCCACCACCACCAAGCCACCGATGTTGCGCAGGCGCAGTTGGCGTGCGACTTCCTGGGCGGCCTCGACGTTGGTTTCCAGGATCATGCGATCCACATCCTTGGAGCCGCGGTTGCGGCCGGTGTTGACGTCGATGGAAATGAGCGCTTCGGTTTCATCAATGACAATGTAGCCACCGCAGGGAAGCCAGACCTGGCGCGAGAACGCCTCGTCGATTTGCTTCTGGATGTTGACGCGCTCGAAGATCGGCTGGGTGGCCGAGGGGAAATGATGGACGCGGCGCTTGGCGCGGCGCGAGATCTTGCCGGCTATCCCGCGGATGATCTCGGTGGTGGCGGCGTCATCACATATGATCTGGTCGATTTCATCTGTTAGAAAATCGCGGGCGGTGCGTTCGATCAGATTGGGTTCCTGGAAGATGCACGCCGGTGTCTGTGAGTTGACGCGGCACTCCTCAATCTCGTCCCACTGTTCGAGGAGCATGGCGAGGTCGCGGACGAAGTGGCGGGCACGGGTGCCCTGGGCCACGGTGCGCATGATGATGCCCATGCCCTCCGGCACGGAGAGCTTTTGCACAATCTTGCGCAAGCGCTGGCGCTCCGCGGGATCCTCGATCTTGCGCGAAATGCCGAATTGCTCGGTGTAGGGCATCAGCACCAGATAGCGTCCGGCCAGCGAGATGTTGGTGGTCACCCGCGGCCCCTTGGTGCCGATCGGCCCCTTGGACACCTGGATGACAATCTCCGACCCTACCGGATAGATGTCCGGGATGTCCTTGGAGGTCACCTTTTTCTGCTGCCGCTTCGGATTGGTTTCGCGCTGGATTTCCTCCAGGCCGGCATCGAGCGCGGCGGGGATGGCATCCCAGAAATGCAGGAAGGCGTTCTTGTCGAGGCCGATGTCAACGAACATGGCTTTAAGGCCCGGTTCGATGTTTTTGACGCGGCCTTTGAAGATGCCGCCGACGATGTTTTGGTCGCCCTCGCGCTCGACGGTGTATTCCTCGAGCACGCCATCCTCGAGCAGGGCGACGCGGCGTTCGAGTTTTTCGACGTTGACGATAATGCTGTTGCCACGGGAGGGATCGGGCTTGCCGATGCCTAGAAGCCGTTTGATGCGTTGGATCATGGTTTGTATTTTGTTAGAGTGTTTGATGGTGACGAGTCGGTTAGGGTTCGGGGACGGGTTGGGCGCGAGGGATGACAGTGCCATCCGCATCGATTTCAGGAGTGATGACGGGAGTGGGAATTTGGGGTTCGGGCGGGGTGGGTGCCGCCGGCATTTCAGGGTTTTCGACTTCCTCGCCGGTTTCCCCGTTGGATTCCGTCTCGTCGCCGATGAGGGCGGCCAGCGGATCCTCCTTGGGCAGGACGATTTCCTCGATGCGGGTGGTGTTGCCGAGGACCGCGGTTTGGGCGTTGAGCGGAAGCTTGAGCCCTTCGTCCTGGGCGAAAAGGCCGCGCAAGATCAGGTGCGCCAGCGGCCCGCAGACCTTGCCGCCGGATCCGCCGTTTTGCACCAGCACACAGACGGCGTACTTGGGCTTGTCATAGGGGCCGAAGCAGATGACCCAGGAATTGTTGGATTTTTTCCCGTCATCGATGGTTTGGGCGGTGCCGGTTTTGCCGGCGACTTCGACGCCGGGGATTTTGGCGCGTGCGGCGGTGCCGCCGGGATTGTTGACGGCCATCCACATGCCTTTGCGGATGAGTTCGAAGTCCGCCGGCTTGATGCCCGCGGCCAGCAGATCGACGACGAGCTTGGGTTGATCCTCGATGACCCGGTGACCATCCGCAGCCGTGGCGTATTTGACCACCCGCGGTTTGTAATATTTGCCGCCGTTGGCGATACAGGCAGCCATCGCGCATAGTTGGAGCGGCGTGGCCATGGCATCGGCCTGGCCGATGGCGAGCATGGCGGTGATGGCCGGGGTCATGGTGGCGGACGGATTGGCGGCGCGCCAGGAACGACTGCCCGGGAGGATGCCCGGGGATTCATCCGGGAGTTCGATGCCGGTGGGTTTACCGAAGCCAACCAATTGAAAGCCGGTGAGCATGGCTTTCCAACCAATGGTGTTGGCCAGTTTCATGAAGTAGGGATTGCACGATTGTTGGATGGCTTTGGGCAGGGTCAGCGTGCCGTGGCTGCCCTTGTGTTGGTTCCAGATCCAGCAGCCGATTTTGATATTGCCGTATGGGACGAAGCCATCGCAGGAATACGCGCGGTTGGCCATGCCCTCGAGGGCGCCGGAGATGGCGGTGGGCGGCTTGAAGGTGGATCCCGGCGTGAACGGCTTGATCGCCCGGTTGGAGAAGGGGTCCATTTTCTTGTTGTCCAGATATCCCTGCCAGCGGGCCTGCGAGATGGACGGGATGAAGTCGTTAGGATTGTAATCCGGGATGGAGGCCATGGCAATGACCTCGCCGGTATTGACGTCCATGACCACGGCGGCGGCGCGGCCGGCGCGGCGGATGACGTTTTCGACGTGGAATTGGGCGCGGGCATCAATGGTGAGCGTGAGCTTGGCACCGACCCCGGGCTTGGTGTAATCGAGCATGTCGATGATGTGGCCCTTTTCATCCTTGAGGAGCTTCTTCTGGCCCTCCGGACCGCGCAGAATCGCGTCCATGCTTTGCTCGATGCCGGCGATGCCTTTGGCGTCGCCAATGTAGTGGTTGAACTTGCGCTTGGCACTCTCCGGTATGTCGACCGGCTCCCACGGCTTGATATGTCCGAGGAGGTGGCTGGCAAGGGCCGCATACGGATACTGGCGCAGCGGGCGGGTGCTCAGATAGACCCCGGGCAGATCGAGATTGTGTTCGGCACAGCGCGCGAACTCGTCATAAGTTAGATCGGTGCGGTAGCTGAAAGGCACCAGCCCGCGATGGGTCAGGTAATGGGTGCGCAGGGCCGCGGAGCTGTAGTTCTTGGTGAGGTGAAGTTGATCGAAGCGTTTGATGGTCCAGGTGTTGACGATTTCCACGATGTCCTTTTCCTCATCGCCGCGCTCCGCACCGTCCTTTTTGGAGCCGCGTTTGGGCGGGGTCTCCGCGGCGTGCTGGAGGCGGTAGGCCTTGTGGATTTCCTCGAGATTGAAGGAGATTTCGTAGTTGCGGAGGTTGCGGGCCAGCAGCACACCGTGGCGGTCGGTGATTTCGCCGCGGATGCCGGGTTCGCGGACGGTGACGGTGCTGTTGCCCGGGACCATCTGCAGGAACGCCTCGCGCCGCGTGATCTGGAAATCATGGAGCCGGGTGAGCAGCACGCCGAAGCCCGTCAGCACCAGCGCGGTGAGCAGATAGAGTCGGAGACGATAGCGCGGTTCCATGGGCTCAGGAGTGACGGCGGGGCCGCTTGCCCGCCTCGGGATTGATGGAATGGCCGCACCAACTGGCGATGCCGAAAAGCATCCAGAAAATGAGCGGTGAAAACAACATGGTTAGAACCGAGGTGTATACCATTTGCAGGCCGGTGGCTTTGGCAAAGATGAAGTTGCCGCGCACAAAGGTGATGATGAGGTATTCCGCGGCCAGATAGAGAAAGATGGAGATGCCGGAAAGCAGCGCGGAGAAATACCACTTGCCTTGCTTGAATAGCGGCTGGATGCCTTGCATCAGCAGGCCCATCGCCCCAAAGAGCAGGATGGAATAACCAAAGCGCAGCGATTCCACCGGCTGGGTGTAGATTTCCGGATCCCCGCCGTGGGTGCCCAGCGTGCAGTGCGCGTCCCACAGGAAACCGCACACAAATGCCAGCAGCAGCATGGTGGGCTGCCCCACGGTGACCGCGGCGCACAGGAACACCAGCTGCACCAACAGAATGCGCGAGTGGTGCAGCGCGGTGAGCGCGGGCAGGAATTGTTGGACCACAAAACTGGCCAGCACTAACAAAACCGTGATGAGCGTGTAGCGGGTCACTGCGGCGGGGGATCTTTGGCGAGCACGACGAAAACCGTGCCGAGATCCGCGAAGTTCACCGCTGGACGGACGAGAGCTTCGGAATCCTCAGCGCCTTTTTCGACGGAGATGATGGTTCCAAGGAGGATGTTGGCCTGGAAGATGCCCCCGCGGCCGGTGGTGAATACGCGTTGCCCGGAGCGCAGCGCCGCGTTCTTTGACAAAAACTTCAGGCGCAATTGCGGCGTGCCCTCAAACTGCCCGCGCTGGCCGCTGAGAATGCCCACCTCCGGGCTGTCCTCGACCTTGGCCGAGACCTGGCACGCCTCGTCTGTCAGGAGGATGACCCAGGAGCGGTCCTTGCCCGGGCGGTCGACGATGCCCACCAGTCCTTCGTTAGAGAGGACGGCGAGGTGGCTGCCGATGCCGCGTTCCTCACCGACGTCGATTTCCACGGTTTGCCACCAGGTGGTGGGTTGGCGGCGGATGACCTGGGCGGCGGCGATGTTGAAGCTGGTGGTCTTTTTGAAATCGAGGGAGTGGCGGAGTTGGGCGTTTTCGCGTTCCAGTTCCAGGCAATGGGCTTCGATGATGGGCAGGCGGCCGATGGCGCTGCGGGTGGTGTGCAACTCGGCTTCCAACGCCTTGGAGTGGCGCACTTCATCGAGGAAGCTGCGGGCGTAGGTTTCGGTTTGCGTGCCGGATTTCAAAAAGGGTGAAATGGCGGAAAAATAGCCGCACTGGATCTCACGCACGGTGCGCTCACTGCGGGTGAGCGCCCACACGGCACCACTCAGAAAGAGCAGCAGGGCAATGAGATTGAGCGGCTTCATGGCCGGGGCCTGCCTAACGCTCGACCCTGCGGTCGGTGTTGGTGACGCGTTTCAAGAGGGCGATTTCCTGAAGCGCCTTGCCAGTGCCTTCGGCCACGGCACTGAGGGGGTCCTCGGCGATGTGGACCGGCAGCCCGGTTTCCTCACGCAGCAGACGGTCGAGTCCTTTGAGCAGGGCCCCGCCGCCAGCCAGCACGATGCCGCGGTCGACGAGGTCGGCGGCGAGTTCGGGCGGGCAGCGTTCGAGGGTGGTGCGCACGGCGTCGACGATGGTGCTGAGCGGGTCGGCCATGGCCTCGCGGATTTCCTGCGAGGTGATGGTGATGGTTTTGGGCAGGCCGGCGACCAGATCGCGACCCTTGACTTCCATGGTCATTTCCTTGGGCAGCGGGGCGGCCGAGCCGAGGCGGATTTTGATATCCTCGGAGGTGCGCTCGCCGATCATGAGGTTGTAGGCGCGCTTCATGTAGGAGACGATCGCCTCGTCCAATTCATCGCCGGCGGTGCGCACGCTGCGGGCGTATACGATGCCGGAAAGGGAGATGAGGGCGACCTCGGTGGTGCCGCCGCCGATGTCCACGATCATGTTGCCGGAGGCATCCTGCACCGGCAGGCCCACGCCGATGGCCGCGGCCATTGGCTCCTCGATGAGGTAGACCTCGCGGGCACCGGCCTGTTCGGCGGATTCGCGCACGGCACGGCGTTCCACCTCGGTGATGCCGGAGGGGATGGCGATGAGCACGCGGGGGTTGGAGCGGCGGTTTTTATTCACCTTGCGGATGAAATGCCGGAGCATCGCCTCGGTCACTTCGAAGTCGGCGATCACCCCGTCTTTGAGCGGGCGGATGGCCACAATGTTGCCAGGCGTGCGGCCCAGCATGCGTTTGGCGTCGTCGCCGACCGCCAAAACCTCGTTGGTGCCGGCCTTGACCGCGACAACCGATGGTTCGCGCAGAACCACGCCTTGATCTTTGACGTAGATGAGCGTGTTGGCCGTGCCGAGGTCGATCCCGATGTCATTCGGGAAAAACTTTCCAAAAAACTTTTTAAACATGCAAAAGGTTGAAAATGAAAGACTTGGATGAAATTGAGGGACTCGACAGCAGCCGCAAGGCCCCGTTTGATGCCGTGCCAAGCGACAAAATTCAGGAAATGAGCGGAGTTCGACCGAGGGGAGCGGGGCAAATACGGGACATTCTAAAAAAAGTCAAGTGGAAATCCAACAACGGGCGGGGCGTTCCAGGTTGGAAAATCGCCTTGCGGTGGGCGGCGAGCCGCTCCAAGGTGGGTGGCGAGGCAATGCACGGCAAACCGGTTTTCATCTATGATACGACTCTGCGTGACGGAACGCAGGGTGAGGGCTTTCAATTGTCGGGTCTGGACAAGCTGCGGATTGCCCAACGCCTGGATGACTTCGGCATCGACTACATTGAAGGCGGCTGGCCGGGCTCCAACCCGAAGGACATCGAATTTTTCCGCGAGGCGAAGCAACTCCACCTCAAGCACGCCAAGTTGGCCGCCTTCGGCTCGACGCGCCGCGCCAACAGCTTGGTGGCGGAGGATCCGCAAGTGCGGCTGTTGATGGCGGCGGAGACGCCGGTGGTGACCATCTTCGGGAAAAGTTGGGAACTCCAGGTCACCGAGGTGCTGCGCACCAGCATCGAGGAAAACCGGGCGATGATCCGCGACACGGTGGCCCATCTGGTGCGGCACGGCCGCGAGGTCATCTATGATGCCGAGCACTTTTTCGATGGCTACAAGGACTCGCCCGAGCATGCGCTGGGCACCCTGGAAGCCGCCGCCGAGGGCGGGGCGGCTTGTCTGGTGTTGTGTGACACCAACGGCGGCTCGCTGCCCTCCGAGATTCTGCAAATCTGCCAGGCGGTGACAGCCCGCTTGCCGGGCACCGCGTTGGGCATTCACACGCACAACGATTGCGAGTTGGGCGTGGCCAACGCCATCGCCGCCATCCGCGCGGGCGCCACCCAAGTCCAGGGCACCATCAATGGCTATGGCGAACGCACCGGCAACTGCAATCTCACCTCGGTGATCCCGCTCCTGCAACTCAAGCTGGGCCTGACCGTGGTGCCCTGCCTGGAGAAACTACGAGAGCTGTCGTACTTCGTGGACGACGTTTCCAACAATCCGCATTTCGCGCGGGCGGCCTTTGTCGGCAGCACGGCCTTCGCCCACAAGGGCGGCATGCATGTCAATGCCGTGCGCAAAATCGCCCGCAGCTACGAACACATCGCCCCCGCCAGCGTCGGCAATTGCCAGAATATCCTGGTTTCCGAACTCAGCGGCCAATCCAACATTCTCATCAAGGCGGAGGAACTCGGCATCCCCCTGCAACAAGGCTCGCCACAAGCCGCCGAGGTGTTGCGCCGCGTCAAGGAGCTTGAACACGACGGCTACTCGTTCGAGGCTGCCGACGGTTCGCTTGAATTGTTAGTCCGGCGCGCCGCGGGCACGCATGTCAAGCGCTTCGAGTTGCATGAGTATCACACCAGCACCCGCCAATACCGCGACGGCCACACCCCGGTGTGCGAGGCCACCGTCAAGCTTTCCGTCAACGGCGAGCGATCCCACACCGTCGCCGAGGGCCATGGGGTGGTCAACTCGCTGGATCTGGCCCTGCGCAAGGCGTTGCGGCCGTTCTATCCGGAAATCGACGGCATCTCGCTGGTGGATTACAAGGTGCGCATCATCGATGGCCACGATGCCACCGCCGCCAAGACCCGCGTGCTCATCGTCACCACCGACGGCACGCGCGACTGGGGCACGGTCGGGGTTTCCGAAAACATCATCGAGGCCAGCTGGCTGGCGCTGGTCGATGGCATCGATTTGTTCCTGCAGCAGCGCGGGGCCGGCGGCGGAACCCTCGTCTAACAGCCTTTCCCTAACATAGGAGCGATCCCCATCATGAAAAAATGCCGCTACTGCGCCGAGGAGATCCAGGATGAGGCGATCAAATGCAAGCACTGCGGTGAGTTTCTGGATGGGTTTGGCCCGCCACGCGCCGCGCCGGACAAGGCGCCGTGGTATTTCGGGATGCCGGCGATCCTATTGTCAATCCTGACGGTCGGTCCCTTGGCCTTGCCGCTGGTCTGGATCCATCCGCGCCTGAACCTGCTGTGGAAAATCGCCATCAGCGCGGTCGTCCTGGTGCTGACCTGGTTCGCCTATCAGGCGATGATGCAATTTGCCCATAGCTTCGACGAGGCGCTGAAGATGCTGCAGCAGACGTGATGGGTTTGCCTGTCCCCGGCCAACAAAAAACCCCCGGCCTGCGCCGGGGGTTTGTTTGTTAGGGGTCGGGGTGATCGGGCAACGCTTAGAACGAGGCACGCAGGCCCAGGTTGACGCCGCTGTAGTCGGCACCATCGCCGTCGATGGAATATTCACCGAGGAAGCCGATGTCACCGAAGACGGATTCGCCAAAGCCCACCATGAGGCCGGCACGCAGGATGATGGAATCCTTGCCCAGCGCGAACGGCGAAGCCACCGCCAAGGAACCCCCTTGGAAGCTGGCCGTGTAACCATCGCTTTCACCTTGGAATTCATGCGCCCATTGCGCGCTGACATAGGGCCGGAAGCTGGTGCTGAGGTTGAAGTCGGCTCGCAGACCAAGCAAGGACCGCAGGCTTTCCAGCTTGTCGGCAGTATAGTTCATGGAGGGCAGGTTGGCACCGGGTTGGATGGTGCCATCCATGTCGGCGCTGACGTATTCCACGCCGAAGGTCGGACCCCAGTTGCAGACACCCTGCTCCATCATATAGGCGCCGGAGAGCAAGGCTTGGAAGCCATTGCCGTCGGGATTGAAGTGAACCACGCTGTCGACCAGCGGGGAAACGATCGTGCTTTGGTTGCCGGTGATACTGTTATTGGTGCCGCCGATATAACCATTCAACTGCCAACCCGTGGGCGCGCCGCTGGCAAAATACATGCCATAGGACCACGACTCGTTTTGCGTGTAATCATTGATGTCCGTCTCCGCATAGGAAACGAGGGCACCCAGATGCACGGTGTCAATGGCCCAACCCGCGCCGAAGGTTGCGCGGTAGGAGTTGCCGTTGCCGGAGATGCTGTCGTAGTTGAAGTTGCCCCACACGTGGTTGTTGGTCGGGAACAAGCGATCCCCCGCGTTCTGCTGTTCGACGATGCGGTGGATTTCGCGGGACCCCGCGACCGCAGCCGCGATGGAAGCCTGGAACGATGAGGGATCATAAGCGTTCATCACGTTGGCCACGGTGGCGGCATCACTGTAGTCAAGGAAGCCGAGGAAATCCGCCAGCACCGGGTTGGTAAGCGAAGCCGTCACGCGACCGTTCAAGAACGTGCCGAATTGTTGCCCGAAGGAACCCAAGCCGGCAACCGTCTGGTAGTGGTGGACGACCTGCACATAAGTATCATCGGCATCCTGTGGCACTAATAGCAACGGATTGCCGCTGACCACGTTCAACGACACAGTGGAACTGGTGAAGGCCCCGCTACCGGCGGTGGCTACCAGCGGGCCCGCATCGGTGTGACCCGCTTCAAAGAAGATGGTGGCCGGAGTGCTGAATTGGTTGGTGCGGGTGCCGCCCACATCGAGCACGCGGAGATTGGTGGCGCCGCTGGTGTTTTGCAGCGGTGCATCCTGGGTACTGGGCGCAAGCACCACGCCGGCTGCGGCGGTGATGTTGACGTTGCCACTCACGCTGATCAGGTCGCTGACCAGCGTGCTGGGATTGACATGCACCAGCAAGCTGCCGCCATTGAAGGTCAGATTGGACGTCCAAGTGCCGGAGCCACCCAACACGCCGGAATTGACGACGATGGCGGTGCTTCCTGCGGACGGAGTGACCGCGCCATACAGGTAAAGGGAACCAACATTGCCAACCGCCAAGGTGACGAAGTCGGCGGAGATGGTGGTACCGGTGATGCTCGCCACGCCGGCGGTGGCGGTGTTGCGGTTGATGTTTTCCATGCGCAGGACGCTGCCGGTGATCGTGGCCGCGCCGGCGTTGAAGTTGAGGGTGTCCGTGCCCGTGCCGCCATCCAGGGCCGTGGTGGGCACCGCCAGCGTGCCGCCCGTGAGGGTGCCGCCGTTCATGTTGAGGGTGTCCAGAGTGGCCGCGCCGCCAAAGTTGATGCCAACGGTGGCACCCGTGATGCTGCCGCTGTTGGTGACCACCCCGGTGCCGGCAAAGCGAATCCCCTGATCGCCCCCGACAATCGAGCCGGTGTTGGCGTTGGTCACGTTGCCGTCGGTGAGTTGCACGCCGTCGCCGGCAAGGCCTTGAATGGTTCCCGCATTGATGATGGCCGCACCCGTGGCGACCTGCACCCCGTCGTTGCCGCCGCTGATGGTGGCACCGACATTATTGGCAATGCTGGCACCTGTGGTGGCCAGCACGCCATTGCCGGCGGCCGCCGTGCCCGAGATGGTGCCGTCATTGATGAGGATGAGTCCGGTGCTCACGCTGACCCCGGCGCTGGTGCCGGTGATGCTGACCCCGGCGTGGTTGATGATACTCGCTGTGGTCGTGGCATTGACGCCAATGGCGTTGCCGGCGATGCTGCCGAAGTTGACCAAGGTGAGCGAACCTGCGGCTTGGATCCCGTCGGACCCTCCGCCGGTGATGCCGCGGATGGTGCCGCCGGCGTTATTGGTGACTGTCAGGTTATTGGTGGCCGTGCGGATGCCATCATCGCTGCCTTCGATGAGGTGATCGTTGGTGATGGTGGATCCCGTACCGGCGGTAATGATGATGCCTTGGCCGTTGGCGGAACGGATCGTGCCGGTGGCCAGATTGTGCAGGATCGCCTGGGCACCGACGGTGACGCCGGCGGTGGCACCCGCGGTGGCGCCATCCAAGGTGCCGGAGTTGTTGAGAGTGTAGCCGGCGGCGGCAATGTTGAGTGCCGCAGGTGCGCCATTGGCCGTTAGCGAGGCGCCCGTGCCAAAGGTCAGCGTGGATCCGCCGGCATTGGCCTGCACCGTGTTGGCGCCGTTATTGGCGATGTTGTTGCTCACGGTGTCCTGGGTGTAATTGCTGGAGACCGTGATAAGGGCTGCCTGCGCCGTGGCGAGAGCTGCGGTGACTGCCAGTGCCCTGAGGGCGATCTTGTTGGTGTTTTTCAGTTTCATTTGGTTGTTAGGTTGAGAGGAGAGAAGATCAAGGAAGAGTCCTGAAGCCAAACACACTCCACCCTCGTCCGCATGCTGGCAGCGGAGGATTTCGGGCGGAAGTCAGATGCATGGGGCAACAGGGTGACGCTGAAAGTGCCCATCCGTTCCACAAGGTCAAGCAAGTTTTTTTGAAAGCAGGGCGGGAAGGGTGTTGCGGTATCCCAAGCCCCGTTTTGATTGTTGGGACTTCCGAATCACTTGCCAAGGGACACGGCCGTCAATTCGTGAGTTTATATTCTGGATTTGTGAGTGCGGGGTTGGCACGCTCACGGGCGCAATGACACGCTTGTGGCGCATGATATTGGCGGAGCCGTACCGGGTGTTTTTCCCGTTGGGTTTGCTGGCAGGGATGGGAGGCGCACTGCTATGGCCGCTCTATTACGGGCACTGGCTGGGTTACAATCCGCTTGAAGCGCACCCGCGGATGATGATTGAGGGTTTTCTGGCGGCGTTTGTGATGGGGTTTCTGGGCACGGCCTTTCCGCGGTTGGCGGGCAATCGCCCGTGGTTTGCCGGGGAATTTTTATTGTTGCTCGGGTTATGGGCGGGCGTGGTGGCCTGCGCCGCCAGCGGGCGGGTGGCGGCGGCGGACGGGGGCTTTGCGGTCTTGTTGGGGGTGTTGTTGTGCGGGTTGGTGCTGCGCTGGGCGTGTGGCAACCGGGATACGCCGCCACCGGGGTTTGTGTTGGCGCTCAGCGGCTTGTTAGGGGCGGCGGTGGCGGCCGCTTGTTTGGGATGGCAGCACGGACAGGGGTTGGGGGTGAGCGGCTTGGGATGGGCGAAGCTGGGGTTGTTCCAAGGGTTTGTGCTGCTGCCCTTGTTGGGGATCGGGCCGTATGTGCTGCCGCGCTTTTACGGCCAGCCCAGCAGCCATGCCTTTGAGGATGCGCCGCAGCCGCCCGCCGGGTGGTGGCCGCGGGTGGGCTCCGCGGGGTTTTGGGGATTGCACCTTGTCGCCAGTTTCGCGCTTGAAATTTACGGCTATCCGCTGATCGGCCAACTGTTGCGAGCCGGGGTGATCGGCGTCTGGTTTGCCATGGAGACACCGGTTTTCCGCCGCGCAAAGATCTCGTCAACGCCCGGCAACGTGGTGCGTCTGGCGCTGCTCAGCCTGCTGACAGGTTACGGCGCCGCCGCCTTCTGGCCGGCGGCGCGCGTTGGCTCACTGCACTTGGTGTTTGTCTCTGGCTTGGGTTTGATCGCGTTGGCGGTCGGCGCGCGGGTGGTTCTCGGCCATGCCGGAAAACGCGCATCGCTGGTGGGGCGGATGCGCTGGCTGCGCTGGGCGGCGGGCTTGCTCATGCTGGCCGCCACCACCCGGATGAGCGCGGATTTTCTGCCGGGCGTGCGGGTTTCCCATCACATCTACGCGGCGTGGACGTGGTCCGCTGGCGGATTGCTATGGTTTGGAGCGTTGGCCCGCTGGCTGTGGTGGCAGGAAGACGAGCCACGCTCCAACTGTCCGCGACGGCGCTGAATCAACTGCGCTTGGCCTTGCGGCGGGCGGGCGGCGCGGGTGCCGGCAAAAAGGCCGCGAGCGTCGTCCCTTCGAGAAAGGCGCGGGCATCTTCCTTGAGTTTCGCAAAACCCTCATGCAAGGGGCAGGGATCACCATTGCCACACCAATCCAAGCTGTAGGGGCATAAACTTTCCTCTTGGGAACGCCCAAACAAGGACACAATCACAGCCAGACTGATCTCACCCGGATGTTTGGCCAGACGATAGCCACCCCCCGGACCGGTGGACCCCAGCACCAATCCCGCAGTGGACGCTTGGCTCAGCAACTTGGCCGCCAGCGCCGCCGGGATTTTCCGCACCCGTCCAATCTCACGCGAGGAAACCGCCGGCGCATCCGGACGATAGTGCTCCGCCAGATAGCTTAACACAGACACGGCCTGCCGGGCGAGTTTTCCGTAACGCAACATGCCCGCTTCTAACCAGCCCATGCCAGCAAGCAAGCAAAAAAACATGTAATAGGGAAATATATGTCTTGTTTCGGCCATCCGAATCAAATCGCCCGCGAGGCTCTTGCCGCCCGCAGGCGGCCTTGGAAATCCGTGGGTGGCCACTGGCCTGATTGACCGCTGCCCCCTGTGCCGTGGCGGGCAAGGAGCGTGAGGTTCAGGATGAGCGCTCGGGAAACCGCGCCTGCCAGCAGGCCAATGCGGCGCGGATGTCATCCGCGTCGCGGCTGGGGCTGAGTTCCCAAGTGAGCGGGCATCCCGCGGGAAAATGCCTGAGTATCGCCGCGTAATCGAGCGTCCCTGAAAACGGTGTCCGGTGATCGCGGGCCGGCCATGCCACATCATGCACGTGCCCGCCCATCAGATGCGGGGCGATCCGCTCCAGCCACTCATGGTGATCGAGCAAGCCGAGATTGTGCTTGAGCTGGACGTGGCCGAAATCATGCCAATAACCGACCCACGGGTTGTCGGCGAAGTGGCGTTGCAGCTCCTCCATCTCGCGCTCGTCAGGCATGTCTTCGTAGCGCGAGCGCGATTCAATCGCGAGCTTGACGCCCAGCTCGGCCGCACGCCCGGCTATGGCCGCCAGCGCTTCCAGCGCCCGATGAAAATACAACGGCGAGATTTTCTCGCGCTTCCTAACAAAATTGATCTTCGCCTTCACATAGTCCGGCCGGGTCTGGCCGCCGGCCGCCACCATGGTGGTGAGGCGATCGGTCCATTTTTTGGGGTTCATGGGCACCGACCCCATGTGGAGGACCATGTAGTGGGCCTTGAATTCAGCGGCCAGGTCCAGCGTGCGGAAGGTCAAATCGAGCGCGCGCTGGCGGTCGGCGGGCCGGTGCGAGGTGAATTCGTAGGCATCCGGCGCATCGATCATGACCTCGACCGGGGAAGGGAAGAAATTGTGGACCCCGGCGCAGCTGAAGATCCCGCGGCGGAAGGCACTGCGGATGCCCGGCACCTTCGCCACGCTCATGCCATGGGACAACTCAATGTGGAAAAATCCGAGGTCCACAATCTCCTCTATCATTGCCTCGCCATCCGTGTGGCGGCTGTTGTTCCAACATGATGAAAAGGCGAGCATGACGTGATGCCTCGGGTGTCGTCACACTTGCCACGGCGCGCGCATCGCACGCGTGCGCAAGCGGTTGGCCTCGGCGTCGCCGGCAAACTCTTCTCTAACCGGATCCCAGGTCAGGTCGCGTTTGAGGTCCAGGCAGATGTCCATGATCAGGTTGGTGGTCATGGTGCGGTGCGCCACCACGGCGCTGGTCACCGGCGTGCGGCGGGTCCTGACGCAGTTGAGGAAATCCCGCAAATGATTGAGCGGGCGCTGGGTCCGGGTGGTGTAATCCTGCAATAATTTTTTGGACTCGCGCAACAGTTGCGGTGACGAAACGTCCGGCTTCTCATAGCCGTCGGCAGTGGCCACCCAGCCATCCGTGCCCTCATATTTGACCCCGCAGGAACCCCGCCAACCGTCGCAGCGGGCCACCAGCTTGACGCCATTGGCAAAATGCACCGTCATCCCGGCACCTTTCAAATCCTTGGGAAATTCATAGGTCACCGGTGAGGTGTCGGCCAACCCGAGGGCAAGCTGGCATTGCAGGATCGTGTGGGACCCCCACTGCGGAATGCCGCCGGCAAAATCATATTGAGTGTACCAACCGGGCGTCGGCCACGGGCCGAGAAACTTGCGATTGTAGGGGCGCCACGGGCTCGGCCCGAGCCACAGGTCCCAATCCAACACTTCCTTGGCAGGTTCGGGTTCGGGCGGCAACACCGCATTGACGCGCGGCCATTCGGGCAGATAGCCGAGGTGGGCATAGACGGTGTGGACTTTGCCGAGCTGGCCGAGCCGCGCCAATTCGCCCGCGATAATGAAATTCGCCTCACTCGCGCGCTGGGCACCGGTCTGGAACACGCGCCCGTAACGTTGGGTGGCGGCCACCAGTGCCTGGCCTTGGGCGATGGTGAGCGCACCGGGCTTTTCGCAATAGACATCCTTGCCGGCCTGCATGGATAGAATCGATGCCGGGGTGTGCCAGCGGTCGCCGGTGGCGATGAGCATGGCATCGATGTCAGTCCGCTCGGCCAACAATTCGCGCATGTCCACGTAGGCCGCGCAGTCCTTGTTGTTATACTTGCCGTTGACGGCGTTTTTGGCGTTTTCACGGTTGCGTTGCTGCACGTCGCAGACGGCGACGAACTGCACGTCGGCCTCACCTAACAGCCATCCGAGATCGCCGGACCCGCGGCCGCCCAGGCCGATGGCGCCCATCACGATGCGCTCGCTCGGCGCCACCGCGCCGCCGCGGCCCAGCGCCGAAGCCGGAATGATGTTAGGAACCGCAAAGGCGGTGCTGGCGGCAAGGCTGCGCGTGAGGAACTGGCGCCGGCTCAGCGGCGTGCCCGACATCGGAAGTTGGGTTGGGTGCATGGCGAGGGTTGGTTGCAAGTTGGCTTGTGCGGAGGACAAGACTCCTACTTTTCAGTTTCCATCGCCTTCAACAATTCCTGCGCGCGCTTGACGACGGCGGGATTGTCGGCGGCGGCGATGACCCCTTTTTCAAGGGCGGCTCTGGTGATGGCGACATGTTGGTTTGGCGCGCGCTTTTCGGCAATCGCCATGACGGTGGCCACGGCTTCACGTTTCACGGCAGGCTCATCCAGATACGCCACGATCAGGTTCAGGGATTCGGCGTTGGTTAGATTGGAGAGTGCCGCCAGCAACAACAGTTTTTCCTCATTGCGCTGGATCATGGGCGCGGCCTCACGGCAGATGGCCAGCTTCGCGTCCGCCGCCATGTCCTTGCGTGCCGCCATGCCCAGATAGCCGCGCAGGCTCAGGATCTTGTCCACCGGCGTGGTGGAGGTCTTGGCCAGCTCCAGCAGCACGGGTGCGGCATCGGCGGTCTTCCACTCGCTGATGGCCCGGATGGCCGCGGTGTGGACATCCTTGTTAGAATCCGCCACGGCGCCGCGCACCGCCTTGAGCGCGTCGGCACCACCGGCCACCCGCAGGGTATTGAGCAACGCCTGTTTTGCCTCGGGAGAGGCCTTGGCCAGGGCCGCGATAAGCTGTGGCACGCATGCCTGCGCTTGCTTGGCATCCCCGCAAATGGAGGCAAGTGCTTTCTCAAGCGCGCTGATTTCCGCGGCGTTGGTGGCTTTGACGAGTTTGTCGAGCAAGCCGGCCAGTTCGGCCTCGCCGGCCAGCTCCGCATAACTCCTGACGGCGGCCGATTTCACCTCCGCATTCTTGTCGTCCATGAGCTTGAGGATCTGCGGCACCGCGGTGACGATCCGCCGTTGGCGCGCCATGTCCAACATTTTCAACTGCAGCGCGGGGTCCGGCGCATCCAACATCTTGACCACACTCGCGTCCACGGCGGCACCCGGCATGCCGGACAGGCCGGTGGCTGCCGCTTGCGCGACCTCCGCGTCAGGGTCCTTGAGCAACTCGATCAACGGCGCAGCGGCACCCGCATCGCCAATCTCGGTGAGCGCACGGATCGCGGCTACGCGCGCCGCCTTGTCCCCGGCCTTGGCCAGAACTAACAAGGATGGCAGGGCCGCGGCGTCGCCGCGCTTGCCCAGCACATTGCACAGCATGAGCTGGCGGTCGGCGGCCACCTTGCCCAGCTCGGCAGCCAGCAGCTTCGACGTCTCTTTCATTTTCATTTCAATGGCGATGCGCTCGGCGGCCGTCACCAGGCCGGGGTCGGCACTGCGGAAGGCCTCTAACAACAAGGCCAGACCGCCCTCCTTCCGCGCGAGGATGGCGCCACGCCAGGCACCCGCCAGCACCTGGTGCGGGGCCTGCGGCAATTTGCGCAGCGCGTCATAGATGGCGATGGCCTGGTCCTCCGTCTGCGCTTTGTTTGAGAGTGCCTCGGCACAACGGAAGAGTCCCTCACAAAGGGCCAGCTGGTTAGGCCCGGAGGTCCCGGCCAGTGCGGCCGACAAGGCTTTTGCGGCCGCGGCTGTGCCGATCTTGCCCAAGGCGCGCGCGGCGGCCTGCATGACCTCGGCGTCGGAATCCTTGAGGAGTCCGGCCAGGGCGACCACTGCCTTTTCATCGTGGCGCACGCCGATGCTGCCGATCACGCCCACCAGCAGGCGCCCCTTGAGCTTGCCGAGCGCGTTGCGCAGCGCCTCATCCGCCGCCGGTCCCGGCACCGTCTCCAAGCCGTAGCGCGCCATGTGGGCCAGCTTTTCATCGGCCAGCATGGCGGCCAGCGCGGGCACGGAGTCCGTGGTGCCGATGCGGGCGAGTTCGCGGCAGGCGTCGGCCTTGGCATTGAATTCCGCGGCGGATTGCAGCACGGCGATAAGTTTGGCCTCCTGCTCCTTGGCCGGGGTTTGCCCGAAGGATGGAGAAACGCCACTGCAAAACATCGCGGCAATGAGCGTGAGTTTGATTTTTGATAGTTGCATGATCGTGGGGGTTGTGTCTGTAAAATTAGTTAGATGATCCATGGTTCGCGCATGGCGCGCGAGCGCAGGCGGTTGGCTTCCGCGTCGTTGATGAACTCCTCCTTGACGGGGTCGTATTTCATGTCGCGCTTGAGCCACATGCAGATGTTGGCCGCATGCACGGCGGACATCGAGCGGTGCATGACCTCGGCATTGGCCACGGTCTGGCGGCGCGTTCGCATGCAATTGAAGAAATCGCGCACGTGGTTCATCGGCCGTTGCGTGCGGGCCATGTATTCGCCCACCACTTTCTTGAAATCGGCGAGCAAGGCGGGCGATGACGCCTCCGCTTTGGTATAATCGTCGGCCGCGCCAACCCAGCCTTCCGGGCCTTCGAAGCGCTCGCCACATGAGCCGTGCCAGTATTTGTTGCCGCGGGACAAGACCATCTTCACACCGCTGGCAAACGTGGTCACCATGCCGTCGCCGGTCGGGTTGTCCACATATTTGTAATCGACCGGCGAGGTGTCCAACGCATCGATGCCCGCCTGCGCCTGGGCAAAGGTATGGGCACCCCATTCGCCAATGCAGCTGGTGTGGAAATCGTAGTAGCCGCGCCAGCCGCCGCTCACATAACTTGGATCATAGGGGCGCCACGGACAGGGGCCGAGCCAGGCGTCCCAATCCACAACCTCCTTGTCAGGTTCGGGTTGCCCCGGCTTTCTATCATAACTCATGATGGCCGCATCCCACGGCGCGATGTGCGCATAGGCGGTGTGCACCTTGCCGAGCCGCCCGGAGCGCGCGGTCTCGATGGCAAACACATGATTGGCCTCGCTGAGCCGTTGGGTTCCCGTCTGGTAAACCCGGCCGTATTTGCGCGCGGTCTCCACCACCGCCTGACCCTCGGCAATCGTCATGCTCGACGGCTTTTCGGAATACACATCCTTGCCGGCGCGCATGGCCAGGATGGAGGCCAGCGCGTGCCAATGGTCGCCGGTGGCGATCAACACCCCGTCGATATCCGTCCGCTCCGCCAGGAACTCACGGATGTCCCGGTGCATCGTGCAATCCTTGGTGCCATATTTGTTGTCAATGGTCTGTTTGACGGCCTCGCGGCGCACTTTGCGCACGTCGCAGATGGCGACAAACTGGACATCGGGCTCACCCATCATCCAGTTCATGTCATGACTGCCACGGCCGCCGATGCCGATGCCGGCCATGACGATGCGCTCGCTGGGAGCCACCGCCCCGCCCCTGCCCAGCGCCGAAGCGGGGATGATGCACGGGATGGCAAACACGCTGCTGGCCGCCGCGCTTCGTTGCAGGAACTGCCGGCGCGATAGGGTGGTCTTTACGGGCGGATCGTGGCTCATGGATTGCTTGGTGTGGGGCTGGTTATCATTCCGGGGTGGCACCATGGCCACCTTGTCTAACATATCTGGCGGCCTGCCTTCATTCCAAGGCTTTGCCGTATACCTCGGCTTCGATGTAATGGTTGGCGTCGTTGGAAGTGTTGCCGTTGCTGTAGAGGCGGACGTATCGGCCCTTGGCGCCCTTGCCATCGATCAGCTTGCCCTCATAGGTCTCGATGAATTCCTTGTCCTTGCCCGCTCCCAGGCCCGACGAGTTGTCATCGTCGTTATTGAACACGGTGACCACCCCGCTGATGAAGTCCGCATCTTCCGCGACCTGCACGACCACGTCCCGATAGACGCGCGCATCCTGATGGTAATGCCAAACAACGATGGCCGCCAACTGCGCCGGTTTCCCCAGATCGATCTGCACGTATTGCTTGCCCGGACTGAGTTCGACGATGCTGCCGTCGCCACCTTCCTTGTCCTTGTCGGTGAGCAACTCCAGGCTGCCGATGATCGGGGCCTGATCACTGCTGCTGACTTTCCTGCCCGCGGACAGCAGGGTGGTGCCGGCGGGAACCTGATAGAGCGGGCGCTTGCCGGGGAGCGGCTTTTCCAGATTGGTGGACTTGATGTTTTTGGGGGTGCCGACGAACAAGGGCTTGGGCAGTTGGATTTCCAACGCTTGCGTGCCCGGACTGGCCGTGGGCGTCAACGCCGCAGGGGAGTCGCCGGCGGCGGCGGGCAGGCTGAAGGCCAGGCCGAGTGCGGCGCCGGTGGCCAGGATGCAGGGGTGACGGAGTGGTTTCATGGGTGCTGCGGGTGACTTGGCGTGGAACATGGCAATCATGGCAAGGGCTTGAGCCGCAAATCCTTGAATTGGACCATCATCGGCGCCCCGGCATGGAGCTGGAGGGCAAGGGTGGTTCCGTTAGGCCCCTTGGTGCTCTCATTCATCACGTCCACCATCTGGACGCCGTTGACCCAGATTTGGATCTGCGGGCCTTTGGCCAGCAGGCGGAAATCGCTCCACTCGGTGGGTTTGATCGCGGCCATGATCTGCGCCTTGTCGCCGGCGCTGCCGTTGGGCTCGGCCTTCACGCCGTTGCCGGCACCATCCTTGAGCACCAACTTCTGTCCCAGCTGGGCGCAGCGGCCGACACCCCGCTCGTCATACAAGGTGCCATAGATGCTCGGTTGCACCGCAAGGTCAGCCTGCAGGCCGCCCACGATCCACTTGGCGGGCTCCACCACCACGCTGCGGAATTGGATGCCGGAATTGCCAAAATTGTTATCCGGGGTGGTGGTGAACTTGATTTTGCAGTTGAGCTCGAAATCGGTCGCGGCGCCTTTCCAGATGAGGAAGGTGTTGTTTTTGGCCGGGACTTCCTTGGTGGTTTGGCCGGTAATGCAGCCATCCTTGACCGACCACAATTGGCTGTCGCCCTCCCAACCGGTCAGGTCCTTGCCATTGAAGAGGGTTTGTTCCTGCGCGCTGGCCGCGCCGCAGCACAGCGCCAGAACCCATATCGCCGGCGCCTGCTTCAATAATTTCATCGTTTTCATTGTTGTCTGTGGGTTGCTTGGTTGGATCACCAAATTCAGGCATCATGCCGCCATGGCGCGGATGCCGCTGGCGATCCTTCTGATTGCGACGCTCCATTACCGCGATTGCGCCTCCAATGTTTCACATTTTCTCAGGTGCGTCACACGCAGGCGGCAAACCGGCTCCGCGGCAAGCCCCTCGCCTTAAGGAGCGGGGACATTCCTGTCCTCGTCTGCTCTTTGTCCCGCCGCTATCAAGAAACGGCAGGCAGGCGCCTGCCCCCACCAGACTGGCTACTGCTCCTTGGACGCGGCCTTGGCTGGATACTTGTCATGCAGGCGCTGCCAATAGTCCTTCCAATATCCGTCGTAGTAATCCTGGGCCGCCAGATCAATGTGTTCGAGTTTGGCAACCGTGGGGGCGGTGGCCGGATCGTAACCCGCGAGGTGCCCGCTGCCCGCCCGGAGGCGCGGTGAGACGAAACGCCAGCCGTTATCGCCCAGCACATCCGCAATGAGTTTGGCCAACTCCGCATCGTAGGCCTTTAACTGGTCGCGGGCGTGAATGTGGTTGTGATCGTGGTCGTTGGTGCGGCATGTGTCGTACCATGCCTGCACCCCTTCCGCCCAGTACTCCGCGGCATTGAGCGCCCAGTAGGTCGGCTTCGGCCCGCCAAACACGATGAGCACCTTGTCATCCCGCGTGACCTTCACATCCGCCCGGCCGGGCTTGCCATTGACGAGAATGTCGCCGCCGTCCAGGCATTGCGTTAGAAAGGCGGGGGGCTGCGCGGGGAATGCCTTGACCAGCGAGTCCAGCAAACTAACCGGATCCACGCTGGTCACCCGCCGGAACTTCTGTGCGGCATAGCCGTCGTTGTAGAGGCCCTTGTCCTTGGCATGTTGGAACGCGGCGTTGAGGCGTTCGTGGAGTGTTTTGTCGAAGCCGACGCCATCTATCACGTGAGCGAATTCATGAATGAGGATGCTTTCCTGATCCATTCCCCCCTTATACTCCATGACGTCCTCCTCGGCGAACAGGAAGGTGGGGCGATCCTCTTTGGTGGTGAGCTGGCCCCGGTTGCGCCAATTGTAGAAGTCGCGCTCCTTGCCGGTCTTGTCGGTGGCAAATTGTGGCAGGTCGGAGACCAATTCGGCGTGGCCGACGAGCACGCACAACACCTTTGTGTCGCGGATGCGTTGCGCGACCGCGGGTGTGAGCTGGCCCATGACCTTCTCCAACAGATAGGCAGCCTCCAGGTGAACGACGTCCGGGACTTTTTCCGAGGTGACGATGAGGATATTCTGAGCCAGCGTGCCCTTCTTGTAGAAACCCGCGTCTAGTTTGTACTCCGCGGCTTGTTCGGCGCTCACGGGTTTGACTTGGTATGCGGCCGCACGCACGGCCGCGCCGGCAAGCATCATCCAAACGCTGAGCAGGCCGAGCGCGGAATTTCGGGTGGCTTTGAGGTATCGCATGACATTGATTCGGTTAGGGTGCTGCCGCGCGGTGAGAAGGGCGGCAGCTGACGCGGCACATTGCTCCGCGGCACTCTGGGCCGGGCCGCTCGCGTTGTCCAGCAACCCATGCCACAAAGTTTCATGGGATGACCGGCGGCCATCAGCGCCTTGGGACCGTTCCAGTGATCTACCTGAACAGGCCCACACCAGCGCGCCATAAGTCACTGCAACAAACGGCCATCACAATGACGATGAGCGCGCAAGCTCCGGCAAGAGCCAGCGCGCGCCGGTCGTTCCAGTCGGATCTTATCAGCGCAACAACCGCGAGTACACACGCCAGCGCAAACCCGGTCACCATGCCGATGGCCAGGACGGATATGGCTCCAAGTATCAGAAAACCATTTCCTGTTAGCATCGCGAAACCGAACAATACCGGCGGGGCAATCAGTGACAAGAGCGCGAGGAAGGCGGCACTTGCAAGAAAGTTGGGCCAGACTTCGGGGGGGACGTCATCAGGTTGACTGCTACAGTCAAGGGACAATACCACCGCCGTGCCGACCCACTCAACCTCACGGTTTGCCAATTCAATACCCGAAGATTCGTCGTACTTCCAGTCTTCCGGTACCGACACATCCACAGACCTGCTTCCCTTCAAGCGGCAGGTGATCACCCGTTTGTGGTCGTTTCCATTCACGGCTGCCCATCGGAATTCCGCCCAGTCGCAGGGTATTGCGGGCCCGTGTCGCCAATCGACCACCACCAAGTCTCCAGCCTTGCCAGCCCGTGACTCGCGAATGCCATAGGAGATGAGAGATGATACAAAATTCCGCGCCTCTCCCAAGTCCGTGAATCCCACGCCTGCCAGTTCCCCATCCGTGCAGAGCATGGCTTGCGGGCACTCGGCTTGAAGGCAGGCCCATCCGCCGGGATACACCTCATCGATTGCGTCGATGCGCAGAATAACCGAGCTGCTTTCGACCAGTATTGCCATAGCGGGAAACAACGGACATCCGAAAAAATATCAGAAAAATGACGGACGTCAAAGCCGCATTTTCATTGTAGCCTTGCAGCGGCTGTCTGCGACCGCCGGTGGCGCATGCGACGCGCATCTCTTGCGCAACGGCACCGCCCCTCACGGCTTGCAAAACTCAACCCGCATCCTTAGCAATACCCGTCTTCGCCGTACCTGCGGCTTCCAGCCGCTGTCATCATCTTCTATTCGCTGTCCTCCGTAATCCGGACATGTTGCCCGGATTCTTGGTCCGCTTCACCGCCCCTTCCGTGTTGTTGTTGGGGGCGGGGATTTTTAACCACTGAGGACACTGAGAACCACTGAAAGCACTGATTTTATAAACACAGAAAACATTGTCTTCAATCAGTGGTTTCAGTGGTCATCAGTTCTTTCAGTGGTTTTCTTGGCCCGCATAACCCTCGCCCCCCCCCGCGTTGTCACCAACGCGCCTGTTGAAGAAAAGGCGGATTTTTTTTGCTAAAGAATAATTTTGTGCGGAGGCAGCGGAATTCGTAATCGTTGCGTTCGGAAAAACAAAACAATGAGAAAGAACAGCCACCACCTCCGCGAAGAGGACCGTAAGATAATCAGTATGATGAG
>CAIKDP010000390.1 GCA_903826205.1 Akkermansiaceae bacterium
ACCGCTGCGCATGACAGGCATCTGCATCGACATCTCCGAACGCAAGCGCGTCGAGGAGGTGCTGTCCTTTCTGGCAAAGACCAGCAGCGGAGTCACAAGCGAGGAGCCGTTCTTCAGGTCGTTGGCGCGATACCTGTCCGAGGCCCTGCAAATGGACTTCGTCTGCATTGACCGCTTGGAAGGGAGCGGGTTGAATGCCCGGACCGAGGCCGTGTGGTGTGACGGCCACTTCGAGGACAACGTCACCTATGCCCTGAAAGACACGCCCTGCGGCGATGTGGTTGGCAAGGAGATTTGTTTCTTTCCCAAGGATGTCTGCCAACTTTTTCCGCGCGACCAAGTGCTCGTTGAGCTGCGGGCGGAAAGTTATGCCGGGGTGACGCTGTGGAGCCACACCGGCCAACCCATCGGATTGATCGCCGTCATTGGCCGCCGCCCGATGGGCGACCGCGCGCTGGTCGATTCCACGTTACGACTGGTGGCACAACGGGCGGCCGGGGAGATTGAGCGCATGCAGGCGGAAGAGGCGCTGCGGAAAAACGAGCAGCGGTTCCGCAGCTATTTCGACATGCCCCTCATCGGCGTCTGCATCACCTCGCCCACCACGGGCTGGTTGGAGGTCAATGACCAACTCTGCGCGATGTTGGGTTACGAGCGTACCGAGCTGCTCAGCACTCTCTGGCCGCAACTCACCCATCCGGACGATCTGGCCGCTGACTTGGATCACTACAACCGCGTGCTGCAAGGTGAAATCGACCAGTACAGACTGGAGAAACGTTTCCTCCACAAAAACGGAGAAGTCATTGATGTGGACTTGTCCGTCGGATGCGTTAGAAATTCGGACAGGACTGTAAACTTCTTCGTGGCCCTCCTGCTCGATATCACCGAGCGCAAACGGGCAGAGACCGCTCTCCAACTCGCACTCGGGCAACGGACCTCCCTGGTCAAGGAAATCCACCACCGGGTCAAGAACAACCTGGCCATCATGGTCAGCTTGATCAATATGCAGGTGCGCCGCATCAAGCACCCGGACGCCCTGACTGCCTTGGCCGATACAAAATCCCGTTTGTATTCCATGTCGTCGCTGCATGAAATGCTCTATCGCACCGGCCGGATGGACCGGGTGGAAGCCAAGGGCTATCTGGAGTTGCTATGCGCCCACTTGTCACAGACCTGTGGCATGTCGGCACAGGGGATTGAAATCAAGAACCGCTCGTCCGCGGCCCTGACGCTGGAAATCGATCAGGCGGTGCCGTGCGGCTTGATTATCAACGAGCTCGTATCCAACGCCCTGAAGCATGCCTTCCCCAATGCCCGGCAAGGCCGGCTGAAGGTTGAACTGCTGGCGACGGCGGATTGCGTCATCCTGCGTGTGGACGACAATGGCATTGGGCTGCCGGATAGTCTGAAGATGGAACGGGTGGCCGGTGTGGGTCTGACCTTGGTCAACACCCTGACCCGCCAACTCGGAGGGACGTTGCAAATCCGGAGCAAGAACGGAACCCGGTTTGAAATCCGCTTTCCGCTTCGACCGACCACCCCATCCTGACATGCAAGCACGCCGTTTATTGATCGTGGAAGATGAACTGATCCTGGCCATGGACTTGAAGGATCGCCTGAACGATTTGGGATACACAGTGGTCGATACGGTGAGCACAGGGGAGGCCGCCGTGGCGGCGGCGCGGGGACTCCTGCCGGACCTCATCCTGATGGACATCCGCTTGGCCGGTCGCATGGATGGGATCGCCGCAGCCCGGGAAATTCGCAGCCTGCATGACATCCCGGTAATCTTCATGAGCGCCTACGCGGATGAGGAAACACGCCAGCAATCCCTAACGGCGCAGCCTGCCGGATTTCTATCCAAACTGGCGAACGACCGGGAATTGCTCACGGGGATTGAAGCGGCTCTGGGATAGCGGATGAACCCAGGGTTTCCTGCAAACCAATACGAGGGCACGACCGGGAGCCTCAGACCCGCTTGCCGCCAATTGGCAGGTTGGAGGGTGCTGTTGCTGGAACATTGGTTAGCAAGCGACGGTCCGGGACCGCCGCTTGTACGATTCCATCAGGGGCGATCACTTGGCGGTGGTGATCGTCACCGACTCCGCTTGAAGACCCTCCGCGCTGGCCTTGAGACGGATCTCGCCAGGACTGCGGGTGGCTTCTATCACCGCCAGGCACAACCCGTGGAACGCCTTGTGCTTGGTGGCCTTGAACGGCTCGTGATTGGTCGGGTCGCCGTTGTCCACTCCGGCGACGGTACCCGGCCCTTCGAGGCCGAATGCAATCACATTGTCGGCGTTCGGGCAGAGATTGCCATCCTTGTCCACGACGCGCACCTCGACGTATGACAGGTCCTGGCCATCGGCGGCGATCTGCTTGCGGTCCGGTCGCACGATCAACTTGGCGGGCTCACCCGCGGTGCGCACTTCCTCGGTGATCGTCTTGCCGGCCTTCTTGGCAACGGCTTTGAGCACGCCGGCTTCATACGGGACTTTCCATTCCAAATGCAAACTCTTGCTGTCCTTGAAATCCTTGCTGCCAAGTGACTTGCCGTTGAGGAACAACTCGACGGATTCCGCGTTGGTAAAACACCACACCGGGATTTCCTTGCCCTCGAAGCCCTTCCAGTTCCAGTGCGGCAGCAGATGCACCACCGGTTTGTCAGTCCACTGGCTCTGATAGAGATAGTAGCGGTCCTTGGGGAATCCCGCCAGATCGATGATACCGAAGTAGGAACTGCGCGACGGCCAGTGATAGGGCGTCGGCTCGCCAATGTAGTCGAAGCCGGTCCACACGAACTCACCCGCCACCCACGGCGCGTTCTTGATAAAGACCAGGCTTTCCTCGGCCGTGCAGCCCCAGTTCGGCCGGTCCAGGTCATAGGAAACGCATTGGTTGTTAGGGCGCATGTTCATTTCCACCTTGCCATCAGGCTTGAGTTCCAGCCCGTATTCGCCGCGCGTGCTGAGCGCCGAGGAGGTTTCAGCCGCCACCAGCAACTTGCCCTTCTGTGCCTGGTATTGGTCGGTGAAATAATTCATCCCTATCACATCCAGCGCCTTGACAAAACCGTTGGCCAGCGCCGGACCCATCTTGTTGACGCCGGAGGTGACCATGCGCGTCGGGTCTTCACGGTGGGTGATGTCCGCCAAACGCCTGGCCATCTCACCACCTTGTGGCGCGCCCTGCTCCTTGATTTCATTGCCGATGCTCCACAGGATGACACTCGGATGGTTGCGGTCACGACGAATCATGCTCACCAAATCCCGCTCGCTCCATTCCTCGAAAAACCGCTTGTAGCCGAACTTCATCCCGCTCTTGGGAATGATCCATTCGTCAAAAATCTCGTCCATCACGACCATGCCCATCTTGTCGCACAGATCCAGCAATTCCGGGGTTGGCGGGTTGTGGCTGGTGCGGATCGCATTGCAGCCCATGCCCTTGAGGATTTCGAGTTGGCGTTCGATGCCGCGGATGTGCACGGCCGCGCCGAGGCAGCCGAGGTCATGGTGCTGGCACACGCCCTTGATCTGCACGCGTTTGCCGTTGAGCAGAAACCCGTTGTCCGCGGTGAAGGCGATGGTGCGAATGCCGAGTGGCGTGGTGTAGCGGTCCACCAGACGCTCGCCGACACGGACCTCGGACACCACCTGATAGAGATAGGGATCCTCGGTTGACCAACGCCGCGGGCCATCGACCTTGAGGGTGTGTGCAAACTCAGTTCCGGCACCGGCGGCGATGGATTCGCTGGTCTGTTGTTCGGCTACCTTTTTACCGGCGGCATCGACGACTGCCGTGGTCAGCGTCGCCTTGGCACCCTCCTTGCCGTCATTGCGCACCTGCGTGCCAACCTTGACCGTAGCGGACGCGTCGAGCACCTCCGGGGTGGTGACATAGGTGCCCCATGGCGCGACGTGCACCGGATCGGTTAGGGTGAGCCAGACGTGGCGGTAAATGCCGGCACCTGAATACCAGCGCGAGCAGGGCTGCTGAACATTGACCCGCACCGCCAGCACGTTGCCGTCCGGCTTCAGATGGGGCGTTAGATCAAACTGGAAGCTGGTGTAACCATAGGGTTGTTTGCCGAGCGACACGCCATTGAGCCAGACCTCGCTGTCCATATAGACACCGTCGAACTGCACGCTGACGCGCTTGCCCGCGCTGCCTTCCGGCAGGGTGAACGCCTTGCGATACCAGCCGATGCCGCCGTTGAGGGCGCCGGCCCCGGTGCCCCCCGGGCTCTTCGCGTCAAACGGCCCCTCCATGGTTGCCGGATCCGCTCCCGGCGGCCCTTCGATGCTGAAATCGTGAGGCACATCCAGCGCGCGCCAGGCGGCGTCCGCCAGCGCCGGTTGTTCCGCCCCGGCCACTTCGCCCAACTGGAAGCGCCAGTCCTGGTCGAACGACAGCGTCTGACGCGCCGCGACGCCTGGCGCATCCGCGGCCTGGCTCGGGGTCGCGCCACCTAACATAATCAGGGCACCCATGATGGACAGGGTGTTGTTTGCAATACGGTTTCTTAACATAAGTGGGGTCTCCTTCGATTGATTTATTTTGGAACGCAGCCGATGCGCACCGGGCCTAGCAGCCCGGACTCTGACAGTGGCTGGTCCTTTTTGAAAGTGATATTTGTTGAAGTCAGGCGCTTTTCAGCGGGCAGGGCGGTGTCACCAATCAGGCGATTGGGCCATAGATTGGTCACACGAATCTCCAGTTCGTTATGCATCGGTTTCAGGGCATGGGTGATCTCCACCTGCCACGGTGACGCCCAGACGATTCCGAGGTTTTTGCCATTGAGGCGGACTTCCGCCAATTCCCGCACGGCACCCAGATCAAGGAGCAGCCGCGGTGCCGCGGAATCGTTCTCCTTGACCTCTGTCTTCTGCCCTCTGTCCTCTGTCTTCTGACCTCCGACCTCTGTCTTCTGGCCTCTGACCTCTGTCTTCTGGCCTCTGACCTCTGTCTTCTGCCCTCCGACCTCTGTCTTCTGCCCTCTGACATCCGGCGCCAGATCGAACACCTTGCGATAAGTGGCGGCGCCCGAATAATACCTGATGCCGTCCTCAGACCGGCGGGTCCATGACACGAGTTGCTCGAAGTCGACCGCCGGCGGGCCGCCCCACTGCGGGTCGAACGCGACACTCCACGGGCCGGACAACTCCTGCAAGGGTTTGAATTCTGGAAAGTTGCAGCCCTCGGCCTTGCTGACCGAAGTCGGCACCCGGAAGACAACAAACATGGATCCGTTAGGTGAAAACCCCAGAGGTACGCTCGTCCGCCCGTCGGCCATGGCATACCCCGCCGCATGGCGCGTCATGCCGGTCACCGGATCCCAGAGTTCCGGCACTTTGCCGGCAACCCGGAAGCTGCAAGTGACCTTCTCTGGTCGGTCCTTGCGGTTGGCAAGGAAGTAGATATCGGTGCCGCCCACGCGGCGGTGGATCCAGTCCACGAAGGCATCCTTCGGCCCTGTGACCTCGAGGTCGGGCGTCACCCCGTCGCGCAGCAGAACCGCACGCGGTGACAGCCCCCAGATAACCCTCCCCTTCCCTACCCTGCGATCAACCACCGCAGTTGGCGCGCCATCCGTCCGTGCCCCATCTTCTTCCTTCGACGCTCGATGTTCAATGTTCGATGTTCGATGTTCAACGCCCACCCCGCCCCACAATTCCGCGGCCAACTCCCTGACTTCCTTGTCGCAACCCGGAAAATCGGTTAGACCGGGAGCCTGTACGGGCGGCGGTCCGATGAGCGTCATGCCGGCGGCCACCAAGTCCTTGAGCTTGCGCAGCACCGCCAGCGGCATGGTCGTGCTCTCCGGCAACACCAACAGCCGGTAGTTCATGCCGTCGGGCAGGACAATTGTGCCATCCTTCACCGCCAGGCGGGTGAGGATGACCTCGGAATTGCAGGCATCATAATCGAATCCGGGGCCGAGCGCCGGATCAATATGTTTGGGCGATACGAAGTTAGGGCAGCCATCGCCATTGTAGAACAACACATCGGCGGCAAACAACCCCTGCTGCAACAGGTGGCTGCAGCGTGCCACATAGTCGGTGAAACCGCGGGCCTGGTTCCACCAGGTGATCTTGCGGTTGAAATGCGTGCCGGCACAAAACTCCGTGCCCGGGGTGCCGTCGCCCGTGTGCGTCGTGCTCGAAAAAATGAAGAATTGGTTCAAGCCCTCGCAAAACGCGCGGTCCGCGGTGGGCTTGAGCGACGCCGGCGAATCGATCCAGTGGACAAACGAGGTGAAAGCCTCGGCGGCGGCGATGGGCTTGCCATAAACATGGGCAGCGGCCGCCGTCTGCTTGCCGTTCTTGTTTTGGTTAGACTCGACCCACGTTCCATCCTGCCAGAACTCGCCCATGGGGATGGCGCAGCGGCCAAGGTTTTTGAGGGCATCCAGCGCCATCACCTTCGGCGTGCACACGCCGCCGGCCTCGCTTTGTTGGAGCAGGCCCTTGGCCGCCACCAGCGTGCTGAGACGGCCGAAATAATTCTCGGCCACGCAATCCGCAACCGTCCGGCGATAATCGTAAAGGAAGCGGTCGGTGAGTGCGGAATCTCCTACAATCTGCCCGGCCAGCGCCGGCAGATAGGGGCGCGGATCATAACCGCGGATTTTTTTGAAGTCAGCCATGAAGCCGCTGCTCCAGTTCGGCAGCTTGGTTTCCCAGCTGTCGATCTGCACCGAACGGAAGACCTTGCCCGCGAGCGGGCCGGCATCCTCGATCAACGGCGCGGCGGCATTGGCAAACTGGCAATCCATGGCGGCGGCATCCAGCGGATCCGCCTCCAATCCGTTGCCCGTTGGCGACGACCACGAGGTCATCTTCCCGGTTAGAGTATATCCGGTGCGCAGCACTTTCCATTGCCCCGGCGGCACCTCCCAATCCAGGGTGCCGTCGGTGCCGCATCGGGCACTGAGTTCGATGATGGCCGCTGGATCGATGGCCGTTCCCGGGGCGGCCGCTGGCAATGGTTTCAGCGGCGCCGCACAAATCTTCTCAATCGGCGTGGCTATCGAGTCGCCGAACGAATCATCCAGCGTCTTGCAGGGCGGCACCGTTCTGCGCACTGGCGCGGCCGCAGTGATAGGAAACGCCTGCACCGCCAGATCCTGATAGAACCGAGGATCCGCCTTGGGCAGCGGCAGCTTGCCGGTGAAATGCTGCGGGCCGGTGAGCACGAGTTCGGCACTCACATGCCGTTTGCACGCCTGTGCGGGTTGGATCCACGGACCGCCGGCATTCCAACCGCTGCACAGCATGGCACTCACGCCGAGGTTGAGCCGGTCCGCCTCCTTGACGGTGTGCTTGAACAACTCGCGCCACTCGGGGCTCATGTAGTCAGGTCCCTTGGTTTCCACCCCAGGCCCGCTGAGGCTGTAGACCGTCACCCCGCCCATGCCCTGGGCCTTGAGCGCCTCCAGGTCGGCAGTGAGGCTCGCCTTGTCCACCTTGTCGCCTAACCAAAACCACCACGTCCACATCCGCGCGGTGTCCGGCGGGTTGGCAAATTCATGTTGCAACCCGTCGCCGCCCGCGGGGCCGTTATCCGGGGTCTCTGCCCATCCGGTGCTGACAAGAGCGGCCAGCAGCAGGGATATTGCGAACAAACATCGGATCATGGCACGTTGCTAAAAAATGCCCTTATGGCTTCGGCGTCGGCACGGCGGGTGGCGCTGCGGCACCGCCGAGCGGCTGTTTGGCCAGGCCGACTTGGAAGCGCTTGCCCATGTCACGCGTGGCTTGGAAATAAAACCAATATCCGTCCGCCTGTTGGATGATGTCACCATGGCATAAGGAACCCGCGGCGAACTCCGGCGTGTTGATCTTGATCCGTCCGCCGTCCGCGAATGGTTTGGTTAGATCCTGAGTCGTGTAAACCTTGTAGTATTCGCCTTTGGGTGACCAACCAACGCACCCGAACAAGGTGTAGGTTGAACCGTCCTTGATCACGATGCTGCCCTCGCCAACCGCCCCGGTGGCAACGGGCGTGGCCGACCAATCGACCAGATTGGTGGACGTCACGTAAAAGATGGCGTCGCCCCCGGAGGTGTAGAACAAATAGTAGGTGCCGTTTTCAAAATAGATGAACGGGTCGTTGCACTTGCCCTTGTTGAGCACCGCGCCCGGATGCTTGGTCCAGTGGCGCAGATCGGTGGAGGTGGCATAGCCAATGGCCACCCCTTGGCCGGCACCGGCGTAATACATATAATAGACCCCGTCCTTGAGCACCGGTTTGGCCGGGGCCTGGGGCCGCGCATCATCCCACTCGCCCGGCTTGCCCTTGGGAATGGACACACCCTGATAGGTCCAGGTCAGGCCATCGGGCGAGGTCGCGTAATCGATTCTGGGCTCGCCTTTGCCGCCGGAGCCATCACCCTGCCACGGGTTGGCGCTGGTGTAATACATGAAATAAGTGTCACCCGCCTTGATCACGCTCGGGTCTTTGGCCCAGTCGTCATCCGGATCCCGATAGACCGGCTCCGCCGCCGCCTGCCACGTGCCTGCGGCCAAGCGCGCCACTGCGGGCATTGCGGGCTCGTCCGCGCGGAGACCGGACGCCGGGCCGAGCGCCAAAGTGAGCAGCACTGCGGCTGCTGCTTGCTGGCGATGATGTTGCATTGTCATGGGCATCGGGCGGTTATGGCGGTAACAAACGCCAACATGCGAGAGGATCTTTCACACTCTTTGCCCGCCCTCGACAATCGCTCTCCATCAGTGACTCTCTGCTTGTGGCCAGGCCATCAGGTGCTATCCTGAAAAGCGGGTTGTAACGCACACGTGTCCAGCACCGCCCCCACACTCAAATGCCATTGGAATCCACGCAGCGCCCCCTGATTCTGGTGACCGGGGCCACCGGCTATATCGGCGGGCGGCTGGTACCTCACCTGCTCGAGAAAGGCTACCGCGTCCGCTGCCTGGCACGGGATCCCGCCCGCTTGCAGGGGCGACCATGGCACGCCGCCGTTGAGATTGCGGTTGGCGACGTACTCCGCCCGGAAAGCCTGTCGGCCGCAATGGCTGGAGTCCAGGCGGCCTATTATCTGATCCACAGTCTGGGAAGTGGCGCCGACTTTCACCAGCGCGACCTCGATGCGGCCCGCCAATTTGGCGCCGCCGCGCAAGCCGCCGGCGTGCAACGGATCATCTTCCTCGGAGGCTTGGCAGAGGCCTCCCCAGGACTTTCGGAACACCTGCGCTCACGCCAGCAAACGGGTGATGCCCTGCGCAGTGCCGGCGTGCCGGTCACTGAATTCCGCGCCGGCGTCATTGTCGGCTCCGGCGGTCTGTCCTTCGAGATGATCCGTTACCTAACCGAGCGGGTGCCGCTGATGATCTGTCCGCGCTGGGTCTACACCCGAACCCAGCCGATCGGCATCCGCGAAGTGCTCGAGTATCTGGTGGCTGCGCTCGCGGTGCCTGAAAGTAGCGGCCGCATCATTGAAATCGGCGGCGCGCAAGTCGTCACCTACCGGGAAATGATGCTGACCTATGCGGAGGTCCGCGGCTTGAAGCGCTGGATGCTGCCGGTCCCTGTTCTAACACCCCGCCTGTCGTCCTACTGGGTGAACCTTGTGACCCCCATTCCCGCAGTCATCGCCCGTCCATTGATAGAGGGTTTGCGCAACGAAAGCATTGTGCACGATCCGTGTGCCCTGAGCCTGTTCCCCCACATCCATCCGGTGGGATACCGTGTCGCGGTCGAGCGCGCCCTCGCCAAATTGCAGGCCAGCCAGGTGGAAACCGCCTGGTGCGACGCCCTGAGCACCAGCCAAGGCACCCTGCCGGCGCGGGTGCTGACAACCGCCGAAGGCATGATTCAGGAACATCGCCAACGGGTCGTTGCGGTATCACCGGCCCGGATCTATCAGATCTTCAGCGGCCTTGGCGGCAGGCGTGGCTGGCTGTATTTGAACTGGGCCTGGCAACTGCGCGGGTTCATCGATCGGCTCACGGGCGGGGTGGGCCTGCGCCGCGGCCGCCGCGATGCGGACCAATTGCGCGTTGGCGATGCCTTGGATTTCTGGCGGGTGGAGGCCATGGAGCCCGGGCGCATGCTCCGATTGCGGGCGGAAATGAGGGTGCCCGGCAAGGCGTGGCTGCAATTCCAAGTGCAACCGCATGCAGGCGGGCAATCCTTGTTGTCGCAAACCGCCTTCTTCGCACCCAAGGGATTGTTAGGCTGGCTGTATTGGTATGCGCTCTATCCGGTTCACGGCTTGATCTTCAGCGGCCTGATCGACCGGATTGCCAGGCGCGCGGGCGCAATCGATCCCCCCAAAGAAAGCACCAAATGACAGGTGCTGAGCCGGGCGCCGGCCGGATATTGCGGTAACTCGCGCGCACTTGCAGACGGAGATATATCGCGACAAGGTGCTGCGGGCGCGGGCCATGACACCCGCCGAGCGTCTGGCAGAAGCACTGGAGTTGAGCAACGACAGCGCCTTCCGGCAGCAACACGAGCGTGGTGTTGGCTTCCGTCTTGATGACGACGCGCTCGCCCTTGAGGAGCGGGGACATTCCTGTCCTCGTCTTGATTTATTGCGCGAACGCGGAAGCAACGACACGAATGTCGTTACTCCTTAAGGGCTGCTCCCTCCGGCAGCAACACGAGCGTGGTGTTGGCTTCCGTCTTGATGACGACGCGCTCGCCCTTGAGGAGCGGGGACATTCCTGTCCTCGTCTTGATTTATTGC
>CAIKDP010000391.1 GCA_903826205.1 Akkermansiaceae bacterium
AGAACGCTCATATCCACCGATGACCGGCGGCTGGGCTGTGGTTGGAGTTGCTGCTGTGGGGTTTAACGGTCACTCGGTGGGATGTCTTGTTCGGCATTTTCGCTATTTAGGAACAATCTCAAGTATGTCGTATTCTGGGATAACAGTCCGCTCGTCACTGATATAGTGGTATCCTGTAATGCTGATCTTGGTACCTTCACGGATGCCCTTTACGTCGATTATCTTGATGTAAATTGCCGCGTGTTTCTTATCTTGTTGATCAAACCATACTACCAGTCGCTTATCTCTTCGCATTTGTGCCGTTCCTCGCATTTCATCCATCTGCGCCCTATCCCAATCGGTAAAATCTCTCAAGACCAGGATTCCTTTGCTCTTATCGTATCCCGACACAACGCCGGTGATATTGCGCTTCTTATCGACATGGTGTGGCCCGGCGTGCAGGTCCACGAAAAGCGCGGTCATAAGAACGACGATTGCTAGGAGGTATTTCATTGGTCTGATTTTGTTGCCGAACGCTAATATGCTGGCACCGGCGGAGTTTGCAAGGAATATGTCATGATGTTGAGTTGCTTACGCCGGTTGTCCAGCCATGTCTTGTTAGCTCTTTGTCGGATTCTCTAGGTGACGGTATTCTGGGTAAAGTCTATCCCATACAGCTTCAAATTCTGAATTGTCTGGGGCGCCATCGCTTTGGTGATTCTGCCATACGGCTCCTGTATCGGCAAGCATTCCGTAGTTGTCGCCAATCGGGCCAATTACAATTGGGTTATTGCTTACATCGAATCCAATCTCTCTGATCGGTTCTCCGTCATCATCGAGTTCAAGCCACCAACTGTGAACCGCCTCATACTGTTGTTCCAAATCGGGATTGGCCGGAGGTAGTATTTTGGTCAGGAGTCTGCACCACCAAGGTTCCTCTGAGGGTCTCGGCATATCATTCGCAGTGGGAAGGATTTTGAGGTAGCGCATAATCTGATTCTTCCTACGGGAGCTAACAGGTGTAACAGCCTCCCGGCTGGGCGGACTTCGTCCATGGGCGTTGCATTGGAGCTTTTTAGGGCGTCTATGCCGCACTAGCAAGGTGAATTATGTTGGGTTTGGATTTCCGGGTCGGGCGGTCAGGGTTGAAAGTCGAGCGGGCTGACGGCTCCCGCGCCGGGCCGCCGCAGGATGTGGAGGTAAATCATGGTGGTCTCGACGCTGGAGTGGCCCATCAGGTCTTGGACCGTCCGGATGTCGGTGCCGTTTTGAAGTAGCGAAGTGGCGAAGCTATGGCGCATCGAATGGCAGCTCGCCTTTTTGGGGATGTCTGCCTTGCGGACAGCCTCCTTGAACTGGCGCTGGAGCGAGTGTTCGTGGAGATGGTGTCTGGCAATGTGGCCGGTGCGCGGGTGGGCGCAGACGTTGGCGGCCGCAAACAGGTATTGCCATGCCCATTCGGTGCCAGCATTGGGGTATTTGCGCGCCAGTGCATCCGGGAGATGGGTTTCGCCAAGACCAATGGCGAGGTCCTGCCGGTGCTTTTCCTTTGCAGCGGCCAGGTATCCTTTGAGACGCTCTTCAAGCGCCATGGGCAGCGGCACGACGCGGTGCTTGCCGCCCTTGCCTTCGTGGATGGTGATGGTGCCCTGGTCAAAATCTAAATCCTTCACGCGCAGCCGGAGGCATTCCATTTGCCTGAGGCCGCTGCCATACATCAGTTCGGCAGCGAGTTTCCATGGATCTTCAAGATGGGCGAGGATGGCGGCGACTTCCCGGCGCGAGAGCACGACCGGCGGACGCCGTTGGGCATAGCCGTGGCTCGGCGTCTCGATGGTGAAATCCTCAATGCCGAAAACGCGCCGGGTGAGGAAGACCATGGCATTGAGCGCCTGTTTCTGGGTCGCTGCCGAGACGTTGCGCTCCAATGCCAGATAGTTGAGGTAGGCGGTCATTCCTGCGGGCCCGGCGTCACGCGGGGTTAGCTTGAGACATTCCAAACAGAAGCGGGTGTAGCGGATATTCCAATTCACGTAGGTGTCTTCGGTGGCGTAGGCAAGGCCCGCGAGGCGGATGGCGCAGCGCAGTGCAACAACAATGCGGTCGATTTCGGCGTCGGTCTCGGGCAAAGGCCCGGATGGCTTTGTCGGAAGGACCGGGAGTTTGGGGCGCACCTTGATGATCTCACGACCCAGCGTGCGGTGGCCGGGTTCCAAGGACCACGCCTGATCGGCAAGGCCCTGCCAGTCGTAGGCTTCGGCCCACGACAGCGCGAGAATATCATGGGCCAGAATGTAGACGGCGTCCACTGCCTGGCGGAATTGCCAGTCTTCAATATGTGTGGATCGGCCAAGGGCGTCGAAGAATGCGTTGGTGGCGTCGGCCGAACGATTGCCACGGGCCTTGGTCCAGTCCTCGGCCCATTGGACGTAATATTCGTGAGCGGTGGGCTTGATGGCCAGCGCGACGAGGCGCTGGAGGAAATGCTGGCGGACCGGGGAGACTGGCTGCCCGTCCGACGGAATGTCTGATGGAGGGGTCATACTTGGAATATGGAGTGTTCTTTAGAACAGTGCAAGTGAAAAGTTAAAAATGAGACGGATGCCGAAGGGCACGCTGGAGCTAAAAAAATGGGCTCTGTGATTTTCCTCCTCTGCCCTCCCGCCAATCCACCATGGGACTGACGGGAGGGATTGATGGGCATTGCCACGGGGCATGCCGTTGTTCACGCGGCGATGGCCGGGACCGTGTCTGGGGCCGCGGCCTGCTCAGCCCCAACTTCGGGCGCGTCTTCCGCGGTGCAACGACACGGCATGATCACGCAGTAGGGGCCGGATGGGCCTCCATCGGAGGAGTCGGTCGATGTTGTCATGCCGGGACTGAGCCCGTCGATGAGGCGAAGCGTGGGGCCGATTTCCAAAGCGTCCGCCAGATACCCCGGCGCAAATGCAATCACCGGTGGCCGGCCCTCCCCTGATATGCTCACCGGGACATGGATGTGCGAGTCAGTTTCATCGGAATCCCTGAGCGTCAGCGTCAGGTGGCCGGGTTTCTCCCAGGTGAGCCGCACGTAGTTTTGATGTGCATGTGCCCTACGGTGTGTTGTCAGTTTGTCAGGGATTATGCGGAGGTGGACCATTGAAATAATAGTGTTAGTAAGTGTATGAAAATTGCGACATTTGCGGCTTGGTAACAGGGACTGTCCTGAGCTCAAATGCGGTTTGAACTCAGGACAGCATCCCCCTGTGAAAGTCATTTGGTGACTCCCTCGAGAGCTGCCGAAACAGCATCTTCGCTGAAACGAATTGCCTTCTTTCCTACCCTGAAACTGGGTATTTTATTTTGTTCCGCTAGAAGCAGAATTTGGCGGCTGGATACATTGTACTTGAGGGCGAGGAAGCGCGAATCGACGAATCGGGCGCAAGCTTCGGATTTTGGCAGCGTGTTCGGTAAAGTGCTCACGCTTCCTAATATTTCCAGAAATTCGCGCCCCGCACGACTATTGCTGCCATTTAATTAGGCAGTTAGATGGGGGGCGCAAGGCCCCTTTGGTACCAATGCGGTCTTTGTTCCTTGCGTCACAACGGGAGCAACAGCGCGGAACTGGTCAGAAGTAAGGCAGCTGCAAGCATTGCGGTGCCTGCTCGCGCCACCGTCGGGGCGTTTGCCGCGCGTCCACATGTGACCCAAAGTGAGTGCGGTCGCGAGGATGCCGCACCCTTACGGGGAAGTCGGTAGCGCCGACGAGTGCATGCACGTGTAGGCCAGCCTCGTGAAGATCGCGGCCGTGCCCAGCGACTTGCAGAGCCATGCGAAAGCGTCACCCACGGCGGAGTGCTACTGGACCTGGCATCGGCTGGCGGTCCCTATCGTTGCAAATGACAATTCATGTGAATCATTGATCACGAGAACTCACAACGCCAAGGATGACTGGCATGGTTTCGTGACACGCGGATTGTTGGTTACTTGGAATGTTGGCTGCGGCTGGGTGCATCCTTCACGAGGTTTTGCATGCCCTTATTGATCAATTCTGCCACTGCCTGATATTTGGTCCGGTGACGTTTCGCCTTTTTGTCATATCTTCCCCGCTCATGCACGCCAAGAGGCCACCATGGATAGCCTTCCCAATCACCTTGGCACATGTCATTTGCCAGCGATAACATGGCATCCTTCCACCGCGACTCTGCTTCAAGCCCGGTGTCGACACTTTTCGGAAACTCAGGCAATAGCACGGCCTTCAACCGCCAATGCGTCTGCAGGTTCCATGTGTATGGATTGCCGTTGATTGTTGTTGTCCGGCATTCCCTTGAATCGGGTTGTGTGTTGGAAAGATCGTCAAGCCACTTGTCAATCGCTGCGAGTTGCTTCGTCTCGTCAGCGAGGATACTGGGGAACATCAGCTGTTGCTCGGACAAACGAGAAATTAACGATAGGCCAAACAAGGTCGATGACCTATCGTCGAAATCCCGAGGTCTTCCTTTGCTTGTGTTTCGCTTTACCTTGAAGGGCAAGGCAGAGCCCAGCTCTAGGTCCTGGACCTGATTGGATAGTATGTCCAAGCTTTCCTGCCAGGCATGGGCAACTACCGGCCAATATAGGGACAGGGCTGCCAGAGACCGTGCACTCCTTTGCACCAGGGTCCGGGATTTCCTTAGGTAGATTGTCCGGGCAATGCCATTCACCATGTTGCAAAACGTGCTTATGCAGACAGCCCCTTGTTTCTCCTCAGGAGTCCGGTTCCGAAGCATCTCCAATGCATCACTGCACCCTAAGGGGATTGAAGCGGTGGAATCCGGGATGTCATCTTGGTTGCTGCATTTCGGTGAGGAATGTGTGTAGGGCATATCGGGAAAGTACAAAAGGAGTTGCTCACATGAGAAGTATAAGTCAAAGACATAATCCACGTGGTTATCAAAGGCCTTGCGGATTTGTACTGGGCATAGAGAGCTGATGAAATTCTGTTCCCTTTTGATAATTTCGAGTATGGGAAGCATGTCGGTGGCACATTGGAGGAATATCGCAGGCTCGCGGTGCTGAGGAGGGAAACGATCGCTCTTCATTTGTTGCTCGTCCGCCGGGCACGCCAACTCCTCCAAGAATTTGGCGGCGCTGACTCCGATATCTCGGATCGAAAGCAAGGCTTCCTGATCACCCAACTTTGCCATGGCGTGCAGTAGGCGGAGATTGAGATCGATTTCTTCAGTCAGTTCGGCAGTGGTTTTCCTGACTTCGGAACCGTCGGCGAATTTGATATCAGAAAACTCCAGTGGCATGGAAGAGAGCGTGCCTTCGATCTCTTCGATTATTGCTGACAACTTTGATTGATTCATGGATTCAGGCGACGTTCAGGTTCGAAACTTTCTCTCCGTTGGGACCGATGGATAGGATAGCGACGGCATCTTTTTTTGTCAGGCGGGAAACATAGTGGCGGCGCAGCAGGTCGTGACCGCCGCTGTGGCCGAACTTGAATGTCAATTCTTCCAGTGGTGTTCCGATCGCAACCTGGACACTTGCACAGGTGTGGCGGCATGCGTTTGTGGGCCAATCACCACGGGTGGCTTTGGGCATTTCCTTGAGCTTGCCCGCTTTGATCACTTCAGCAAGTAGACGCGCGGCTACGTTCCACCCGGCACGGCGGCGGACGGATTTAGAAACATCGGCCCAGTTGGACGGAACGATAGGGGAGTCATCCTCGGCATCGCCACGGGTGGCATCAAGCCAGGCCTTCAACGACGGACAGACCGGGACAAGACGCCGGCTGTGTTTTTTGGCAATCATCTTGCCGATTTCAATATGCTCCTCGCCGACGTCCCCCCACGTTAGCTTTTCCAACTCGGCCATGCGGACACCGCCAAAGACGGCTATGGCATAAGCGGCGGCCGCGGCAGGGCATTCAGCCTCGGCGGCTCTAAGCAGCGCCTTAACGTCCGCAGGTTTCAGGATCTGGATGTCAGAGTCGTTTGATGACCGGGGGGCTTCGAGTGATTCGAGCGTATCTTTCCGGCACCAGCCACGCGGTGACTTTGCAGCCCACCGCCAGAAGGCACTCAGATTTGCACGATGCATCCGCGCGGCCGTCGCTCCCTTTTTGACAAGGAGAGTATTGAGTTCCTTGGAGGTGATGGCTGAGAGAGTCTTGGAGTGAAAATCAGCGCAGACTTTTTCCAGCGTGTAGCGGTAACTGGTGAGCGTGGTCCCGCGCAGGTCACTGCGGCTCTTGAGGTAATCGGTGACAGCAAGCCCGAACGCACAACTTGCGTGAAGCGCATCCCAGTTACTGCGGAAGGCTTGGGCTGCCTCGACAATGCTCGCGCCGGTTGGCGTCAGGATTTCCTCAGCGCGAAGGGCGGCCTCCGCAAGGCTCGGTTTGATGGTCAGCATGTTGGTGCCGAGAGCCCGGTGTTTGGTCTCCATTTCCTGGGCGTAGTCCCTGGCCTTGTCGCGGGTTTTGAAAAATGCGCGCTCCCGTTTACCCGATTGGGAAAGGGTTGCAGGAATTTCAACTTTCCAGCCGTATGGGGTTTGCAGGAACGAAAATGATGGTTTGCGTGGCATGATGTGGGGGACAAAATCTATGAATCATGTTACTGCCCATATTGCCACAAAAAAGCGAGAATACACCGAAAAACGGGTCGTTTTAAGAATTACACGAATTGATTATCAAAGAGTTATGACTTCCTTACCGTTCTAAGGATCTAGTGGGGTAACCCGTGGAGGTTCGAGTCCTCTTTCGAGCACTTCTCTTTGGTAATCAAAGACTTAGGGAGCTCTAAAAGCTCCCTTTTTTATTGCTAGAAAAAAACCGGTGCACTCAAAGTGCACTAATCCGCTGGGAATGTCTCTGCGTCGGTGTGAAATCCGCTGTCCAAGTTCGAAATATCGAAGTTTGGAACGCCTGCGAGCAGTCCCGTGCTCGTCCGCCCAAGCACCGCCCACATTGAAGGTGCCACCACCACCAGCAAAAACAAAGCGGCAGCGGCCTGTCGCCACCCGCATCCTCCCCGGAGCACCGGGGAGGCGCAGTGACTATCAGCACGGCACAAGAACAGCGGCCTCCCTACCGGCGTCTACATGGCAGAGGTGGCGTTCCCGCGACTGACGCAGGTCGGATTCCCAGCCCGGACGCCTGCCATCGAGCAGGCGCCTGATGACGTCCTCGCCGAAATATTCAACGAGGTCGTTGGCAATACGCCGTTTGAGCTTGGCGGCGGCACTGTCGCCAATGCCACAGAGCTTCCCGGCTTCACGCATGGTTCCACCATCGACAAGCACCAGGATCGCGGTGCGGTGACGTGGCGGATGGGCAGCAAGGAACGCTTGCCAGTCGAGGTTGCGGGCCGCTTCCTCGGCAGGATCGCACTCACGGTCGTCACTTCCAAAAGGCGTGACGACATCATGCAGGGAGCCGGGTTCACCGGTTTCAAGCTTGATTTCTTCATCGAGCGACTCATGCCGCGCCCTGCCGTCAATCTGGCAGCCCGGCGAGAATACGTCACTACGACCTGAATAGTAACTGCGGCGTCCGCTGCGGGCTGCTCTGGCGGCGTAGTAGGCGATGTTACCACCGCTAAACTTCTGCCCGGATTTTTCCGCCGAGTCCATCATCCGGGCCGCCATCAAGGTGGCATCCTGAATAACTTCCTCATCATCTTCGTTGCCGATTTTTGGAATCGAACGCGCGGTGGCACGCAGGCGTGGCACGACTTCATTCACTAACATTTCGTCCATCATGGGGCTCATTTTGTGGGGTCATTTCGGTTTGTTTTTGAAAGGCGACCGGTTCACAAACACGACCCCCACGCGGAAGCCGGCCGTGGCGGTTGCCAGGGTGGGGCTCCCGCTGCCGCCGGGGGATGGCAGTGCGGAACTTGAAAAGGCTTAAAGTTTCGATAGGGTGATGGTCACGCAGGCGGACACACGGCGTGGCGGATGGAGATGGGTGGCTAAATGCAAACCACCGTTGCGGGACTGGATGCGTCGGAGTGCCCGGCGGTTAGGGTACGCGCGGGTTCTCAAATGTTAATGACACAGCCGGGGGGCGAATTGCAGGTGGTGGTAGTCAGTGGTGATACATGTTGGAATCCGTCACCCGTTGATGTTTTCGGTTGCATTCCCGGCGTGGCGGACTCACCCATGTCTCATTATGAATCCAGTCACCACCATGCGACACCACCTCACCGCCATCCTGCCGGCAGCATTCATGGCCGTGATGGTCTCCCAAGCTGCGGCCGACCTGAAGCCATTGCTCCTGCCTTCACCCCACACAGACGGCGGCAAGCCGTTGATGCAGGCGCTGATGGAGCGGCAGTCGCAGCGTGAGTTCAGCCCGAAGGCCCTGGAGCCACAGGAACTCGCCGACTTGCTGTGGGCGGCGTTTGGCATCAACCGGCCGGCCATTGACCACCGCACCGCACCGTCCGCCATGAACTCGCAGGAAATCGACATCTACGCGGTGCTCGCCGACGGGGTGTTCCTCTACAACCCCAAAGCGAACCGCCTCGATCCTGTCGCCGAAGGGGACATGCGGGCCAAGACCGGCGGTCAGGATTTCGTCAAGGTCGCGCCGGTGGAACTGGTGTTTGTCGCCGACCTCGCCCGCATGGTGAAGGCCAAGCCGGAGGCCAGGGAACCCTACGCATGGGCCGACACCGGGTCCATCAGCCAAAACGTCTACCTATTCTGCGCGTCCGCCGGTCTGGCGACGGTGGTTCATGAACTGGGGGAGCGTCAGCCCTTGGTCGATGCGTGGAAGCTCAGGCCCGAGCAAAAGATCATCCTCGCCCAAGCGGTGGGATATCCGGCGCAGAAAAAGTAGTGGCAGGCGGGGTCGTCCCTTGCCGCCGTGGATTGTCGACCGGGTCGGCAGCGTGGGGCAAGTGGGCGATTAGCGCCACACGTGACCGGGGAACTTCCTGGACACCGCTTGGCGGTGCTTCGGCCATTCACGGGCAAGGAAGGTGGGCCAGTCGGTGGTGGTGGCGAGGCGTTTGCCGTCGGGGGTGCAGAGGCAGAGGAGCACGGGGAGGCGGCCCTCACAAAGGCTGGGGTGCTCTTTGAGCGCGAAGCAGTCCTGCAGTTTCACCTGTGCTTCCGGCGACCCGTCCAGATAGGAGACTTTGAGGGAGCGGCTGTCGGCCCAGGGGATGGCGAGCGGCAGCAACTCATCGAGCCAACTAGATTGGCCTTTTTCCAAATGCTGATGGAATGCGGCGCTGAGGGGCGCGGTCTGGGCCTCCTTCACCAGCGAGAGACCGGCGAATGCACGGGCGAGGCAAGCCGTGATGGCGGCCTCATCAAACGGGGCAAACTCCAGCTCGGGCAAGGTGGCGTGGATGAGGGCCACCCGGGCGATGAATTGTTTCAGCCGATGATCCATCAGCGGCAGCTCAAAGGCTCCTGCGCGGTGGGCGGCGGCGAGGCAGCGTCCGCTGGCGACGGGATCGAGGTCGCGTTGCTGCGACTTCCGCTCGATCACGAGATCGTGATAGCGCACAAGTTTCATCGCGGCGACACGCTTGTTAGTGGCATCAAACAGGTGCTCCACGGTGGTGCTCAGATGCTGGGGAAACATCTCGGCGATCCACGTGGGCTGCACGGCGGTGGCGAGGCTGAGCAGGGTCAGCGGGGCGGAGCCGCGAGAGGGCGCCTCCCGCAGGTTGGCGGCGACGAAAAACGCGGCGTCCTGCACCACGCTTTCGCGCACGAGCTGGCCTTGCCTGTGCCCGGTGAGATCGCATTCGGGCTTGCCGGGTTCGCGGCGTTTGGCGAGCTGATCGACGAAGCCGGCCATGACGCAACGCCGCAGGGCCTCGTCGGTATTTGCGGTACTGGCGGGTGCTGCCTCACGGTTGTAGAGGCGCTGCTGGTGGGCGACCTGCAGGATTTGCTGGCAGGTCTGCTCCACTTGGCGCGCGACCTGGGCGTTGATGCCGTAGCTGCGGCAGCGCTCAAAGCTGAAGCCGTTGGCTTTGGTGACAAAACAGATGCGGGTGCCGATGCCGGTGTGATCGTCAAAGCGGATTTGATAGCCAACCTCCGCGCCGGGTTTGCCCCCGCGCTCCCAGGCGACGCGGGTGGCCAAGCTGCGGGCGGCGACGCGCCGGGGTTGCAACACCACGATCATTTTTTCGCCCGCGATTCCCGCATCGAGCAGCATCTGCGGCACTTGCGTGGTCTTGCCCGAGCCGGTGGGCGCGACGAGCACCAGGCGATTGCCGGCTTCCAGCGTGCGCAGGATGTCGGCGTGTATCTTCCAGATGGGGAGCGCGGTGGCAGCAGGCATGAACGGGACGCGCACGTTAGGGCAGGGCGCGCGTAATGCCAACACGAAGCTCTGCAGAACCACGGACGGGGTCGGTCGAGTGGGGGGTGTCCCGCCCCATGAGCATTTGAGTCCGCATCTGCGAGCCCGCCCATTTTCGGTGCGGCCCTAGCGGGGCACGTGGCATTGACCATGACCTGAGGCAGGGCGGCGTTGAATGGTTGGGTGAGCCTGATGAGCGCGGACCGGCTGAGCGGCCCCCCACACCCCTTACAAGAGGAGAATGACGCTTTTGCGTCATCCTGAAAACCGACCATCCCGCAGCAGCAAGCCCGGGCAAGCACCGCTGGCTCCATACGCCCCGCGACGCCTGCCGGTACCATCGTTACCAATTGGCAACGCCCTCAGTCCGGCCGACCCAGTCCCCATTTGGGGACTACCACGCCACAGCGGTCGACGGGCATGGAAAAAACCAGAGGTGGCAAGCCTGAAGCCTGCCACCCTCTGATTCCAATTATTCCCAAGGCAGGTCCTTGCTGTCGATCGCATCAAACACGGTGGAGTGCACCGTGCAGCCGAACTCCGTATCCTTGAGGATGCGGCGGATATCTTCGTCATCCACCATCTCTTCGTCCGGCAGCCCGAGCCGGGCATTGCGCAGGCCGTTGATAACCTTGTTGTAGCGGTTGCAAGACGTCTGGGCGATGCCGGACATCGCCGCCATCTCCGACGGGAGGTCGGAAACGTCGGCCGCCTTGATGGCGTGGTAGTCGTTGGTAGCGCACACCACCCAGTCGTTCGGACCCACCGGGACGGCATGCCGGATGGCGTATCCCTTGGGACTACGCTCGATGACACAGCCGGCGTTCTTGCCGGAGCAGGAGTCCGCGTCGATGACCGTGAACAGCGCGCCACACACCAGCGGCGTGCGGCACAGCAGCTTGATCGCATCCTTGAAGGTGCTGCACGTTTCCAGTGCCTGCCTTGTCAGCATCGACGGTGCGGCCCCGAACGATATGGCTGCGTCATTGATCACCGCGTTCAGGGACACAGCGAACCTGCCGGGAGCGTAGCCCGTCAACACACCAGAGTAACCCGGAAACGTCAGCGAGTGGAACGGAGCTAGCGGCTTCTTGAACGACCAGAACGGGAAGTCCGCTCGGGCCTTGTACTGCTTCGACTGTGTGTACTTCTTGAGCAACCCGTCTGGATCCGGCCAGTCAAGGTTGCGGGCGAACATCACGGCTTCGTTGATGTCATATTCACCGTGACCGGTGCTGCTCCAATACCCGAACGATGTGCAACCGACGCGGGTGGCTGGCAGCCCAGCCAGTGATTTCCACATGCCGCTCACATCCAGTTTCCCGGGTGTGGTGGCGATCATGGCAATCTCGTAGGCGAGGTTGGAGCACACGACGTCAAAGTATGGAACCTGCCCTTGTGCGGCGCTGATCCTCATCTCCTGCTTGATGTGGGCGGGGATGTATTTCGCCGCATACAACTCCACGGCTTTCACCGCGAGCTTGATCTGCTTCAGTTCCTCGATCCATGTCTGTCTTTTCAAAATGCGCTTTATGGCATTCATGTCGTTGTCTGGATTCACACCAGTTTACCTATTGAAGGGGATTGGCGGCCGCGGTATTGACGGCCGCCACTTTTGCGGTGGAACGCTCGCAGAGTTTGTGCGCCGTGAATGGCGCGGCGGTCTTGCGGGCGAACCCTATCAAAGTCTTATGACACACAGTCGGTCGTAATTACGGGCCGGATGTCCCAGGGCCCATACGGGCATGCATACAGTCCGATGAGACACACGCCGTGTGCGCGCGCCGTTCTGACAGCCCGGAAAATAATTGCAAGCTAAATCTTGCAAGATTGCAACGGTTGCAGCATTATCCCGCCGTGACCACGAACCACCCCGCCATCCGCATCCCCGCCGCCGCCGTCCGTGAACTTGAGGAAGTCGAGCAGATGGACTGGACGGACGGTGTCTCACTGACGGACTTGTTGGAGTGGATCAACGCGGTGGTCGCCCGCTTCCGCCCGGATGAGATTGGTACCGACTCCCGGGCGAGCCAGGAGTTTTCGCCGCGCACGTTCCGCCACTACCAGACGCTCGGCTGCATTGACGCACCTG
>CAIKDP010000392.1 GCA_903826205.1 Akkermansiaceae bacterium
GCAAAGAACGGATGCCCGCAGAGGGCACTTGCCTCTCTAGCCAACTTCATCTTAGCAGCGGTTTTCCTGGCCCCGGACACCCTAACAATGGCCTCACGCGAAGGCCGCGAAGGATGAGATCTTCGGTTGCCGCTGGCGCGGCCCGGTGCTGCAGCAAGAAACCGCGAGGGTAGGGCGGCCCGGCCCGGTCCGCCGACTTATCCGCCCGCACGGGCGGTGCCAGGGCACGCGGATGAGCCGTCCCACGCACCAGTTCGCGCGCGGGCTGGTAGCCGCAGCTACAAACCGCGAGGCCGCCGCGCCTACCCCTGCCGAAACATCGAAGCACTCTTCCCTCCGCCTCTGTCTCTTATGTAGCGATCTTAACGACATGACAGGTTTTCGATTTTGGGCATGATCCGCAAGCCATTGCCGATTCTGAGGCTTTCGCTCCACCTTTTCTTCCTCTCCCGTTTCGAGGTTAAGGCTTAAATCCTGAATTTTCCGCCCCCCCGCCCACTCTGTCCCCTCATGAAATCCAAATCCGGCCATTCCCTCGTCCGCTCCGGCGCCCCAGTCATCACCCTCAGCGCCTTGCTCGCAGCCGGCCCGGCGCTTGCAGACACCGGCACATGGAATACCACATCCGGAACATGGGACACCACTGCCACCAACTGGACCGGCGTCTCGAATACTCCCTGGGATAGTACCAACGGCCCGTCGAATACTGCAGCCATTGGTGATAGCGAGACCCTCTATACCGTGACTGTGAGCGGATCGGTTTACGCCGGCAGCACTTCGCTAGGTTCCGGCGCAATCCTCAACCTTAACGGAGCCACGCCGACGATCTTCACAGGCCTGAGTTCCATAGTGCCTGCTAGTGGGTCCACAATCAATGTGACGGGTGCCAGCCATACCCTGCCTTCGTTGCAGTTGAGTAATGGCGGCAGCGGTTCTACAATGTATATCACAGGCGATATGAGGAACAGGAGAAGACAGCGGCTGGAAGCCGCAGCTACAACGCAGCGAGCAAGCTCTACAAATATCCTATAAATATATCTGATAACTTCCACCTCACCTTTCCCGGAGTTAATGGGTTTTCTCCAGGAGAAAGGGGCTGCCGGTGCGGACCGGCGGCCCCGCATTTTCACGAACGCGCCCACGAAGAGCCTGCGTTCTCACGAACGCGCCCACGAAGGTCTATTATTTATGAAAGAACGGGTCCAACTGGTATGTATGCATGCGACGCGCGCGGCAGTGGGTGGACTGGCACCGGAAGAGAGCAATTTTCAGAATCCCAACGCAAGACCCGAATCTGCCTGAATCTCAAACTAACAAAAATGACAGACATGAAATCGAATGTGAAGCCTGTGAAGCCAGGCAAGTTGCCGGGATGCCTCGTTTGGGGCATGACATTGTTCTCGCTATCCATGACAGCCCACGCGTGGGCGCCCAATGCCAAGGATCGGGCGGCGGCGATCAACGCGGGGGATTTCACCGCCTATAACGGCCAGCTTGCGGCCTGGCTGAAACAACAGGTGCCTGCGGACCCGGCCCAGATCACCAAGGAGAAGATGCTGACCCTGCTCAAGGATCCGGTATTTGTCGCTGCCTTGGCCGAGCGCCAATTCATTGGCAAGGTGTGGGATCAACCGGACTTGGGCGGCTACGCCAAGGCGGACCCGAAGAACAAGGCGTTCCTGACCTGGGTGATGTCCAACGGCAAGATCATGGATGAAGTGTTGCTCACCCGCACCCCAACCGAAAATGCCGGCCGATATGACAACAGCTGGTCGATCAACGCCATCGTTTTGGACAATTGGAAACAAATCTGCGAAGCCTATCCGGAGGCACGGGAAGGCGTCTATTTGCGTCTCGCCATAGCCACTGTGTTGCGGCCACCCGGCACCGGCAACGTCGGTGTGGGCATGGCCAAGGTGCAAAGCACGCCGCTGGCCCGCTTCGGCAACTACCTCAAGGCGCACAAGAACCACGAGCTGATGCCGAGCTTCGACTCGCTCACCGCCTGGGAGATGACGCATGTGGTGTCGTCCGGGGCGTCCGACGCGGATCTGGCGTGGGCGCGGGAAGCGCTCAACTCTTGGAATCCCGGATTCAGGAAAAATGAGAACATTGTTGGGATGGCGAGCCAGATGCAATATCAAGGGTCGCAGATTCCCTATAACAACATGAGCTGCGTGTTTTCGGGAGGCGGGAAGTGCGGCCCCAGATCCTCCTTCGGCGTGTTCATCAACCAGGCGTTCGGCATCCCCGCCACCGGCGTGGCCCAACCGGCGCATGCCGCGGTCGCCTTCCGCGACAAGGATGGCAACTGGCAGGTCGCTCTGGGTAAAAGTTGGGGCGTGTCGAAACTCGCCGACCGCGCCATGATGTCGGGCGGTGAGTTTTTGGAGCGCGTCAAGGAGCGCAAAACCAACGCCTTCGCCAACGTGGAGCACCTGCGCTGGCTGGCGTCCGCTCTAACCGATAAGGCGCAGATCAAGGCGGTCATGGACAGCATGCCGGCGGTTGCCGATGCGAGCAAAGACGCGATTGCCCCGTTCCAACCCTCGCCCGCAGTGGCGGCGGCGGACAAGCCGGTGGTCAAGCCGGCTCCGCCGGCCAAGCTGGCACCCGGGGTCATGCATTTTGAGGCCGGCGAGTATGTGAGCATGGGTGGTATCAGTGGTTACGGTCCCGGCGTGGCGGCTGAGGATAGTTTCACCGGGGGCAAACAAATCCATTTCGGCGCGATGTCGCAGGCCGCCTGGGTCGGTTATAAAGTCAAGGTCCCCAAGACCGGTGTCTATGAATTGACCGCCACCTTGGCGGCCATGAACTGGGGCCAACGGCTCTATGCCAGATCGTTCGGCGCGATGTATCCGGTCAAGGCCGCCATGGCATCTGATGTCTACCGGCAGCAGGAAGCGCTGGGACCCAAGATGGCCATTGACCAGGATCTGGGAACCCGCTGGGCCATGAATCTGGGCAAGGAGCAAGGGTGGATCGAACTGGATCTGGGCGAGCCCAAGGAGATCAGCAAAATGATCATCGACGAACGTTCCTGGGAACGCGTCTCCAGATACCGGGTGGAATACAAGGCGGGCGACGAATGGAAGGTGCTCTTTGAAGGCACCGACATCGGGGAATGCAAAAAGGAATTCCCGCCGGTGACCACGCAGAATGTGCGGCTCAGCCTGTTGGATGGCAAGAGCCCGACGGGCGGCCCGACCATCTGGGACATCAGTGTGGGCAAGGTCTTTGATGGCACCGGTTGGCTCGAAGCGGAAGCGGCCCCCGATAGGTCCGGTTGCTGGAATGCCACCAAACCCTTGGACATATATATGGTCGAGGGCACTCAGATGCTCTGGTTGTGCGCACCCCCACAGCGCGGGCTTTCCATGAAGTCGTTCGAACTCAAACCCAAATCCGCCAAACCATGAATTCCAACAGCATGTCTGAAAATGGTAGGGCGGACCGGCCCTGGTCCGCCGTGCTTGCCCGCTTGCGGCGGGGGAAGTCGGCGCTGCGGGCCGCTGCGCCCTACCATCGCCGCCACCGCATGACCGTCGCGCTGTGCTGTGCCAGCGCGTGGCTCGCGGTGTCCCCCGGGGTGGCCACCGGCGGCCAGTGGAATGGATACGAACAGATCGATTTCAACGTTGGTGGTCGTGGCGCGCTGCTGGTGGTGCCCAAGACTCCCGCGCCTGGTAAACATTGGATCTGGCGCACGGAGTTCTTCGGGATCGATCCACAGGCCGACATCGCGCTGTTAGGCGAGGGCGTCTATGTCGCCTACATCGGTGTGGGCGGGCTGCATGGCGCGCCGGTCGCGCTCGATGCCATGGATAAATTCTACGACCACGTCACCAAGACCTACGGACTCAATCCCAAGACCGTGTTGGAAGGGTTCAGCCGCGGCGGCCTCTATGCCCTCAATTGGGCGATCCGTCACCCGGAACGCACCGCCGGCATCTACCTGGACGCGCCGGTGTGCGACTTCAAAAGCTGGCCCGGCGGTGGCGGCGGCAGTCAAGGCCGGCTCGTCAAGATGTATGGTCGCGAATGGGGTGAAGTCCTTGCCGCCTACAAGATGACTGATGCCGAGGCGCGCGCCTACAAGGGCAACCCGATCGACAAGAACGAGAACCTCGAGCCGTTGGTCAAGGCGAAGGTGCCGATTTTCTGCGTCTGCGGCGATATGCACGACTGGGTGGTGCCGATCGAGGGCAACACCTTGGCGTTGGAAAAACGTTACAAGGAACTCGGCGGAGTCATCACCGTCATCCGGAAACCGGGCGCGGGCCACCGGCCGCATAGCTTGCCAGACCCCACGCCGATTGTGAACTTCGTGCTGAAATACACCACCGGCGGCGGCAAAAAGGTCAGGGCGACCAACACCTATCAGAAGCAGGCGGAGTATGGTGCCGACATGGCGACCGACGGCAACGTCGCAACGCGGTGGGCAACCGATAGCAACATCACCAAGGCCTGCCTGGAAGTGGACCTCGGCAAACCGAAGGATCTAACCAAAGTGGAGATCAATGAATGGGCCGAGGGCGGTCAACGAGTTCAGAGCTTCAAGTTGGAATATAAGACCGGCGAGGTGTGGAAGACGCTCATCGACGGCAAAACCATCGGAGCGAATTTCAACCAGACCTTTACCCCGGTGAAGGCACAGCTCGTGCGCCTGAACATCCTGCAGTCGACGGCAGGACCATCCATCGCAGAGTTCTCGTTGAAGTAGGAGAAGCCCGCCAAGGTCGATCCGTGAGATGCAAAGGTTCAGGATGAATGTGAGACGCCTTTTTCGCACGAACACCGTGTCCCGCCTTTTTCAGTTCATCAGCTTCGTGTTGGGCACGGCGTCTGTGATGGCGGAGAGTCCGGCGACGATCTCAAAAGGCAACGGCAATGCCTGGAAACTTCACAATGAGGTTGTCTCCCTGGATGTTGCATTCAAGGACGGTCGGCTGGCGCTTGCATATCTAACAAACCTGCAAGCCAAGGTCGATTACCTGGC
>CAIKDP010000393.1 GCA_903826205.1 Akkermansiaceae bacterium
AGACCGAAACCTAGTTTCCCTCGAACAAAGAAGAGTACACCGAAAACTTCATCAGTTTCGGCGTAAACTCAACTTTGCTCAAGCTCTTGCATGCGGCACGAAGGAGAATCTGCTCGCCCAGGTAATTCGGCTGGTTGAGAGGTTCATCACGTCGCCGCTGCTCGAAATCAACCCGCCGCTGTTCTATCGGGACGAAATGAGGCGGCGCGTGATGCTCACGTTGAACATGGCGCGCATTGTGCAGCATGTGTTCGAGGCCATCCGCTTCGGCAACACGGTGACGGTTGAACCCGTGTTCGACAGCAACCGGCCAATCCGTTCAACGGCTGACATGTTGCCGTGGTTCACCGGCAAGCCGGTCGTGGCGGCGAACCGCTCGCACATCAACCTATGTGTGGCGGACTCGACCTGGGAAGCGCAGGCCGCGTATGAGCTTGACCATAACCAGAGCGTGGCAGCCTGGGCCAAGAATGACCACTTGGGATTTGAGATTGCCTACATCTTCGCAGGCATCTTCCACAAATACCGGCCCGACTACCTGATTCGGCTCACGAAGGGCACAAACTTGATCGTCGAAACGAAGGGGCAGAACACACCCCAGGACGATACGAAACGGCGTTACCTTGGCGAGTGGGTCAAAGCCGTCAACGAACATGGCGGGTTTGGGAGATGGCAGTCTGATCGGTGCCTGAATCCCTCAGACCTACCGACCGTGATTCATACAGCGGCGCAGGAGGCATGATCGTGGCAGGGTCAAGAGACCAGACACCTGACTTCATCGTGCCCGACGAGTTCAATCCCCAAGTAGCCATCGAAGCCAAGCCCACGGAAGACGACGGCACCGCCCGCGACAATCGCAGGGTCAGACCGTAGAAAGCTCGGTGGTTTGCGATTGACTTCTGAGCAGGGCAGGTCCAACGCTCGATCCATGCCGCGCAAGATGCGAGTGGAGTACCCGGGCGCCATGTATCACGTGATGAGCCGTGGCGACCAGCGCGATGATATCTTCCTGGACGACGTGGATCGGCATGAATTCATCAAGACCCTTGCGGAGGCTTGCCAGAAAACGGACTGGTGGGTGCATGCCTTCTGCCGGATGAAGAGTGAGGATCTGATCCGCCGGCCCAAAAGCGATCCCTTGAAGCTGGCGCTAGCGGCGCGCTTGCGTCGAGAAACAACTCTCTCCATCAAGCCGATCGCCGGGCGGCTCAACCTGGGAAAACCCAAGGGTGCCAAGAGCAACCTCCACAAATGGATGAAAGGCCCGCCCGATGACGCTTTGCAACCTAAACTGGACATCGAATAAGCCATGGCTCGCCTACTTTTCTACGGTCTGACCCCGCAATGGTCCAGCAACTTGAGCTTGGGATTGGGCACTACCGTATCCACGATGGGAATTGCTGGCAAAGAAAAATCTTGCCTGCTCTTATGGATCCTCATAAAATACCCATGAAATGGTAATGCTATTACATTTCTGGAGTCAACTCAATGTTTCTCGCCTAACATCCAATATAGGACGCACCTTTTCATTTTGGTAAGCGCCAGGAAACGGGGGATTTGCAGAAGATGAGCGCATGCAAGCGCTCAGGGCCGCCATCCCGGTGGAGGA
>CAIKDP010000394.1 GCA_903826205.1 Akkermansiaceae bacterium
CAGTCCATCGCGGCGCGTGACACCAATCTCGTTGATGGCGACCGTGTAGAACTCGTTGAATGCCGCGGCCCCGGCGACTCTCGGCTCATGGCTGGCAGGCGGGGTGTCGTCGGCCACCAGCAGCCCCCGCTCCAACAGTTGTGGAGCCTCGTTGTGGATACGCTCCCATGTCGGCTGATCCAAACGGAAGATCGCATTGACCTTGGCCGGATGGTTGAGCTCGATGCCCTGGACGGTCCGGCCCTGCGGGATCTTCAGCTCAATGCCGTCCATCAGGTCCACCAAAGTGGCCAGCAGCTTTTTCCGGTCCGGGCTGTCGAGTTCCGGGGCCAGCCTAAGGATGGCGAGGGCACTCAACCGGTGGCAACCCAGCAGGAGCGATTTCAATTCGCTGAAACGCGCGCCCTCCAGCAACAACGCGGGGCGGCGCATCGCCTCTAGGCGCAGTACGGCAGTTGAGGGTTTTAGGTCAGATGCTGATGACGCTTCCTTGTAGCTCTGCTCGGGCTGGATGCCGTCCCGGAGTTTCTGCAGCTCGACGCTCTCGATGCGGCCATTCGGGTTGGCCTTTGCCGGGTTGGTGGCGAAGGTGCCGGCCTGCAAATGATCCAGCATTCGGCGATTCGTGCCAGCCATGCTACCGAGCACCCGCAAGTTGAATATCCGAAGCGGGCTGAGCAGCATCTCCAGCGCCATCGAGGCATTGCCCTGGCGGTCCCGCACCAATAGGTTCAGACCCTGTAGCGGAACATTCCCCCACGGCATACGCAGGGTCGCGCCCGGCCCGGCCATTCCGGTCAGGATTGAGGCCGCCAGTGCCAGCGCATTATCGGCGTTGGTGCCGAGCGTGCCGGCCCAGCTGCTCAGGCTTTTGCCTAGAATATTTTCGGCTGGGGGCTGGGTGGAGTTCATGGCTAATGGCATCTACATGCTCGGGACAAGTCTGCTCAGGCTCGGGTGGGACAACATCTTTTCCCAAATCGCGGCACTGGTTGGATCCAAGTGCTCGAAAGGCACCCCGTCATATTGTTCCCCGGATGGCGGTGGGGCGGTCTCGAATGACGGCACTATTTTGCTGAAGCGGCCGAGGAAGATGGCCCTGAAAAGCGATCCGTTTCTGGCGGCCAGGAGCAATTCAGCATTGATGTCCACCCGCGGCTTGGCGGGCTTCGGAGCACGGCGGCGCGCGGGCTTTTTAGGAGGGCCGAAATAATGGTTATTGAAGTCTTCAGCAATTCTATCACTGAACGATTTCTGGCGTGCGGTGAGTTCCAGGTATGGGTCGCGTTTCATGAGTGTGATGGTTTTCAGTTGAAGGCATGGCGGCCCTGGCGGCCTGCCAGCGCGATGACATCTTGGACGTTGCCATGCAGGCCGGTGAGGAGCAGCGCCTCATCATCCGGGTGTACAGATCGGGCATCAAACAACATTCCCGGTCGGGTCAAGGCGAACTCCGCCGCTTTGACGCGATACGCCGGCTCGTCCTTGCGGTCCACGACGTTGAACCATAGGTCGCTGAAGGCGTTCACCACCGGCAGTGCCAAGTTCAGGGCCGCGGCCACCGATTCTGTCGATGCATCCCGTCCCAGAAGCGCCGCCTGGATGACCACCCGGATGTCCGCGGACCCATGCAGGGCGTTGGCTTCGGTAACGGCCTGTACATCAGGAGCGGTCGCTAGGGTTTTGCCCAACGATTCAAAATACCTAACTCCCCTGAGCAACCACCTGTATGCGTGCGCCCCTATCGAGGGCAGTTCCAGACCAGTGTTAAAAAGTTGCGAGGCCATGGTGCGGCCGAAGTCCGGGTGCCCCACTATGTCCCAATCCCTCTGGGCTTGCCGTCCGGCCCTGATGATCAACCGGCTCCGCAGATCGGGGACCTCTCTCTCGGGTCGATTGATCCACTCGTGGAAGACGCGTTTGATGTCTTGGAGCTTCATGGCCTGATTTTGGGTTCGGTGTTCTTGGGGCGGTGTTGGGGTCTGCTCGATGCTCGGTCCCCGCTGCTGCGGCAAACGTATCAGGCAATCTCTGTTTTGGCAATAAATACTTTACTTTGAATCTACTTTAGATCTACTTTATAGCTACTTGCCTCATTTATTATTAGATGCGAGTGCCCGACCGTCTATTCCCTGAGGCCGGGCAGGCGGGAGTTTCACGCGGATCTGCACACCGTTAACGGGCGGGACGCGGCGTCAATTGACGAGATCAAGCATGAGCATGTGATCTGCCTGGGAGTGCCCCCCATGTTCGTCATTCAAGTCACCTGCTGGCTCGTGCGTGTCTCATCCGCTGCCCCAGCGGC
>CAIKDP010000395.1 GCA_903826205.1 Akkermansiaceae bacterium
GCGGGTGGCTTCATTGAGGTAGTCGTGAAGCAATTGCGAAAGCTGCAAATACTCCGGCCACAGGATCTCATCGAGGAACTTGCGCTGAAGGCGGACCATGACGGTGGTGTGGCGTTGGCGCGGGCGGCGGTATGGCTGAAGGCCATGGCGGCGGACCAGCGCCAGAAAGAGTTGGCGTTTCCATGGATCGGTCAGGGAGAACTTGAACTCCACCGCAGGCTGGGGCGCGGCGGCAAGCTGGGCATGGAGGCGTTCGAGCGCACCCCGCGCCGCCTGCATTTCGCCTTGCGACTGGGTGGATTTGAACAGGGCCTCAACCTTGCCAATTTTATCGATGAGTTCGTCGCGGGTCATGGAGGGCGCAAAGTCAAAGGGACGACCGGGTGGGCAGCAACGACAAAGTCAAAGCCGCCTCGCAAGAATCTGCACAACGGCACCCCGGCCGGTGTGGAAGGCCCCTTCTGTCACGTCGCGTTCCAGTTCGCGCGCGATCTCAAATTCGAGCCCGAATAATTCCCCGCGCAATTCAGCCAAGGTCATGAGCATCTCGGGTGCTTTCGGGCCGCCGGTGTCGAATGCCAGTTGCGCTGGCGTGTAGGCTTCGAGAATGAATACCCCACCTGGCATCAGGCCTGCCGCCACATCGCGGTGAATCCTGTGACGCACGACCGGCGGCAGGTGCGTAAAGGTGGCGATGATTCCAGCCCAGGCACCGGTCGCGATGTCATAGTTGCTCAGATCGGCGGTCACTGTGGTGATTTCCACGCCGCTGGCTTCTGCAAGACGACGCGCCTTGGCCAGACCCACCTCCGATTGGTCCACGGCGGTGACACGGTGGCCCAACGTGGCGAGATAGACGGCGTTGCGTCCCTCGCCTTCGGCCAGGCACAACACCGGTCCGGCGGGAATGTGCCGTGCGACTTCCGCCACGAATGCATTGGGTTCAGTGCCATACACATGATCGGCAACAGCGTAGCGGTCATTCCAGAAAGTGGCGTCCATATTCAGCTTTGGATTCATGTCATCAACGGGATTCAAACGTGAGGCAGCAGCGTGGCATGTCGGGGCACTCCATTGAAGGACGCATCTAGGCTGAGCCTGCGCGACATTTCCTCAACGGCCCGGCCCAACAGATCCACGTCACCACGGGCATCGTGCCGGCGCATGTCGGTGTCGCGCAAACCGAGGCGTGACTTCACGTGGTCGAGGGAATGCCCGGTGCCGCGGGTGTTGCCAAAGAGCATCTTCGAGATGTGGATCGAGTCGATGCACTGCGCCTCGCGGGTCGGCAGTTGGTGGCGCTGGCAGGTGGCGGACAGGAACTTGCCATCGAAGCGCTTGCCGTTGTGCGCGATGAGGGTGGAGTCGCCAGCCCAGCGGGCGAAGCCGCAGAGCACTTCCTCCGGTCGCGGTGCATCCCGCACATCGTCGTTGCTGATGCCCGTGTAGCTGGTGATGAACGACGAGATGCGCTGGCGAGGACGGGCAAAGCTGAAGAAGGTTTCCGCCGGGCACAGGCAACCCGCCCGCAACCTGACCGCCGCGATCTGGATGAATTCGTCGGAGTCCGGATAGAGCCCAGTCGTCTCAAGGTCGTAGATCACAAACGAGTCGCCGGAGTGGAAGCAGTCGGTCCAGATGAATGAGTGCCCGCATGCCGGGCATGAGAACCGGCGACCCATCAGCGCCTTGGGGCCGCTCAAGTGCTTGCAACAGGATGGATTGGGGCAGGAAATTTTCATTATGGGGCAACACCCGGACCGCCGCGCCATGAGGCGGCCCTTGCGTGTAGCGTAGAATCCCCGTTGCCGACGAGAAAGAAGAAAGATTGACGGCCCTGAAATTGCATCAGGCGGCCATGGCTGGGACAGTAAAGGGAAAATATTTGGAGCGGACTTGGCAACTTCAGAATGAGCCGCCCGCGCTATCCCCTCCTCCTCCAGTCTGTCTTATACGCTCATCCATCTTCCTCCACATCTCCTCCATCTCCTCAATCTCCTTTTCTTTCGGACTTAGTTGAAGATCATCGGGAAGATCTCGATAGCATCCAGGGCATTTCCCACTTCAATGATCAAGTGCGCCGCCGGAGGAACCACCTTGGGTGGTGACAGGAAGGCGATTGGGATCGGCACGACGGATCGGCGCGTGACGCATTTACGTCACATGACAGATTACACAAAGTCCTCTATGTTTTCCAGCAACGCCTCCATGCCCCAACACCTTCTGCCTGTCATCCCACGAGTGGCCCTCTACTCCAAATCCCGGACGTCCTGGCGCAGCCATCCCGAACTTCCGTTGATGCCGCGCTTGCTGCAAGCGGCGGCACTGGCAGTCGTGCTGAGCGGGCTGATGCCGCATGCCGCCGGCCAAGCGGTCATCATCGGGAATTCCAACTGGTCGGGCACGGACGACCTCGGGCGCAAGCTTCCCACCTATGAGGAAACCGGTCCGCCGAAGAGTGATCGCTGGGTGGGACTGTTCTATTCCCTCTGGCACAAGAACCTGAGGCACATGCCGGGCGTATTCAACATGACGGAGTTTCTCAAAACCCGGCCAGCATGCATGGACTTCACCGCGCATCCGCCCGGCGGCCCTGACTTTCCGGAGTTCTATTGGGGCGAGCCACTCTTCGGATACTATCGTTCCGCCGATCCATGGGTTATCCGCAAACACCTCGTGCTGCTTGCCGATGCCGGTGTGGACTACCTCATTTTCGATACGACGAATGCGCAACTTTACGATGAGGAACTGACCACGCTGCTCCAGATCGGCGAGGAACTGCAAGCCAAAGGGGTGAAGGTTCCCTTGTTTGCCTTTTTCCTCAACTACGAGTCTGAGTGGAAAGCCGAGTCGCTCTACAAGAATTGGTATCAACCTGGCAAACACGACAGCATGTGGTTCCGGTGGGCGGGCAAACCGTTGATTCTATCACCCATGCCGACCGATGGGGCAAAGCTCAAGGAACCCGCGCTGCTGCCCGCAGTCCAAGGGTATTTCACCTGGCGTCCGACATGGGCGTTTTTCGAGGGCAAGGATGCGCCCGGGCTCTGGCGCTTCATGGATGCCCATCCCCAACGCCCGGCGCTGGGAGCGGACGGCAAGGTCGAGCAATTGTGTGTCTCCAAATCGCTGGGAGCTCCACTCTGGAACAACATGAAATCCGCCGGTGTGAGCTGTGTGCCGGGGCATGAGCCGGTCTATAACGAGCAATGGCTATCCAACGACGCGCCCAAAGGCCTGTATTTCGAGGAACAATGGAAAGTGGCTAACAAAGTGGGTGCGCCGATGCTGATGGTCACGGGTTGGAATGAATGGACCGCAGCCGTTTGGGAAACGCCCGACGTGGTTTTCCTGAATCGCAAAACGGTCGCAGGCCA
>CAIKDP010000396.1 GCA_903826205.1 Akkermansiaceae bacterium
CCGTGGTCTTCAGGGTTCTCACCCACTCTCACGCTGACCATGGCCGGCCGGCCGTCGGTGTCCTGAATATTTACCAACTCAAGGAACCCGCGCCAAGCCTCGCTGGCGGTATTCAGAATATCGATGGCTATCACGAGTTTGATCGTGATGCTGGCGATACCATCGATACCGACAAGTGGGAGCTTGGCGAAAAGGTGCGGGAAATCCCGGTTAGCACGGGCAAAGAACAGAGCGACATGGCCGGCAAGGCCGATATCTCCACGCCGCTGCCCGCAGGGATCTATCGTGCCGTGTTCACTGCCAAGGATGCCAACGGGCGGGAGGCCCGGGCAACCCACGGCTTTCAGGTGATCGATCTGTCTTCTGACAAGTTTCCAACCCCTATCCCGTTCTTTGCCGTCGCCTCCGCCTCAAAACTGGAGCCTGGCCAACCTGTCAGCGTGCTTTGGGGCAGCGGTTATCCGACGGCTCGCGCCTGCGTTGAGTTCTATCGAGACAAGACGCTGCTCAAGCGCGAGTGGTCAGCGCCCAACCGCACCCAGCAGGTTTTCCAGTTCACGCCGGATGAATCGATGCGGGGAGGTATCGGGGTTCTGGTCTATCAATCCAGCAGAAACCGCATGCGGAAGTTAGCCAAGACCCTTGAAATCCCCTGGACCAACAAGGATCTGAAGGTTAGCTGGGAACACCTCACCTCCAAACTCGCACCCGGTGCCAAGGACACCTGGACAGCCGTGGTCACCGATCCCAATGGCCATCCGGCCAGCGTGGAAATGATGGCCTCGCTCTATGATGCCTCGCTCAATGCCATCGCCAGCTATGATTTCCCAAACCTCGAAAGCCTGGGCCGCTACCAATCTGGATATTCACGAACTGCCTCTCTCAACCCTGCCACGGTTATGTTCAAGAAGGGGTCGGATTGGCAACCCAAGGTGAGGTTTGGGTTCAAGAGCCCATACCGCAAGTATGCACGGATGACAGACGCTGCAACTCGCGACTCCAAAGCCGATCAGAATGTTTGGGGGTTCGGAGATGACCTGCCGGACAGCAGAGGCAAGATGAGGGACTCGGGACACGGATACTTACCCTCATGCCTCATGGCTAAATCTGATCCATCCTTGTCGGGCACTCTCCAACAGGTTGCCGCCCGTAAGAACCTCCAGGAAACCGCGTTTTTCTATCCGCATCTAACCAGCAATGACAAGGGTGAAGTCCGCATCGCCTTCACCATGCCGGAGGCGCTCACCCAATGGCAGTTCATCGGCTTCGCCCATGACAAGGACATGCGCACCGGCACGCTCGTGGGCGAGACCATCACCGCCAAGGACCTGATGGTGCAACCGAATCCGCCGCGCTTCCTGCGCGAGGGCGACGCGTTGGATTTCACAGTGAAAATCAGTAACCAAAGCGACAAGGAACAAGCCGGCATCGCGCGTCTGACATTCGCGGATGGCACCACGCAAAAAGATGTCACCGCCGCGCTTGGGATCGCCGCGCCCGACCAGCCATGGAGCGTGCCCGCCAAGGAATCGCGCACGCTGGCGTGGCGCCTGACAGTGCCGGACGGCAGCGGTTTTCTCACCTACAAGGCGCTGGCCACCAGCGGCACGCTGTCGGATGGCGAGGAAGGCTGGCTGCCGGTCATCCCGCGGCGCGTTCTTCTAACTGAATCGATGGCCCTGCCGGTCCGCGACGCCGGCACCAAGGATTTCACCTTTCCAAAACTCCTCGACAGCGGGAAGTCCACCACCCTGGAACACCGCTCGGTCCAAGTGCAAGTCGTATCGCAGCCCGCGTGGTATGCGGTGCTGGCGCTGCCCTATCTGATGGAATTCCCCCACGAGTGCGCGGAGCAAACCTTCAACCGCTACTATGCCAACGCGCTGGCCCGCCACCTCGCCACGACCCATCCGAAAATCCGCCGCATCTTCGACCTGTGGAAAAACACCCCGGCGCTCGACAGCCCGCTCACCAAGAACACCGACCTCAAGGGAATTCTGCTGGAAGAAACTCCATGGCTCAACGATGCGGACGATCAATCCCAAGCCCGCCGCAAACTAGGTCTCTTGTTTGACGACAATCAGCTCGGCGAACAACTCGACCTCACCCTGAAACAACTCCGCGATATGCAGGACCGCGACCGCTTGTGGCCATGGTTTCCCGGCGGTCAAGGCAACGAAACCATCACGCTTTATATCGCCACCGGCTTTGCCCGGCTCCGCGCGCTCGGCGTGGAGACCGACATCACGCCTGCCCTGAATGCACTGTCTCAACTCGATGCCAATCTAACCAGCCGGCTCACCGCCATCAAACATGCCGCGAAGAAGGACCCGCAATCTCTCAAGGCCAACCACCTTGATTCACAGGTCGCCTATCACCTGTATGCCCGCACGTTTTTCCTCAAGGACCGCACCGTCGCGCCCACCAACAAGGAGGCGTTCGAGTATTTCGCCGCCCAGGCCAAACAATTCTGGCCGAGTCTCGACTCGCGCATGTCCCGCGCCCATGCCGCGCTGGCGCTCGACCGCCTCGGCGAAAATGCCACCGCCCGCCTCATCACCCGCTCGCTCAGGGAACATGCCGTTTCCAATGAAGAGTCCGGCATGTCGTGGCAGGATGCCGAAGGTGACGAACGCTGGCATTGGTGGCAGGCTCCCATCGAGACCCAGGCGATGATGATCGAAGCGTTCCGCGAGATCGACCACGACGCCAAAGCCGTCGATGCCTGCCAGATCTGGCTCATCAAACAATTGCAGGTGCGCAACTGGCACACCACCAAGGCCACCGCCGATGCCATCCACGCCCTGCTGGCGGATGCCACAGATTTGTTAGGAAGCGACGCGCAATTGCAAGTAAACCTCGGCGGCACCCCGGTGAAACCGGATGGAGTCGAGCCGGGCACGGGGTTTTATGAGGCGCGCTTCGCCGGCCCCGCGATCAAGCCGGAGATGGGCTCCATCCAAGTCACCAAGACCGACCCCGGCGTCGCCTGGGCCAGCGTGCATTGGCAATATCTCGAGGATTTGGCCAAAGTCACCGGCCACAATGCCACGCCGCTCATACTGGAGAAGGCCTTGCTTGTTAGAAGAAACACCGACCAGGGGCCCAAACTCGAACCGGTCAGCGGCCCGGTAAAAGTCGGCGACGAATTGGTCACGCGGTTGGTCCTGCACAACGACCGGGCGATGGAGTTTGTGCATCTCAAGGACCCGCGGGGCAGCGGCACCGAACCGGTCAACGTGCTGAGCGGCTACCACTGGCAGGATGGCCTGGGTTATTACGAGGTGACCCGTGACACCGCCAGCCACCTCTTCATCGACACCCTGCCCGCCGGCACCCACGTCTTTGAAACCAGCGTCCGTGCCCAACATGCCGGAACCTATCAAACCGGGGTCGCCGAAATCCGTTGCATGTATGCCCCCGAGTTCAGCGCCCACTCCGCCAGCATCCGGCTCGAAGTCACCCGCTGAGCCGGCCGCCGCGGCCATCCCGTGTCCGATCGGACCGCGGATTGTCGCGATGCGAACACGGCCAGGCTGTCTGGAGGACCGCGCAGCGGCTGGCGCGGCGGCCGAGACAGCGAAACACCGATAAAACCCAACTTGGAACTTGGCAGGGGCGGCCGGTTGTTTACAAACCAGCGTATGCGGCTAGGTGTTTTAGGTTCAGGGTCCGGATCCAATATGCAGGCAATCCTCGATGCGATCGACGCCGGGCAACTCGACGCGCAGATCGCACTGGTGCTTTCCGACTACCCGGACGCTTTCATCCTGGAACGCGCCCGGCGGCGCGGCATCCCCACCGGGGTGATCGATTGCCGTGGCTTCCGCACCAAGTTTCCCGACGACTCCCAAGCGGAAACCGCGGCACTATTGCAGGCCGCCGGTATCGATCTGGTTTGCCTCGCGGGATTCCTGCGCCTGGTCAAGCGCCCGCTGCTGGACGCTTTCCCTAACAAAATCATCAACATTCACCCCTCGTTGTTGCCGGCCTTCCCCGGCTTGCGCTCGTGGCAACAGGCGCTCGATGCCGGAGCGACCGAGACCGGTTGCACGGTGCACCAGGTCGATGACGGCATGGACACCGGCCCGATCCTGCTGCAGGAAAGGGTGCCGATCCTGCCCGGCGACACCTCCGACTCGCTGCACGCCCGCATTCAAATCGTCGAGCACCGGCTCTATCCGGCCGCCATCCGCCTGATCCAGCGCCGGCCATAGACCGCGGTTAGAGTCCGGCGACTTGCCAGCAAGCGAGGAAGCCTGCGGAGAAATCCGCCGGGCGGGAGGCCACCCAGGCCCGGACATCGGCCACGGGCAACCACAGGACGGCTTCCACCTCCGAGCATGGGAAACGCAGCGGCCCATCGTGGCGGGTTTGATAGATCCTGACGTGTTCCCAACCGGTATCCTCAGCGGCGCTGATTCTGGCGATTTCCTCCGGCATCTCGCCGCGGATGCCCATTTCCTCATCAAGTTCGCGGAGGGCTGCGGCGGCGTAATCCTCGCCGGCATCAAGATGGCCGGACACGCTCGACCCCCACAGACCCGGATGCACATCCTTGAGGCGCGACCTTTGTTGGAGTAACAGGTCGCCGCGCGTATTGAAAACCAACACGTGCACCGCACGATGCAGCAACTTCCCGGCATGCACCTCCGCCCGGGTGGCGGTGCCTGTGACCTGATCGTTGGCATCAACCACATCAAACATTTCGCCCGCCCGCTGCGGACAATCCTTGAGTGGATGCGGATCATAGGCGCGGGTGAGCTCGATCCATTGTGCCAGGGTGAGGGCCTCGCCGCGCACGGTGGCGGGCAGGCCGAGACTGGCGGCCAGGGGGTCCCATGCCGGTTCCGGCGGCAGTTGCTTTTTGAGCTGCTTGCGGCGTTGGGCAAACCCGCGGCGAATCAATTCATCAAACAACCGCGCGTCAAAGGCCGTCTTATCGTCCGTGCGCGACCGCAACACCGCCACGCTGGAGTCGATCGTCGGTCGCGGATAAAACGCCTCGGGCGGCACGTTGCGCAGCACTTCAACGTGCCAGTTGGCTTGCGTGCGCAACGACAACACGCCGTAATCCTTGGTGCCCGGGCCGGCCGCTAGACGGTCGATGACTTCCTTCTGCAACATGATGACCGCCCGCTCGAAAGGATGCGGACGACTCAGCAGGTTCTTGAGAATCGCGCCACCGGATGAGTATGGCAGGTTGCCGAGAAATTTGAGCGGGCGATGTTTGAACAGCGTCCGGCCATCAAACTTGGCACCATCCGCGTGATGCACCTCCACACTCGCCTCCCCGCGGTAACGCTCGCGCAAGGCGTCCGCCAGCCGTGCGTCAAACTCAATGAGAATGAGACGCCGGACCTTGCCCGCCAAATGCTCGCTGAGCGAACCGGTGCCGGGACCGACCTCCACCACGGCATCATCAGCGGTGACCTCGAGCCGGGACACGATCCAGCGCGCCATGTTAGGGTCTATCAGAAAATTCTGGCCGAGCTGTTTGCTAGGCAGCACTCCCGCCGCGTCGAGCGCCTCACGAATTTCCCGTCCGGTCATCGGCGGTGTTCATGAGGCATTGGCGGAGATGATGCAATCCAAAGCCGCCGCCAAACGCGGAAAAGTTTTGACTGCGGCAGGATCAAAACAAGGCGGCCAGCTTGGTGACGTTGCAGTCTTTGCCTAACAAAACAAACACCCGTTCATCGTCCGCCCACCGCGCCACGGCCCAGGCGCCGTATTGGGCGAATGATGGCGACTGGCGCTCAGGCAACTCGCCGCGCACATCCTCGCGGCGGAAAATCACCAGATTGACAACGCCGTTTTCCGCCCCATCGAAGCAGATGAGCGAGCCACTCTTGCCATCAATGACGAGTTCGCGGCAACCAATGCCTTTCACCTTGGCCAACCCCCGCGGCAAGCAACACGGACAGGGAAGTTTGCGCTCCTTCAAATGGGTGATGAGCGCGCTGTGGTCCTCGCGTTGTTCTTCCAAACGGAACTGCGGGGACTCATAGGCGCGAATGAACCCGGCTTCCACAAATTCCACCGGCACCGACGCGAACCGGGGCACCTGCGACTCAGGCTGCCGGGTGATATAAAACGCCAAGGCCATGCCGGCCGCCGCCGCCAGGGGAATGGCCGCACGCCGCCACCAGAAAACCGACGGACGGGTGGCGCGTCCGCTGCGCTCCATCGCTGCGAGCAATTCGGTGCGCAGCGTGGGCGGAGGTTGAATCGATGCGAGAGCACCGATCATGGAGGCATCAATCGCATCGGTGGCTTGCGGCACGTCGCCGCGCTCGATGGCCAGACCATCGAGGATGCTCTTGCACAGCGCCACCGGCAGCTTCACCTCCGCCAAGGCCGCCGCAAAGGCCGCATCAAAGGTACGCTCACCGGCCAACCACTGGCCAAGCTCAAGATCTTGATGGGCCAGCTTGAGCGCTTCGGTGAATTCGGGGTCCTCACAATCCGAGCCATCGGGCCGGAAGCTGCGCAGGACAAACCGTGCTTGCTCCTTATCCATGACGATGCTGCAAAGCCCCCGGTTCGAGTTGTAACACGTTTTTCGGCACACTGGACGGGGCCGCCGTCATCTGCCGCCGCAGGATTTCCTTGCCGCGCGACAAGCGTGACATGACCGTGCCAATCGGAATGTCCAGAATTTCCGCGATTTCCTTGTAACTGTGCTGTTGCAGATAGAACAGGCTGACCGGCGCGCGATAGGCCTCATCAAGCGAACCTAGCAACTCAAGCGCGCGCTGCGCGTCCATCTGACGGTCCGCATCGTTTTCCGGCGCGACGGTGGCGGCGGCAGTGCGCTCGTCGAGTTCTTCCTCGGGAAAGCGTTCCGCGCGCCGCCGCTGCCCGAGAAACTCGCGGTGCAGGGTGGTGAACAGCCACGTCTTCGCCTTGGTGCGGTCGCGCAACTGGCTGCCCTTGGTGGCCCAAATGCAAAACGTCTGCTGCACCAAGTCCGCAGCTCGGTCCGCATCCCGCGTCAACGAGACCGCGAAGCGGAACAGTGCCTGATAATACGCATCGACCAATTCTGCAAATTCACTCATGGGCGTGGGTGGGAGTGTTTGGCCATGGCATCTATTCCCGAAAACAACAGCCGTTTGGCAATCATCGCGACAGGCGTGACTTGTGGTTCATGTCGCGGGGTGGCGGAATCCATGGCGGGAGCCTGGCACGACCTGCTAGACAGGGATAGCAAAATCTCCATGGGCCGCAGGCCCCGCCGCCGATTTTTCTCCCGGCAGGCCATTGACAGCCTGCACGCTGCTAGCCATGCTCGCAGCCATGCAACGCTTTGCCAACAAGACGGCCGTGGTCACCGGAGGTGGTCGCGGAATCGGACAGGAAATCGCCCGTGCCTTCGCCGCCGAAGGTGCCAAAGTGGCCGTCGTCAGCCGCAGTGCCGCGAGTTGTGGCAAAGCCGCCGAGGAAATCAACGCCGAGTATCCCGGCGCGGCCACCGCCTATGCGGTGGATGTGGCCGATCACACCGCGGTGCAGGAGTTGGCCAAACGCATTGGCGAGGAACTCGGCACAGTCAACATTCTGGTCAACAACGCCGGCGTCACCCGCGATGGTCTGCTCATGCGGATGAAAGAGGAAGATTGGGACAGCGTGTTGGACACCAACCTCAAAGGGGCCTTCAACACCGTCAAAGCCTTCATGCGGGTGTTGATGAAGGCCGAGGACCCGCGCATCATCAACATCGCCTCCGTCATCGGTCTCATCGGCAACGCCGGCCAATCCAACTACTCCGCCAGCAAGGCCGGCCTCATCGGTTTCACCAAGGCGGTGGCCCGCGAACTCGCCGGACGCGCCGTCACCTGCAATGCCGTGGCCCCAGGCTTCATCACCACCGACATGACCGCCGAACTCCCCCAGGCGATACGCGAGGCCGTGCTGCAAAAAATCCCGCTCGGCAGCTTCGGCGACACTTCCGACATTGCGGCCATGGTGACCTTCCTCGCCAGCCCCGCCGCCCGCTACATCACCGGCCAAGTCATCGCCGTCGATGGCGGCATGACGATGTGACACCTGCCGATCTCAAATCTCGAATCTCAAATTTGAAATCTCCAATCCCCTCTCATGGAACTCATCCTGTTGCGCCACGGCAAAGCCGAAGACAACCACCCGCAAGGCGATAGCGCCCGCGCCCTGGTCGAAAAAGGCCGCCACCAAGCGCGCCGCGCCGGCCGTATCCTGCAAGCCGCCGGACTCATCCCGGAAATCGTGCTGACCAGCCCGCTCGTGCGGGCCCTGCAAACGGCCGACGAATTTTGCCAGGCCGCCGGAATTCCCGGACCGGTGGTCCAAGGGTGGCTGGCCTGCGGCTGTTCTCCTGAAACCGCCCTGACGGAACTGGCGGCATTCCCCGATTTCACGCGCGTGGCCATCGTCGGCCATGAACCGGATCTCTCGCGCATCATCCAGTGGTGCATCGGGGCCTACGGCGCCGCCATCCACATGAAAAAGGGAGCCCTCGCCTGCCTCCGCATCGACCCCCCCAGCCGTTACGGCACCCTGATCTATCTCGTGCCACCCAAGCTCACCGGGGACTTGGATCTGTAGGGGGATTCCGGCGCCGGGGATTTCTCACAGTTCCCCAGCGATCAGATCCTCCAGGGTCTGGCGCTTTCTAACAAGCGTGGCACTGCCGCCCTCGACCAACACTTCGGCCGGCAGCGGGCGCGAGTTGTAGTTCGAGGCCATGGCAAAACCATAAGCCCCGGCGGACATCAGCGCCACGCACTCGCCAGGATGGAAATCCGGCAACGCCCGGTCCTGACAGAAAAAGTCCCCGCTCTCGCAGATCGGACCGACCACATCGACCACCACGCGTTCCCCGCTGGCGGGCTGCGCGAGCGGCACGATTGCGTGATGCCCCTCGTAGAGCGCGGGGCGGATCAGATCATTCATGCCGGCATCCACGATCTTGAAGGTCTTGGCCTTGCCCTTTTTCTCGTACAGGCAGCGGGTCACCAGCACCCCGGCATTGCCCACAATGAGACGTCCCGGCTCTAACAATATTTTCAGCCCCAGATCCTTGAGCCGCGGCACGAGCTCTTTGCCGTAGCGCTCAATCGTCAGCGGCAGGTCGTCCGCGGTGTGCGTTTGCCACCACTCGGCGGCTCCGGATTCCAGTGAATTCTGATAGACGATGCCGATGCCACCGCCGATCGACCAGAACACGATGCCATGGCGCTGCTTGAGTTCGCGTGCCAGCGGCGCAACCTTTTCCACGGCCTCGATGAAGGGGGCCACGGACGTGAGTTGTGATCCGATGTGCATCTGCAAGCCTCGCAGAAGAATGTTAGGCAGTTCCCTGGCCGCACGATCGTAGAGGTCAGGGATCACCTCAAAGTCCACCCCGAACTTGTTCTCGGACTTGCCGGTGGAGATGTATTTGTGGGTTTTGGCATCCACGTTCGGATTGACGCGCACCGCGACCGGCGCGCGCAGGCACATTTCGCCGGCCACTTCGTTGAGATAGCGCAACTCCTCCTCGCTCTCCACATTGAAGGAATAAATCCCCTGCTTGAGTGCATAGACAATTTCCTCGCGGGTCTTGCCCACCCCGGCAAACGTGCAATGCGCCGGATCGCCGCCCGCCTTGAGCACCCGGAACAACTCCCCTCCCGAAACAATGTCGAAACCCGCGCCGTGCTTGGCGAGCAAGCGCAGCACCGACAGGTTCGAGTTGGCCTTCACCGCGTAGGCCACCTCGTGCTCAACCCCGCCAAGGGCCGCATCGAGCCGTTGGAAATGATCGACGATGGTCCCGCCGGAATACACATAGAGTGGCGTGCCATGCTGCGCGACCAACGCGTTGAGCTCGACTTCTTCACAGTGAAGGACACCCTTGTTGTATGAAAATCCATGCATCGCGCCACCGGAATACCTGTCAACCCCGCTCAGGTAAAGCCCGGAAATCCAGAACCGTGGGGGCGCCCTTCTCACCCGATCCCCTTGTGCAAGTCCCTAACACTCCACAATGCCCCGGCCGCCGCAGTTGCATTCCCGCGCAGCTTCCGTGCGCCACTCCTGCGATTGCCACCAAACCGCTCCCGGCACGCCTGAAACACCCTGTCGACAAACTCGCGACTCCCGATCACCGCCCCATCCGAGAAATACCTCACCCGGCTCCGCAGCATCTGGCCCAGCGCCACATCCCGGCTCCGCTCCAGTCGGGCCATCTCCGCCTCCACAGCCGCCTTCTTTACGCCCTTTCTAACCACTTTCACCGCCAAGTGTCCGTCATCACATCTGACTTCCTTCAATTGCTCCTCGCCCTCATCCAACAACAGCATCCGGTAGTCCTTGGACACCCTGCCCGCCCAATGCCGCGCGTCCGCCTCGTATCCCTTGTGGGCCGTGAGCGCCCGCACCAAGCCCGCCCGGGCCTTCTTGCCATTGCCTCTCGGCCCGCCGCCCTTCGCCTCGCCGTAACTGCTCCACCGGTAGTCCGCCGGGTCAGCCACCATCCCCGCTCTAACCGGATTCAGATCGATATAGGCCGCCATCGTCCGTGACGCCACCCCGTCCTCCACCAGCACGCTCTTGAACGCATCTTCCCACAACCCACCGGTGCGCTCGTGCCTGCGATTGAACCACTGCGTGAATCGTTGCATGAACCCTTTCATGAATTCACTCAAACCGTGCATCCGGTAGGTGAATTTCCTGTGCAATTCATTGGCCGCCCCCTCGTTGCCATCCTTCCGGAACGTCCCCAACCGTTTCGCCACCTCCGCCACAAACGCCTCGCTGTAGATAAACCTCAACCGTTGCAACAAACCCGCGTCGGATAATCCGCCAACCGGCAACGGTGGCACTTCCAGCAAAAGATGGAGGTGGTTGCACATGAAGCAGTAGGCCAGCACCCGACACCCGGAAAAATTCTCGTACATCCGCATGTAAGTCCGCAGTTGTTCCTTGTCCGTCTTGCCAAAAGCAAACCGCCGCTCCACCACCCGGCTCAGACAATGGTAAATCACCGGCTTTTCTAGCGAGTCCTTCCACGGAGCAATGAAGCGCGCCTGCATGCCGGAACCCTCCCACCACAATCCGCCATGTCAAGATAAATCTTTATAAAAGGACACTCCTTTAATTGGATTCGAGTACGTGGATTGGCCGGGTGAGTGCACAAATTCACTCGGGTGACGGTGGGCGAGCCAGTGGTGAATCCACGAGTGCGCGGCGGTTCTCGATTATGTTGGACTCGCGGGAGCCCGAGGGACTGGCAGTGTCGCGTTGCAAATGAGGGATGCCCTCGTCATCCATATGAGCGACCACGGTGTCCCATGCGCTCAGGCCGTGGTGGTCCAGACGCAGGCGCAGCAACCAACCGCTGCGCTCCGGACCCTCATCGTAGCCATCGAAGACGAAATTGCCGAGGCTGTAAACGATGAGCTTGCCATGATAATACTCGGTGCCTTGGGTGACATGCGGATGGCCGCCAATGACCAGATCCGCGCCGGCATCAATCATCCGGCGGGCGAGCGCCCGTTGGCGGTCGTTCTCCGGTTCGCTCTCCCAACCCCAGTGCATGACGGGGATGACCAGGTCCGCCTTGTGCTGGGTGCGGGCATTCCGGATGTCCGCCAGCACCTGCTCGTCCACACACCATGCCACCCCGGGCCAGGTGGGCCCCGCCTCGAAGTCGCGCGGCTTGAAATCGTTGTAACCTAACAATGCGATGCGCCACCCCCTGATCTCCAGCATTCGCGGGGTGCGTGCCCGTGCGCAATCCCGGCCGCCGCCGAAATACGCCAAGTGGTTATTATCCAACAAATCCAGTTGTTCCAGAAAGGCGGCCTGCCCGAAATCACCGGTATGGTTGTTAGCGAGGGAAACGACGTCGAAATGTTTGGCCAGCACCGGCATGACCTTGGGATCGGCGAGGAAGGTCCATGGCTTGTCGACCGCCTTGCCGCCGGTTGCCACGACGCATTCGAGGTTGCCCACGGCGGCATCGGCGGCCTGCAGGAGTTCGGCGAATTCACGGAACGGATCGAGCCCTCGGGCCGTGGCCTTGCCGGGCAGATCCGCCAACATGATGTCACCCGTGAAAATCAAATTCAGGGGGTCTTGCCGGGCATGTGCTGGAGCCACGCAACAGGCGAAAAGAGCCAACAGTGAGCGGAGGGCACTCATGGTGAGGGCGGGCGCTTGGATTGGATCGCAGGGACGAGCAGTCATTTGACAGACAAAGCATTTTGCCACAGCGGCCACAAGGGGAAAGGAGCGGGCGGCGCATTTTGCACATTGTCCTTGCGCGGGTGGCACTGGCCCGCTAGGGCTGATGCGTCCCCGCTCGTTGGAGCCCGCGAGCCTTGCCGGGGCCGGGGTTTCGGGGCTGTCTCAACGTCCAGGAGAAGCATGCACACGGGTCTTCTATTGTTAGTCTCCGCAGCGGCGATGCTCACCGGCCTCGGGGCCGGATGGACAGCACCGCGGGTGTGGCTGGCGGCCACGCTCACCAGTCTGGGGGTGGCGCTGGTGGCGGCGCTCGGGGTACTCGTCGGCGGGGCGGATTGGGTGTGGCGCAGCGGCTTCGCGGTGGGCGGCGAGTGTTTGACGTTTCGGCTCGATGCGATCAGCGCAGTGTTTTTGGTGTTGTTGTGCGGGGTTGGCGGGATGGCTTCGGTCTATGCGCGCGAGTATTGGGCCGCGACAGAGCACCCGCGCTCGGTGCGCCCCGGGCGGGTGTGGTGGAGCGTGTTGATGTTCAACCTCGGGTGGGTGGTGCTAATTTCTAACGGATTGCACTTTCTCATCGGATGGGAGTTGTTCACGCTGGCGGCGTATTTCCTGATTACGCTGGACCGGCAGCGGCGCGAGGTCCGCGCCGCGGGTTGGTTGTATCTGGGGGCATCGCACGCGGCGGTGCTGGTGCTGTTTGCGTTTTTCACACTCTTGGCGGTGCGCACCGGCAGTTGGGACCTTGTGCCGCTGCGTGACCGCACGGAGCTGGCCCCGTTGTTCTGGCTGGCGCTGTTCGGGTTCGGGCTCAAGGCGGGGATGTTTCCGTTGCACATCTGGTTGCCCTCGGCGCACGCCAATGCGCCGAGTCATGTGTCGGCCATGCTGTCCGGGGTGACCCTTAAAATCGGCATCTACGGGCTGGTTCGTTTCAGCGGCTGGCTGCCGGTACCGGCTGGTGCGGGCTGGGTGGTGGCGGCACTGGGGGTGGTCAGCGCGGTGTCAGGCGTGGCCTTCGCGCTGGGGCAACACGATCTCAAGCGCCTGTTAGCCTATCACAGCGTCGAGAACATCGGCATCATCCTCATCGGGCTCGGGTTTGCGCTGGCGGCGGTGGAGCAAGGCAACGCCGCGTGGGGATTGTTGGCTATGGGCGGTGCGCTGCTGCATGTGTGGAACCACGGTTTGTTCAAGGCGTTGCTGTTTTTCGGTGCGGGCTCCGTGCTGCACGCCACAGGCACCCGCGACATGAGCCGGCTGGGCGGACTATGGCGGGCCATGCCGTGGACGGCGGGTTGGTTCGCGCTGGGTGCCGTGGCCATCTCGGGGCTGCCGCCTCTCAACGGTTTTGTCAGCGAGTGGCTGGTGTTTCTGGGCCTGTTCGACGCCACGCTGGGGGGCGGCACCCCGGCGTGGGCGGCAATCCCTGCGGCAATTTTGTTAGGAGTGACCGGGGCGCTGGCGCTGGCGTGTTTTGTGAAAGTGTGCGGAGTGGTGTTTCTGGGCGCGCCTCGCTCTAACGAGGCTGCACGCGCCCATGAATGCGGGCCAGCGATGTGCGGTGCGATGGGAGTGTCAGGCGGGCTGTGCGTGGCGATCGGGCTGGCCCCGGTGGTGTTTTGGCCGGCCATCGCGCGGGCGATTGGGGCGTGGAATCCGGCATGGGCCGGCACCGGCGCCCCGGCACCGGTGCTGCAGTTAGGTTGGGTACATGTGGGCTTGGTCGTGCTGGCGGCGGCGGCCGGGTGGTGGCTGTGGCGGCGGGTGCGCAGTTGTGGTGTGGCGCGTGCGGTGACATGGGATTGTGGCTATGCGACGCCGACGGCGCGCATGCAATACACGGCGGGTTCATTTGCCGGGGTCATCACCGAGTGGTTTGCGTGGATCCTGCGACAGGAGCGGCACGAACAACGTCCCGAGGGGGTTTTCCCCAGCGGCGCGAGCCATGATGAGCACACTCCGGAAAGCGTGTTAGAGAAGGTGGTTGAACCGGCGGGTCAGGCCGTGCTGCGGGTGTCTTCAATGGTGAGGCGCTTGCAGCACGGGCGGGTGCAGGCGTATGTGTTGTATATTCTGATAGGTTTGGTGGCGCTGGCCGCCTGGGCCTGCCTGGGAGGAGAGCCATGGCAAAAAACCAATGGCGGAGCGATTCGTGATTCGCCCTTGACCCAAGAAAGTGCTCGCGCGCCTGCAGTCACCGCAGAATGAGGGCAATCCGCCAGGCGTCGCCTTCAGTGGCTTGGCGGCGGAGTGGTGGCTGGGGCGGCAGGGGCGGGAATTGCAAGTTTGCCGCTGTTGTTTTCCACAGAGCCGAATTTCTCCCGCAGGAGGCGGTTGCGTTCGCCGACAGTTTTCCCCTCGCCACCCGCCATTTCCTTCATTTCCTTCTCGAGATAGGGGTCCTTGCCGTCGTCCTTGGTTGGATCGACGCCCAGGGTAGTGGTGGCACCATCGACCTGCGCGGAACGAACCTTGATTTTTTCGAGTGCCACATTGTATTTGGCGACGATAGAACGGACGTCACCAACGGAGCGGATGTCATTGATGGCTTCACGGAAAGCCTTGACCCGGTTAGGTGAGTGGATGAACCAGCCGACTCCGCCGCCCACGAAACCCAACAGGAGCAAGGCCGCAATCAGCGAATCACGGCGTTGCCTGCGCTGTTTGCGCAAATTTTGCGCGTCGAGCAGGGCGGCCAATTCCGCAGAAGCGGCATTGTCCAGGCCGGCATTGATAGACGGCGTTGCAGGAACCTGGGTGGCGGCCGGCACGGTGGGTTCCATCGCAGTCTGCGCAGGAATGGGCGCTGGCGCTTGCGGGACGGCAGCCACTGCGGGAGTTACGGGGACCGCCCGCGTCGGTTTGATGGCCTCTGACTCGGCAGGCGCGCGCAGAGCGGCCGCAAAGAGTTTCTGCATTTTTTCCTGATCAGTCATCGTTCGATATGTGGAGTTGACGTGAAAAAGAGACCGGACGAAAGCCCCTATGCCAGCCCGGCGATTGCGTTATGGGAATTGGGTGTCGGGCGACGCTCGACAAGCAGATTCGCACACCCCTGCATACACGCCCGAGCCATGATTCCAAGCAAAATTTCCTAACAATCCAGGACCCTTTTAGCCGCACCCGCCGTCTTGACCGGGATGGCGGCACACCCGGCGAAAGTTGCACATTGTCCTTGCGCGGGCGGCGCGGTGGCAGTACCGCTTGCGGGTGCCTGTCGTGGTAGCTGGGTGGAGATTTTCAATGGGCGGACGGTCTAACCGGCATGCTCCATTCCTGCCAACCGCAGAGACGAACCCTTTGATAGCACCATGTATCTGAATCTCATCCAACTCGCGGAGTCGTTTGGCGTCTCGGAAAAAGTTGTGGAAGGCTGGATCCGGGACGAAGGCTTGCCGCACACCCCGGACCGCCGGGTGCTGTTGTTTGACCGTGCGCAAGTCGCGCAGTGGGCGGCCACCCGGGGACTGGCCACCAAGGCCGGCTTTCTGGCCACCGAAAACCCCGGGCTGAGCGCCACCCTGCGGCTGGCACAGCTGCTGCACACGGGCGGGATTTTCCGCGGGGTGGCGGCGGCGGAGGTCACGGAGGTTTTCGTGCGGGTCGCCAGTGCCATGCACGGGGTGACGGCCCCGGTGCGCGATTTGTTAGGTCAACGGCTCAGGGCGCCGGGTGGGGTCACCTATGCGCCGGTGGGCGGCGGGTTTGCGCTGCCGCATCCGGCCACGCGCATCACGCTGGGCCGGGATTCAGGGACCGTGGCGCTCATTCTTCTTACGGAAGGGCTGTCTCTAACCGAACCGCGGGTGGATGCGGTGGCGGTGACACGCCTGTTGTTTTTCATTGCGCCCTCACCGCGCGCGCATCTCGACATGGTGGGCCGGCTGAGCCGGCTTCTGCTAGGCGGCACCCTGAACGCGTGCCTCGAGCGCGGGGCGTCGGACGCGGGGATTTTGCAGGTGGTGGAGGCAGCTGACGCTACGGCAACGGAGGTGAAAAAGCAGGAGGGCAGGGTGCAATGACGGGACTTCTGTTATTGCCGGCGGTTATCTTGTTAGTCATGGCGGTCGTGGTCGGGGCGCGCTGGCCGCGGTTGTGGCTGGGGTTCACGCTCGCCGGCGCGGGGGCGGCGCTGGGGGCGGCGCTCACGGTTTTTCCATCTGGTGGCGGCTGGGAATGGCAGTCAAAATTCTTGTTAGGCGGGGAAACGGTGCATTTGCGATTGGACGGGGTGAGCGCGGTTTTCATGGCACTGGCGGCGGTTGTTGGGGGAGCGGGCGCGGTGTATGCGCGCGGGTATTGGCCGGATCACGGGCATCCGGCGACCGCGCCGCGGGGGCGGGTGTGGTGGAGCGCACTGGTGCTGAGCATGCTGTTGGTGCTGACGGTGTCCAACGGGCTGCATTTTCTCATGGCGTGGGAAGCGTTTGCCATCAGCGGGTATTTTCTCCTCACGCTGGACCCGAGAAAGCCGGCGGTGCGGGCGGCGGGTTGGTTGTATTTGGCCACATCGCATGCGGGCACAGTCTGTCTGTTTGCGTTTTTCACCCTGCTGGCAGCAAGGACGGGGGGCTGGGATCTGGGACCGTTGCGAGCCGACGCGTCATGCGCGCCCTTGTTTTGGCTGGCGCTGGCGGGCTTTGGCATGAAGGCGGGATTTTTTCCACTGCACATCTGGTTGCCCTCGGCGCATGCCAACGCGCCGAGCCATGTTTCCGCGATCATGTCGGGCGTGGCGATCAAGATGGGGGTATACGGCATTGTGCGCTTCAGCGGATGGTTGCCGGTGCCGCCGGCGGCGGGCTGGGTGGTGATCGGCCTGGGCGCGCTCAGTGCTTTGTTAGGCATTGCCTTTGCCCTGGCGCAAAACGACTTCAAACGCCTGCTGGCGTACTGTTCGGTGGAAAACATTGGCATCATTCTGATAGGACTGGGGGCGGCATTGCTCGGGCGGGAGCACGGGGATGCGGGGTGGGGCCGGTTGGCCTTGGCGGGCGCCTTGTTGCATGTTTGGAATCACGGGGCCTTCAAGACGTTGTTATTTTTCGGTGCGGGCTCGGTGTTGCATGCCACGGGCACGCGGGAAATGAGCCGCCTGGGTGGTTTGTGGCGGCGGATGCCGTGGACAGCCGGACTCTTCGCGTTAGGCTCGGTGGCGGTGGCCGGACTGCCTCCACTCAATGGATTTGTGAGTGAGTTGCTGATCTATCTGGGGCTCTTCGATGCGGTGGCTGGCAGACAAGCGTCGGCCTGGGCGGCGATGCCCGCCGTGATCGTGCTGGCCATGTCCGGCGCGCTGGCGCTGGCGGCGTTTGCCAAGGCCGGCGCGATCATTTTCCTCGGTGCGGCGCGCACCAAGCCGGCGGCGGCGGCCCACGAATGCGATGGCTGGATGCGCGGTCCGATGCTGGCATTGGCTGGCATATGCCTGGTGCTGGGGCTGGCGCCGGTGCTGCTGTGGCCGGCGCTGGCGAGTGCGGCGGCGGCGTGGCATCCGGCCTGGGCCGGCGCCATGAGCCCGGAGCCACTGGCCACGCTGGGGTGGGTGAATCTCGGCCTGGCCGCCACGCTAGCCGCCGCGGGAAGCTGGCTCTGGCGCAAGGTCCGGGCTAACAACCTGCGCCGCGCACCGACCTGGGACTGTGGTTACGGCGTCCCCAGCGCGAAGATGCAATACACGAGCGGTTCCTTTGCAGGGCTTGCGGCAGGCTGGTTCGGGTGGGTTCTGCGGCCGGTGCGCACGCTGCGGCGGGTCCGCGGTCACTTTCCGGCGCATGCGTTGCGGCTGGAACGGGTACCGGAAACGGTGCTGGAACGCGTGGTCTTTCCCGCGGGCGGATACGTCATGGAAGTGTCCACCGCCGTGCGGCGCTTGCAACATGGCCGTCTATCTGCCTACATCCTCTACGTTGTTGCGGGACTCGCCGCGCTGGGTGTTCTGGTCTTTATGGAAAGCCTGCCATGAAATCACTGCTTGACCTGATTCTGCGACTGGATTGCTGGTTGTTGCTGGCACCGCTGCTGCCTGGCATCATCAACAAGGTGAAGGCCTGGGTGGCGGGACGCCGCGGCCCGCCGGTCTTGCAGCTCTACTATGATCTGGCCCGCTTGTGGAAAAAGAGTGTGGTGATGAGCACGCTCGCCTCGCCCGCGTTCGTGATCCTGCCGGCCGTGACCTGGGTGGCATTGCTCGGCGCGGCAATGTTGCTGCCGCTCGGTCCGTTAGGCGCGGGTCTGAGCTTTCGAGGCGACGCACTGCTGATGCTCTACCTGCTGGCGCTCGGCCGCTTTGCCACGGCCTGGGCGGCGATGGAAACCGGCTCGGCATTCGAAGGCATGGGCACGGTGCGCGAGGTCAGTTATGCGGTGCTGGCCGAGGCGGCGATGATTGCCGCCGTGCTTTCGCTCAGCGTGCAAAGCGGCAGCCTGTCGCTGGCCACGATGCTGACCCCGTCGCTGGGGGCCAGCGCGGTGCTGCTGGCGGCGGGCCTGTTCATCGTGCTGCTGGCGGAGAACTGCCGGGTGCCCTTTGACGACCCTAACACCCACCTCGAGCTGACCATGATCCACGAAGCCATGGTGCTGGATCACAGCGGCCCGCCGCTGGCCGCAATCCTGCACGGCGCCTCGATGAAGCTGCTGCTGTTTGCGGTGCTGTTAGTGCAGGCGGTGCTGCCCATGCAGCATCTCCAACCGCTGGCGGCCGCCGGCTTGCTGGCGGGGGGGGTGTTGGGCGTGACGGTGGCGGTCGGTCTGGTCGAGTCGTTGCTGGCGCGCTTTGCCTTCCGCCGTGTGCCGCTGTTGCTCACCGCGGCATTTTTGTTGTGCTTGTTTGCGCTGCTGGTCGCATGGAAAGGCGGTGTGCCATGATCAACTCCAACCTCAATCTTCTGATAGGCCTGGCGATGGGGCTCAACCTGCTGGCACTCGGCACCAGCCGCTTGCCGGCGTTGATCCGGGCGATGTCGGCGCAGGGGGTCATTCTCGGGGTGATGCCGATATTGATGGGGCATGAGCTCGACTGGCAGGTGGTGCTGGTGGCGCTGGCGACGGTGGCCGGCAAAGGGCTGTTGATTCCGAGCCTGTTGCGGCGGGCGATGCGCACGGCGCAAATCGACCGCGAGCTGGACCCGCAGATAGGTTTTGTGGCGTCGATGTTATTGGGGGCGGGTGGCACGATAGCGGCGTTGGCGCTGACGCATCAATTGCCGCTATTGCCCGAGCACAGCGGGTCGCTGCTGGTGCCGGGGGCGCTGGCCACCGTGCTCACCGGCTTCATCCTGTTGATCGGACGCACCAAGGCCATCTCGCAGGTGTGCGGCTACTTGATTCTTGAGAATGGGATCTATCTGTTTGGTCTGCTGCTCATCAAAGCCATGCCGCTGTTGGTGGAGGCCGGGGTGCTGCTTGATCTAACAGTCGGGGTGTTCATCATCGGCATCATAGTGGACCGTATCCAGCGCGCGTTTGATTCGCTCGACACCCGCAAACTCACCACCCTCCACGAATGAAATCCCTGCTTCTCATCCTAGTGCCACTGGTGGCCGCCGCGTTGGCGGCGCTCTGGCCGTGGAGCCGCACGCGCCCGTGGTTGCTGCCGGCCGTCGGGCTGATTCACACCTTGCTCTCGTTCTGGCTGTTCTGCGATCCGCCGGCGGTGGCACCCGGTGCATGGTTTGCCTTTGATCCGCTGGCGCGCGCGGTCTTGCCGGTGGTGTCGTTGTTATTTCTGGTGTGCGCATGGTATGGGGTGAGCTACCTGCGGATCCGGTCTGAGCGGCCCAACCGCGTTTTCATCGCGGCGCTGTTGGCGGTGCTGGGCTTGTTGAGTGCGGGCCACCAGGCGCGGCATCTGGGATTGCTGTGGATTTTCACCGAAGCGGTCACCCTGGCCGCGGTGCCGCTGTTGCACTTCAACGGCACGCCGCGGGCCTTCGAGGCCACCTGGAAATACCTGCTGGTGGGCGGCACCGGCATCGCGCTTTCGTTGTTAGGTTCGCTGTGCCTTGGCTATGCCTCCTTGCACGGCGGCGGGGATGGCAATCTGACCTTTGTGGCGCTCATCGCGCAGGGGGCGGGGCTGTCGCGGCCATGGGTGCTCATCGCGTGGGTGTTGTTGTTAGTTGGATACGGCACCAAGATGGGGCTGGCGCCGATGCACACCTGGAAACCGGAAGCCTACGGCGAGGCGGCGGGCATTGTCGGCGCGATTCTGGCTGGAGGGGTCACCTCGGTGGCGTTCACCGCGATCCTGCGGGTGCGGGCGGTGGTGGCGGCCGCGGGCGAAGGCGCGACAGCGGACCACACCTTGCTGGCCATCGGTTTGTTCTCGATGCTGGTGGCCGCCTTGTTTTTGCTAGGCACGCGCGATTTCAAGCGCATGCTGGCGTATTCGAGCGTCGAGCACATGGGAATTCTCACGCTGGGCGCGTCGTTAGGCCGAGCGGGCGTGGCGGCGGCGCTGTTTCACGTCTGGACCAACGGTCTGACCAAGGGCACGCTGTTTTTGAGTGCGGGCAACATCCGGCGGGCCGCGGGGTCCGCCTCGATGGACGATGTGCGTGGGATGAATGTGATCACGCCACGCTCGGCGGCCATCTTCGTCACCGGCATGTTTGCGGTGACGGCCTGTCCGCCGTTTGGCCCGTTTTTCAGCGAATTGAAAGTGTTGCGGGCCGCGCTCGAGACCGGCCACGCTGCGGCCGCGGTGATGTTTCTCGGCTGCCTGTTGCTGGCCTTCTTCGGCCTGACGCGGGTGGTTTTCGGCATAGTCGACGGCCGGCCGCGTCCGGCGGCGAAGGTGGGCGGCAGACGTTTTTCGGAGACCGCGGGAGTGTTGCTGCCGCCGCTTGTTTTGTTAGGTTTATCGCTGTGGCTGGGTCTGTTCCTGCCGCGCGTGTTATCCGATGCCTGGCTGGCCGCCGTCGCCCAACTTTACCCCACGCCATGAGCGCCACCACTCCGTTTACCCTGTTAGCCAACGCCAGCAGCATGACATGGGCGGAGGTGCCGGCGTGGCCGGTGGTGGATTTCATCCGCACCACCGGTGCCGAACTCACCCGCGGGGCGCGCCTGTGCGCGTTGTTTGGCGTGCCCGAGGGCGCGGCGGTGCAACTGGTGGCGGTGCTGGCCTTTGACGCCGACAGCACGCTGGCCGTGGGCCGCAGCATACCGTTCTGCGGCGAGTATCCCTCGCTCTCCGCGAGCCACGCGCAAGCGCACCTGTTCGAGCGCGAAGTCTGGGAGCAGCACGGTCTAACACCCGTGGGCCATCCGTGGCTCAAGCCGGTGCGGCGCACGGCTGGCGACGCGCCCGCCAACGCCGGATTTTTCCGCGTCGCGGGCGGCGAGATTCACGAGGTTGCCGTCGGACCGGTCCACGCCGGCATCATCGAGCCGGGACATTTCCGCTTTCAATGCGCGGGTGAGGAAGTGCTGCATCTTGAAATCGCACTCGGCTATCAACATCGCGGCATTGAAGAGGCGCTCAGTGGCGGGCCGCACCGGGCGACCCTTATCCAGATGGAGACCATCGCGGGGGATACCAGCATCGCCCACGCGACGGCACACGCCACCCTGATGGAGGCACTTGCGGATTCCGAGGCACCGCTGCGCGCGCAATGGTTGCGGGCCATCGCGCTCGAACTCGAACGCCTCGCCAATCACACCGGCGACCTCGGCGCGCTCGCCAACGATGTCGCGTTTCTGCCCACCTCGTCGGCCTGCGGCAAACTCCGCGGCGACTTCCTCAATCTAACGGCCATGCTGTGCGGCAACCGCTTCGGCCGCGGCCTGGTGCGCCCGGGCGGCTGCCGGCACGACCTCGAACCTGCGCTCGCGACACAAATGTTAGAGCGACTGCGTCCCGCGATGACCGACACCGCGCAGGCCATCGCATGGCTGTGGGATTCCGCCGCGGTGCGCGCGCGCTTTGAAAACGTCGGTGTCGTCTTCCCGACCCAAGCCGCCGAGATCGGCCTGGTCGGTCCGGCAGCCCGCGCCTGCGGGGTGGTGCGCGATGTGCGCTACGATCACCCGTGCGGCTGGCATCGCTTCGCCCAAGCGCCGGTGACCGTATGGCCCGGGGGCGACGTGTTTGCGCGGGCCCGTGTGCGTTCGCTGGAAATCCAACGCTCGGGTGAGTTCCTCAGCGAGCAACTCCCCTCCCCTCCGGAAGGCGGGTTGTGCGGCGAGTTGGCGGCTCCCGCGCCGGACACGCTGGCGGTGGCCCTTGTCGAGGGCTGGCGCGGCGAGGTCTGCCATGTGGCTCTAACTGATTCCGCCGGGCGCTTCCGGCGTTACAAAATCACGGATCCCTCATTCCACAACTGGAGCGGTCTGGCCCTCGCCTTGCGCGGCACCGCGATCTCGGATTTTCCCATCTGCAACAAAAGCTTCAACCTCTCGTATTGCGGCTTTGATCTGTAACCCTAACCGACCGGCATGTTTCTAACTGACACCCTGATTCATCGGCTGAAGCGCGGCTGCGAAACCATGGCCTATCCGAAAGGTCCGGCCCCCGCGCTGCCCGCGCGCCATGGCGGCGCTCTGCAGGCAGATGGGGCCCAATGCCCTGACGGTTGCCGCGCCTGCGTGGCGCTGTGTCCGACCCAAGCCATCACCCGCGATTTTGGTTTTCCCGTTGCGCTGGACCTGGGTCGGTGCGTGTTCTGTGCCGCCTGTGTGGAGGGGTGTCCAGCGCATGCCATCACCCACACCGGCGACCACCGGATGGCCACACGCCACCGCGATGACCTCATCCTTGGCGCTCCGGACCGCGAACAAGTCCGACTCGCGTCCGCCCTCGACGCGAAACTGCGCAAACTTTTCGGCCGTTCACTGCGCCTGCGCCAAGTCAGCGCCGGCGGTTGCAACGCCTGCGAGGCGGACACCAACGTGCTCGGCACCATCGGCTGGGATCTGAGCCGTTTCGGCATCCAATTCGTCGCCTCGCCGCGGCATGCCGATGGCCTGCTCATCACCGGTCCTGTTAGCAAAGCCATGGAGCTCGCCCTCAGGAAAACCTATGACGCCGTACCGGACCCGAAAATCGTCATCGCCGTGGGCGCCTGCGCGATTGCCGGCGGCCCGTTTGTCGGCCATCCGCAGGTCAACGACGGTGCCAGTGCCATCGTTCCGGTCGATCTGTTCATCCCCGGCTGCCCGCCGCATCCGCTAACCATACTCGACGGCTTGTTGCGTTTGTTAGGGAGGCTGGAAGAAGCCTGAGTTCAGTAGCAGCCACGAATGGGGTTACCAATTGAGCCACCCGCATTCTATGGGACCACCCCGCGGACACAGCGGAATCCCAAGAAGGGGTTATTATACGGGCCGTATTCGCGGTGAGCAACGCGCAACAGCGGAACCTGGCTATCCCAGTTACCGCCCCGGTGCACACGGTCAAGACTCGACGTGGCCGGGCCCCGTGGATCGTTACCCGGCGACGATGCGTAATAGCTCGACGAATAGCTGTCCCAACACCACTCTGATAGGTTGCCTGACATATCATAGAGCCCATAACCGTTCGCTGCAAAACTTCCAACAGGTGCAGTGTAGGGAGTTCCATTGACCTTATAGGTTGGATGACAAGATGACTCATAGGGGCCTCCGGAATATCCCGGTTCGTAAGTCGTGTCATAACTGTAGGTATTATCAGCCATGTAGTTCGCGGTGGCGTGGCTGATCGTATCACCCAATGGAAAGCGTTTGCCGTTCAAGCCGCCGCGTGCCGCTTTTTCCCACTCGGCCTCTGTTGGCAGGCGATAGCCCGTGGCATTCCACTTCACCATCGTGTTATCGATGTTTATTTTGCCACGTTGATAGAGCGACGTCTGGGCGGAATTCGTGTAGTAGCAGGGTGTGAGTCCCTCCATCTGCGAGCGGGCGTTGCACCACTTCACCGCATCATACCAGTCGATTCCGTAGACCGGATGTGCAGGTCCTTTGTTCACATTGCCGGTCCCAAACGTTGAACCCGCAGCCAGATCCGGATAATCGTGGGTACTTCCCCACATTCTAACATCGTCCCACAAGGCATTGGTCACCTCATGTTTTGCCATGAAAAAAGGGCTAACATAAACATCGTGAACCGGCATTTCAGGGAAACTTCCATCCCTGGTGGCAGCGAGTGCGTTACCCATCAGGAAAAAACCTCCGGGGATCAACGCAAAATTCGCGGGGGCCGCTGCCGCTGCAGCAGCTGAATACAGGAGCTTCAGCCGGTAATAACGCTTCGGTGCTGTGGGATCGTACGGAGTGGCAATGACAAGGGGAGATCCATTCCCGACATGCGCCGCCTCAAGATCCTGCCAGGTTCCGGCCGCCATGGTATCGGAATACTGGAGTTGGTATTTGTGCCCCACCACTGACGACTGGACGGTGAAGTTCATGCCGACTCCGGAAATGCCGATTTCAGGACCCTGCGACGCACCGGGTGCTGCGGGCAGAACGACGGAATTTTGCATCACCCAGTGGCCGGTGCCGGCGATGACGACAAGTCCCTGCCGTGCGGTTCCCGTGAGGTTTTGCGCGAGCGTCACGGTGACTGTTCCGCTGCCGCTCCCGCTCGCCGGACTGAGGGATATCCAGTCCAGCGATTCCGCCGCAGTCCATGCACCGCCGGTGGTGATGGCGACCTCGTAGCTCTGGGCATTTTCGTTAGCTGACTTGAGCATCGGTGCAATCACCGGACTGGAGCACGAGACCAACTCCCGCAGAACAGCGGCATTATCGATGCCGACACCCTGCATTTTCACCATACCCACTCCGCGGGCCCACCATTCATCCGTCGGATCGAACGGCATGCCATCAAACGTCGGACTGATGCGGAGGTGAACACAATCGGCAAACGTGCCGGCCGGCACCGTGACCGGGAAGACATCGAGCACTTGCACTGAGTGGGCATACACCCCCTGATAAGCGCCATTGTAATAGTAATCCGCTGTGGGCGAATAGGTATTGCCAACAACCACGGACGCAGGGAGCGCACACCCACCGTCAATCCGGTCTCCATCCGCACCAAGATCATCATCGTGGCCATAATAAGTGAATGGAGCAGCCAAGCCGACATAGTCATACCAATCATCATAAACCTTGCTGTTGAAGTTGATAACGCCGTAGACAGTGGATTCATACTTCAACCGCAGCACGCTGCGGTTGTAGAATTTGATGGGATTATAAGCTCCGGTGTAAAAGTTCAAATCCCATGCGGTGTCGGCTACGATCACCTTGATGCTGGTGGTATCCCAATTCCAATCATAGCCCTGATAGAGCCAGGTGGCGCCCTGTTGCCGCGGGTAATAATAGTCCATGAGTGTCAGGGTTTGCGCGTGCGCGGCACCCCACATGGCGGCGAGCCAGACGAAGGTTTTGTGTAGGGCCCGGGTGAAAAATCCAACGGTTCTCATGGGTGTCAGTGCTTATTTTACGACCTCTGATCCTGTCAAGCAAAACGACGCGGTGCCGGACCCGAAAATCGTCATCGCCGTGGACGCCTGCGTGATTGCCGGCTGCCCGTTTGCCGGCAATCCGCAAGTCAACGACGGTGCCAGCTCACAGCGCGCCTGCGCTGACGCTATATTCCCGGCTGGTCATCTCCTGCCGTTGCAAAAACTCGCAGAGCTTCGCCGCCCCGATAAGAAACAGCGCAGGGGGTGCCAGCGCCGCAAGCACGCGGACCTGCGTGACGAGGATGGCACGGACCGGAAGCCGATGCAGAAGATAGCCGGCTGCGACAGCGCCGAGTACCGCTGTCGCTGGGGACTTTCGAATCTGATTCTGGCATTGCTGATAACGGTGGCGGATGCCTTGCTGCGCGTTGCACAACAAAACATGGATCCCGTCATCCATGGCCAGTGGCACTTCTGCTTGGCTGGACGTTCCGTTCATGGCTTACCAGAATTGTATGGGATTGGTTGGTGATGAGTCGATTGTAGAGCGTGTTCCACGCTTCATTGGGGGACACTACGCCCTGCGGCAATCCGCAGCAATGGGGTGAAACCCTAATCGATACGATGACAGGCGAAGTGGCATCCATCCGCTTTGGGGTAAAGACACTATAGCGCTATGGCGAGGGGGCTGCCTAGTGTTCCCTTGATGAAACCAACCAACCCGACCGCCTGGATGAGAAGCAAAGCGCTCTTCTTCAAGCCCGCCAGTGGCTGAGCGACAAGAACTCACCTTGCGGATGGACGCCTGAGGGTGCCCTCAACCGCCATTGCCGCGCACAGAATTTTCTCCTTTGCAGGCAGCCGGATTGCGACGATGCTGGGGCCGATGTTCGGAAATTGGTGGATTCATGCCGAGGCGGCTACGAATGTTTCGCCGTTATTCGCGGTGTTGACGCTGGTGCTGGCGCTGGCGGTGCTGGTGTCATTATTGTTGGTCAAGGTCCGGCAGAGTTTGCTGGTCGGCTATTTGTTGTGCGGCATGCTGCTCGGCAACTTCGGACTCTTGTGGCTCACCGGCATCAGCAAGCACAGTCCGGTGATCGCCAACCTATCAGAAATCGGGGTGATCCTGCTGATGTTCACGCTGGGCATCGAATTTTCGTTCAGCGAGTTGCGGCATCTGTGGCGCTCGGCGCTGGTCGGCGGCGGACTGCAAATGGCGGTCACTGCGGGGAGTGGCGGCTTGCTCGCCGCAGCACTGGGTTTCCCTCTGGCGGAGAGTGTGGTGTTAGGTGTGGCGCTGGCGATGAGTTCCACGGCAGTGGCGATGAAGACCTTCCAGGATCTGGGCCGGCAGAACCATCCGGGCGCACGGGCCAGCCTCGGAATCGCCTTGTTTCAGGACATTCTGGTGATTGTGTTTTTCCTGCTGCTGCCGGTGTTGTATGGTCCGGGCGAGGGTGGCATGCTCGCCCGGCTTGGAGTGGCCCTGTTCAAGGGTATGGTCTTTCTGACCGGTGCCTGGCTGCTGGGCCGTTATGGCATCACCCCGCTGCTGCACTTGGTGGCACGCACCCGCAGCCGTGAGTTGTTCACCCTTACGGTCATCGGTCTGTGTGCCGGCGTTGCCTATGCCGGAAGTGCCTTGGATCTGTCGCTGGCACTGGGCGCGTTCACGGCCGGGTTGGTGGTGAGCGAATCGATATACAGTCACCGGATTCTATCGGATATACTGCCGTTCAAGGATTTGTTCCTGGCGATCTTCTTCATCGCGGTGGGGCTTTCGATCGATCTGTCAGTGCTGGCTGGGAATGGGTTGTGGGTGTTGTTAGCAAGCCTGTTGATCCTGACATTCAAGGCGGGGGTGGTGTTCGGGGTGTTGAAGTGCCTGCGCCTGCCCGGGCGACCGACGTTGCTGGCGGCGGGCAGCCTGGCGAGCATGGGGGAGTTTTCGCTGGTGCTGCTCGGCAGAGCCGGGGGTTATCGCGCGTTTGATCCGGTGGTGGAACAAATGTTGTTAGTTTGCACTGCGGTTACCATGGCGGTGGTGCCATCGCTGATGCGCGCGGCCTTCCCGGCGGGGCGCTGGCTGGAGCGGCGGCGGGTTTTCGCCGCGCACCAGATGACGGCGGGAGCGCTCAAGCCATCACAGGCAATCCGGGAGATCCGCGACCATGCGATCATTTGCGGCTATGGCCCGGTGGGCCGCGCGCTCAATGAAGCCCTCAAGCGCTGCGGCGTGCCCACCTTGGTGTTGGAGTTGAATGCCGATACGGTTAGATCACTGAAAAGCGCCGGCCAGCTGGTACTGTTTGCGGATGCGACCCATCCGGAAGCGTTGGACTTGGCGGGAATGGATCGGGCGCGACTGGTAGCCTTCACATTTCCGGCGGTGGATGCCACCTGTGCCGCTGTGCCGCTGGTGCGCGAACGCAACGCGGCGATCTATATCTTCGGTCGCGCCAAGTATCCGCGCGAGGTGACCCGCTTGCGCGAGTTGGGTGTGCAGGTGATTCACGATGAGCGCGAAAGCGCGGTGGCCATGGTGCGCGCCGCCATGACCTCTTACGAACGGCCCGACATCGACCCCGAGGAGATCGTCGGCGGGACGATGGAGGATGACTGACACCCGCAAGGGGCTCACTCGTTAGGCCGGCGGGAAAAATAGCCCTGGGCTAGAGGCTAAGTTTTCTTGACAATAAGGGGGTTATATGATTTTTCGTGGGCACGCGGATGGCGAGACGCAAGCTGGCGATTGAGAAGGTGAGACGTTTGGAGGCCCGTACCCAGGTGATCCAATGGGCTGGGCGCGCGGTTTTCGTGGTGGCGTGTCTGGCGCTGGGGTTTGTGGTGGTGGCGACGGCCATTCCGCAAAAGCGCAAATTGGACGAGCTGGAAGCCAAGCTGGAGAAAGCGAAAGCGCGCGAGCAAGAAGTGCTGAATGAGCGTGAGACCCATGAGATTGAGCACCGGGCGCTGCGGGAGGATCCGGTGTTTTTGGAGATCCACGCCCGCGACCGGCTGAATTATTACCGTGAGGGGGAACGCGTGCTGAGGTTCCGCAAGGCCCAGTGATGCCGGATGGATTGAAGCTTGGCGGAGGTAACGGAATTTGTCAGATTGGCGCCATGCGCAATGACATTGAGCGGGTGTTGATCGACGAGGCGGTGATCGAAAAGCGACTGGATGCGATGGCCGTGGCCATCGAGCGGGATTTCCCGGACGGGACGCTGGTGGTGATCATCTTGCTCAAGGGGGCCTTGGTGTTTGCAGCGGATTTGCTGCGGCGGATATCCCGCCCCCTCGAGATCGAATGCCTCAATGTCGCAAGCTATCATGGCGGCACCCGCAGCTCCGGCCAGGTGGATTTCCTCGACCGGCACTTCCCCGAGGTGCGCGGGCGCCACGTGTTGTTGTTAGACGACATCCTGGACACGGGACTGACCCTGCACGCGGTGGGTGCGCGGCTGCGCGAGGAGGGGGCTGCCGCGGTGCATGCCGGGGTGCTGTTGGCCAAGGACAAGCCGCGGGCGGTGGCCGTGACGGTGGATTATGTGGGGTTTGAAATCGGCGATGAATTTGTGGTGGGCTATGGGCTGGACTATCAGGGCAAGTACCGCAACCTGCCGTTTGTCGGCGTGCTCAAGGCTGCGGCTGGTAGCCGCAGCTACATCGCAGACCCTGGTCGGCCCTTCCTCTGAAGACTGGAACTACTGCGGCTGGAAGCCGCAGCTACGGGCGCCTTACTGATAGGACGCTTCCACGCGCTGGGCGACATCGCGGTAGCCGTAATCGACCTCGTAGATTTGTTTGAAACAATCGAGGGCGCTGTCCGCGTCGCCCATTTCGTGATGGATGATCCCTTTCTCGTAGAGGACTTCCTTTTTGGTGTTGTCCATGGCATGCAGATCGGCGAGAGCGTCTGAATACTGTTTGATGGAGAGGTCAAACATGCCCTTGGCCTTGAAGGTCCGGCCGAGCAGCAGCAGCACCTTGGTGCGGATGTGGGGGTTGCGGGTCGCCTGTTGGAGATGGCCAATGGCGTTGCTGTGATCGCCCGCATTGTAGAGGGCACGGCCGAGTTCGTAGCGGAGCAACGGATCGGTCGGGTTTTGGTCCACACGGCGTTTGGCTTCATCCACGACGAGGGCGAGGCGCTCCGCCTTGTGCGTGGCCAGGGCGGCTTGGAGTTCCACGTTGTCGGGATCGACGGCGGCGGCGGCTTCCAGATCGCGGATGTCGGCCTCGGCGGCGCGGTCTTTCATCTGCCCGGCTTTGGCGCTGAGGGCGACGTCACCATTGCTCAGCGTGTGCGCCCATTCATAGAAGGCCTGGGCGTTGTGCCAGTCCTCGAGTTGTTCATAGATATTGGCCAGGTCCTTGACGCTGCCGAGATTGTTAGGGTCCTCATTGTATTTTTCGACGGTGCGGTCGCGGCGTTCCTCGAGTTGTTCGCTGGTGAGGCCGGAGCGGGTGGAGCGTTCGAGCTCCTCGACTTCGGCGGCATTGCGCATGAGGGAGCGCATGTCGACGTTTTCGTCCCACTTTTGTTTGAGCATGGAGGCGCGGGCGGAGGCGTCCTTGGAGCCTTTGATGGCGACGGAATCGGTGGGATGGTGTTTGATGATGTCGTTGTAGACTTCCGAGGCGGCCAGCGGTTGCTCGCGGGAGAGATAGAAGTCGGCGAGTTTGTGGAGGAGTTTGGCGCTTTCGGGGCAACCGGCGCGGACGGTTTCGAGGGCGAAGGCGGCGGACTCAAACAACTCCATGCGCACGAAGGTCTCGAAGAGCAACTCGCTGGCGTGCTCGTTGTAGGGGTCCTTTTCCAGTTCCTTCTCAATGAGCGGCAAGGCACCGGCGGGATCTTTCTTCGCTTGGCCGGCGATTTTCATCAACCCCATGCCACCCGTCTGGATGCCGAAAATCCCGCCTTTTTTCTTGGTCCCGCCGGTGAGTTGAATCTCGCACTTGCGCAGCAATTTGCGTCCATCGAGGAATTCGGGGCAGTCCTTGAGGACGGCCTGCAACAGGCTGACGGCATACGACAGGTTGGCGGTCTGAACGGCACTGAGAGCTTTGAGCCATAGCGGCTTGAGGCTGTTGGGAAGTGCTTTTTCGGTAATCTCAGGCATGACTGGGGACGGGCTGGGGGATGGGAAAAACGCGTGGGACAGGCGGCGGAGGACGATGAGGCTGGCATGTGCGGTGGGCCTTGGCAAGTGTGGGTTTGACTTCGGCTGGAACGGCTGCCGCCCTTTCGCATCAACCTAAGGACAGTGTCGGTGATTCTGACGATCCTTTTTAAACCACTGAAGGCACTGAGAACCCCTGAATTTGACATTTCCAAAAAAACCCGAGATTTCCGGATTGACACCTCCGGCACTGGTCCCTAGATTGCCGCCCCCTTCGCCTGCGCCGGTGGCCGTTCATCGCGCCGAAGACTCCAAATACAAGCACATGAAGACGTTTTCCGCCAAGCCGCACGAAGTCGAGCGCAAGTGGTATGTGATCGACGCCAAGGACAAAATCCTTGGCCAGGTCGCCGTGGAAGCAGCCCGCCTGCTCCGTGGCAAGCACAAGCCGATATTCACCACTCATGTTGACACGGGCGATTTCGTCGTGGTGATCAATGCCGACAAGGTTGTCCTGAGTGGCAACAAGGAGCAATCCAAGATCTACACGCGGTTCTCCGGCTATGTCGGCGGCAAACATGTGGAAACGCCGCGCCAGGTGCGGGAGCGCCGTCCGGTGCTGATGGTGGAGCGTGCCGTCTGGGGGATGATTCCAAAAAACCGTCTGGGCCGCGCCCAATATGGCAAACTCAAGGTGTATGCCGGTGACAGCCACCCGCACGATGCCCAACAACCCACACACCACGAAGTCCGCTAACCCCCACCCGCTTTCCCCATGACCGCCACCCCCACCCATAGCGCCACTGGTCGCCGTAAAACCGCAGTTGCCCGCGTCTGGATGACTGAAGGCACCGGCCAAATCACCATCAATGGCCGCCACTTCGAGGAATACCTCCCCACCGCCGAACTCCAAAACAGCATCCTGGCCCCCTTCCAGCAACTCACCCTGGTCAACAAGTTCGACCTCAGGGTCGTCGTCAAGGGTGGCGGCATCCACGCCCAGGCCATCGCCATCCGTCATGCCATCAGCCGCTCGCTCACCCAGGTGGACCCGGAAAACCGCAAGGTCATCAAGCCGCTCGGTTTCCTCACCCGCGACCCGCGCATGAAGGAACGCAAAAAGTCCGGCCAACCCGGTGCCCGCAAGCGCTTCCAGTTCTCCAAACGCTAAGGCGCCGGAACTTCCCGCTCTATCAAAAATGCCGCAACCCCCAAGGTTGCGGCATTTTTTTGTGGTGGCCCCCATGGAGCGGCA
>CAIKDP010000397.1 GCA_903826205.1 Akkermansiaceae bacterium
CCTAACGGCTTGCTCCCTAAGGTGTTCAGTCGTCGTATGATCAAGAGCTCGTCCGTCAATTTTAGCCATGCGCGAGATTCTAGCGCAAGATAAGTCTGTAGTCTATCCCAAAGACTCCTCAGTATGCCAGCGGAGGAATACGCGCAGAAACGCCAAGAGCGTCAGAAGATGGCGTATCGTATCAGCTTGGGTGCCAAGACAAAGAATGAATATTGCGCGATGACTGAACAATTCGATAAGCTCAAGCTGCCGCGCTACCGCGGCTTTTTCGCTCAGATCTACGAAAAGTTGCCAGATCAGCGAGGCGATCTAGTGTACCCACCCATGGCGCTTCAGAAGGTGGGCGGAGCCAAGGAGATTCTTAGGGTGCTTCTCAATCAGGTGTTAACCGACATCGACTAACCAGGCTAACAAGGCATCGCACCGAATGACCGACAAGCCCCACCACCGCCAATCCAAACACGGCTCAACCGCCGGTCATCGGTGGATTTGAACGTTCGGCAATGATATGCATAAAATGAAGACAATGACCACTTGTGCGTTGCTTGCTACGCTGGGATGCCAATCTAATGATAAGATTGAGGGGAGAATGCTATGGGGCAATTCTTTTGGCGAACCATCTACCAAAATGGTTTGTATCCTAAAGGCCTATAGGACAACGACTGGGATGTGCTATGAAAAGGATTTTGAAATGCTCAAGAAAACAGAGCAGAAGAATCTTGCGGTTACCGGGTTCGTTTGGGAAATTGTTTTGCCTCAAGAGCATCAAGGCAAAGCCCTGAGCTCGCATTTTGATGGCGCTCTTGCTTCTGGAGATCCATTCAGAGCCTTCAGTTTTAAGAAAACCTATGCGATAACGGCACCTGAAAAGGCCATAGGTGACACTAACTTTCGGCTTTGTTTCTGACACGAATCCACAAGCCGAACAAGCCGTCGCGCCGAATGACCGTTAAACCCCACAACCGCCAATCCAACCACACCCATCCGCCGATCATCGGCGGACATTTAACGTAGCCCAGATCACGCCCGGCCAACTTCACTGCCACCACCCACCAGGGCGACCAGCCGCCCAACACTCTCCGCCGTCAGTTCGTTAGGCCCCAGCCTGACCACCCGCCATCCGGCCAGCGCGGCTTCGAGGTATTTCTCCAGGTCGGCGGCAAACCCGGCCCCGCGATTGTGGCGGCCGTTTACGTAGATGCCGCCCTCTATCTCGATCAGGGTGCGGCTCGGCTGGTGGGCGAAATCGGCTCGCCAGCGCCGGGTCGGGTGGAAGCGGAACTCCCGCTCCAACTCCGGACCACCCAGCGCCCGCCACAGTGTTTCAAAGCGGTTCTCCAGCCTGCTTGGCGGCTTGGCCCCACGGAACACCATGCGCGGGCGGGTCGGCATCACAGGGGCAGTTTCGCTTGGTCGGGATCATCGACCGAGGTTTCGATTTCGTCCGTGGTGATCTTGGACACGCGGCACGTCACCTTGAGTTTGGTGGGCGCGTGGGACCGGTCAAAGGTCACGCGGAATCCGAGTGAGAACTTGCCATCGTCGGCGCTTTCCTCGGCTTCCTTGAAATGGGTGTCGAGGAGTTCTTTCACCGCGTCAATGGCGGCCTGGCATTCGGCTGGTTGCTGGTTCATGGCTTTGATTCAGAGCTGGTTGTAGATGTTGATGATCGGTTCGAGGTCGCGTTTCATGGCCGCCCGTTGCTCCCTGGTGGCGGTGGCGAGAAAGCGGGAGGTTTGGAGTCGCCGCCACCAGCCGCAGAACCGGTTCACCAGCGGGATGTGGTTTTCCTGGCCGTTGTCGGAATC
>CAIKDP010000398.1 GCA_903826205.1 Akkermansiaceae bacterium
CACCCTGGTCAATCGAAGCGGCTTGGTGGATGTCGATTACACCGCCGACCACCCGGTGTGGAGTGGCGGCACTTGGGCCGCCAACGCCGGCGCGACATGGAAGCTGGCGAGCAATGCGAGCGCCACCGCCTACGGGGCCAATGATGCCGTGGTCTTTGATGACGCGGCGGATTCAACCTCCGTCATGATCGACGTGGCGGATGTCACGCCGCATTCCGCCACCTTCAACAACAACCTCAAGAATTTCAGTCTGGGTGGGGCCTTTGGGATTACAGGTGGGGCGAGTCTGACCAAGACCGGTACCGGCACGCTCACCATCAGCAACGCTAACACCTATAGCGGCGTGACCTGTGTCAACGGCGGCACCCTCCAAGCCAATAACACCAATGCCCTTGGCAGCGGCGGTATCAGCTTTGGCGGCGGCACGTTGCAGTTCACTGCCGCCAGTGCCGGCCAGGACTGGGCCACTCGCATCACCAACAGCACCAGCGCCATTGCACTCGACACTAACAATTTGGCTGTGACCTTCGCCGGCAGTCTCGACGCGAGCAACCGCGGTGGCTTGTCCAAGGCGGGCTTGGGCATCCTGATCCTTTCCGGGACCAATTCTTATGTCGGTGTTACCACCGTGGGTGGAGGCACCTTGCAGTTCTCGAAAAAGACCGCCCTTTACAACGGCTTGTCGAGCGAGTGGACCCCGTCTAACATCACAGTCAACGGTGCCGCCACCCTCATGCTGAACGTGGGGGGTGCCAATGAGTTCAGCACCAGCGATCTTGCGACTCTCCTGGACAGCGTGCACTTGGGCGGCAGTGGTGCCAGTACCGGCCTCAAGAGCGGGTCATTCATCGGTATCGATACCACCAATGCCGGTGGTAATGTTGATTACAGTCCGGTCATTGCCAACCCCGCCAATGGCAACGCCGTGGGCTTGGTCAAGAAAGGCGGTGGCACACTCAATATTGGCGGCAGGGCCAATACCTACACGGGTGGCACCATAGTCAACGGAGGTGTCCTGGCCCTGGGCGATGCAACGAACAGCGTGATCCGCGGCAATCTGACCATCAACACCGGGGCCAAGGTGACATTTGGCAGCACCTTGGGCTACGCCGGCGCGGCGGATACCCGGCTCTCGGTCATCAACCTTTATGGCGGCACCTTGGAGCGGACCAGCAGCGGCAACACGACCCTGGGTGGACTGACTCTCAACCTGCGTGGCGGTACCTTGGCGCATTCCGGTAATGGCAATTACCAATTATGGAGCGGTAACGGCAGCACCATCATCAATATTGAGGAAAGCCCGGACTCGTCGGTTATTTCGGGAGGCTTGCAGCTTGACAGCACACAGTTGTTAACGGTGGCCAATGGTGCCGCCGCCACGGATCTGCTGGTGAGTGGCAAGTTGCAAGGTGGCTACGGCATCACCAAGGCGGGTCCCGGCGCGATGGTCCTTTCTGCGGCCAATACCTACACCGGGGTCACGACTGTCAGTGCCGGCACACTGCTGGTCAGCAACACCAGTGGCAGCGGCACCGGTACCGCCGCTGTTAGCGTCGCCGCCGGTGCCACCTTGGGTGGGACCGGCAGCATCAGCGGCGCGGTGAATGTCTCAGGTGTGCTTTCGCCGGGTACGGCCGTCAACGCCCTGACTTGTGGTCCCGTGACTCTGTCCAATGGCTCTAACTTGCGCTTCGAAGTGGATTCCAGCGTGAGTATGGGCGGGTCGGCCGCCCTCCTGAAGGTTCTCAATTTCGGAGTGGCTGGCAATGTGACGCTCGCCGGCACGGTGTCCTTGACTCTGGCGGACATCGCGACAAGCAAAAAGGCATTCCCGGTGGGGACTACGTTTTCCCTGATTCACTACACCGGCACTTGGAATGGAGGGTTCTTCACCCTTGCTGGCAAGCAGCTCACCAATGGGTTGGAATTCACCGCCGGTCTCAACAACTGGAGGATCGATTACGCCGTGGCCAATCCCGGTCGCAACTTCACTGGCACTCCGGTCGCCGGCACCGACAAGTTCATCAACCTCACGGCCATCCCCTTCGTCGGCTCAGCCACGCTTGGCAATCTGCTAGCCACTTCCGTCACCGCCCACACCGCCACCCTCGGTGGCAAAGTCACCACCATCGGCAACGATGCCCCGAGCATCACGCTTTTCTACGGGCCCAGCGATGGGGTTACCACCCCCGAGCGTTGGCTCTACAGCACCACTTTGACGGGCACCTATAACGGCCAGTTCTCCGCGGATATCTCCGGCCTCAGCCCGCTCACCACCTATTGCTTCACTGCCCGCTCCACCAATTCCGCTGGCGACTCATGGGTGGTGCCGGCCGTGGTGTTTCGAACCACGGCGATTCCTCCCACGGTGCTCACCACATCGGCCACAGCAGTGGTTGGCACCACCGCCACTGTGGGCGCGAATGTCACTGACATCGGCGGGGAAACCCCGACAGTCACCCTCTACTATGGCACTGCCAATGGCGGCACGACGCCAGGGGCTTGGGCAAAGTCACTGAACTTCGGCACCGCCAGTGGCCTGCTGAGTGCCGGCCTCACCGGCCTGTTGCCGGCGACCAGTTATTATTTCCGCGCCTTTGCGCAGAATTCCGGCGGTGGTGTCTGGGCCCAGGACACGTTTGGCTTTTCGACCCTGCCGGTGAGCGCGCCGGCCGTGGAAAACCGCAGCACTGATGGAATCACCGGCACCACTGCCGTCCTGCGTGGCAGGGTGACCCAAGTGGGCAATGACCCTCCAGTCGTTACCCTTTTCTACGGCACCACCGATGGCGGCACCAACCCCAATGCATGGACTTCTTCCATCAATCTGGGCAACCAGACTGGCGACTTCACCCGCTTCCTGTCCGGTCTCACCACGACCACCACCTATTTCTTCCGTTGGCGTGCCGTCAATGCCGCCGGCACCGCATGGTCGGCGGAAACCACCACCTTCACCACCAATGAGCAGATTCCGAGCAGCATCGTGATCAACGAAATCCACTTCAATGGCGTCGACAACACGCTGTTCAATGAGTTCATCGAAATCTTCAATGCCGGTGCCTCCCCCTTGGATATGAGCAACTGGCGCCTCTCCGGCGGCATCGACTATGTCTTCCCCGCCGGCACCACCATCGCTTCTAACGGATTTCTCATCGTCGCCGCCGCGCCGGCCATCATCCTGGCCAAATACGGCAAAACCGCCTTGGGGCCGTGGGACGGTTCGCTCAGTTCCGATGGGGAAAACGTGCGCCTGCGCGATGCAACGGACAAGGTCATTGACGAAGTGGACTACAAGGTGGGCTTCCCCTGGCCGGTTGCCGCCGGCGGCGATGGGGCCTCGCTGGAACGCATCAACCCGCTCCTTGATGGCTCGCTCGGCGGTTCTTGGCGCTCCTCCACCATCCCTGCCGATTCCGCCACCAGCGATACCGTGTCCCCGGGCGCGGTCAATTTGCAATTTGCCGCCAATGCCCCGCCCGCCATCCGCCAAGTCCAACATCTGCCCCAACAACCAACCTCCCAGGATCCGATTGTCATCACCGCCAAAGTGACCGACTTGCAGGGGGTCGCCTCGGTCACCCTCAGCTATCAGGTGGTGACGCCCGGCAATTACATCCCGCGTTATCTATCGAATGTGCCCGGCGGCCAAAACATCGCACAGGAGGCGCGCGCCCTCAATCCGGCCTACGAGCTGGCAGCCAACTGGACAACGGTGCCGATGCACGACGACGGACCCACCGGTGCAAACGGTGACGCGGAATACGGTGACAGCATCTACACCGTGGTGCTGCCGGCGCAGAGCCATCGCACGCTTTTGCGTTATCGCATCACGGTCACCGATTCCCTGGGTGCGAGCGTGCGCGTCCCTTATGCCGATGACCCGGCCGCCAATTTCGCCTGCTATATCTACAACGGTGTTCCCGCCTACGGCACCACCACTGCCGCCACCCTGCAGACGTTGCCGGTCTATCAACTCATCACCAAGGCCGGCGACTGGGCGGATTGCGTCGCCTACGACGGCAACAAGCAACTGGCCTGGAATGCTTCACGGTTTTATTACAACTGGAATGGAACCTTTGTGTACGACGGGGTTGTCTATGACAATATTTCCTACCGGACGCGCGGTGCCAACGGGCGCTATCAGGGGAGTGGCAAGCGGTCCATGAGGTTCAAGTTCAACCGCGGGTCCTATATCGCCGTGCGCGACCAATACGGCAATCTCTATCCAGAAAAATGGCAGACCGTCACCACGTGCAAAGGTGTCGAGAATTCGGGAACCATGACTTATGCGCTCAATGAGTGGATGAACCTCCGGATGTGGAATGCCTTCGGGGTGCCCGCGCTCTCCGCTCATTTCGCCCACTGGCGCAATGTGACCACCGCCGCCGAGCAGGCGGATAACTATCATGGCGATTTCCAAGGCTTGATCATGGTTCAGGAAGACTACGATTCACGCTTCCTGAGTGCCCACAACATGCAAAAGGGCAACCTCTACAAGTTGCTCAACGAAACCGATGTCTCACTCGACCAGCAGCGTTATCAGGCACCGCTTGGCGCCAAAAACGGCGCCGACCACGCCTGGGTCGCCAATATCAACAGCTCCATGCAGCCCGCCGCGCTCACCGCCAATGTCAACCTCGATAAATGGGATCGCTATCACGCGATTTGCCAGGCGGTGCGGCACTACGATTATTGGCCCAATTGCGATAAGAACATGGCCTACTATTTCGAGCCGGTGTACACCGCAGAGAACGGATATCGCGGCAAGTTGTGGATCCTGCCCTACGATCACGACGCCTCATGGGGCCCCTCGTGGAATGGCGGCGAGGACAATGTTTACAACGCGCTTTTCGGTGGCAGTGCCAATGCCGTCTTGAGGCCGGACTATTACAACACGATCCGCGAATGCCGTACCCTGCTTTTCCAGCCGGACCAAATCAATCCGCTGCTCGATGAAATTGCCTCCTACATCATCCCCTTCCAACA
>CAIKDP010000399.1 GCA_903826205.1 Akkermansiaceae bacterium
ACGGCATCCACGTCACTCTTCAGCACCTCTTCGTAGGTGGAAAACCGGCGGGAAACGCCGAGATGATCGGCCGATTCGCGCAGGCGATCCGGGACAATCTCGCAGAGCGAAACCTCGGAGACTCCCGGATGCGCGCGGAATATCGGCACGAAGCATTGCGAAAATTGACCCGCTCCGATGATACATATTTTGATGGTTTTAGATGGCATTGTGGGTTGGGCTGTTTTTTAGCAAAATTCCCTTCCTACGAGGGGGAATTTTTTATTCCGTTAAATTGTTAAAACTCTGCAGGGCTGGCTGACGTGGCATTGGTCTGGGATTTCTGGCTGGCTGGCAAGTTTTTTCTTTTGTACCTCTGCGGGGCGTGTTGGCGAGCTCCGATTTTTTTGCTCTGGAGCGCAAGGCCCGGCTGGCCTCGGAGCGTAGCGCAGAGGCCCGCGCGGGCCTGAAGCGGAAGAGCAAAAAAATCGGTCGGCGGCAGGGGGTGGGTGGCTGCCGTTTTCATGCGACTTTTTCCATTTCTGCCACTGCGGAGTGCAGCGACAAATCGGCGGAACCTGCACGTTCCAGCGCGGTTGCCAGCGCTCCCAGCTCCTTGTGCCCCCGAACCCGCCGGAAGCCCTCCTGCGCCCTCAGTAACGCCACTCCCATCCACCTCGCCACCTGGTCGGTTTTGTCATTCCATTTGGAGACCCTGCCCACCACCTGCCGGGCATTGCGCATCACGTTCTCGATATTGTTCGTGCTCAAAAACGTCACGTTCAACGTCGCTGGCACATTCAAACGGTGAAACGCCAGGATCCCATCCTTGCGGGCATCCAGGCTCTCCGCTGCGGCGAGATTCTTGCCCCTGACAAATTTCAACAGCTCCTCAAAAGCCTCTTCGCCCGCCTCCGCTCCCTCGACCGCGCGCAGCCTGTTCATCTTTATGACCGCCTCTGCTTGGTGCTTGTAGGAAAGCTTCGCGCACAGCCCACGTTCCACGTGCACCAGGCATTCTTGCTGCACCGCATCCGGCCAAAAATGCCTCACCGCCTTGGCGATTGCATCGCTGCCATCACGCGTCACCATCAGCCTGCGGACTACGCCGGCATCCAATCCGCGCGCCTTCAATTTGGCGAACAACGCCATCACCACCTCCGCGCTTTCACTGCTGCCCTCCTCGAAATCCAACAGATGCTTGTGGCCCTCCGCGTCAATGGCCAGAGCCACTACCACGCATCGTTCCTTGCCCAGGAACACCCCGTCCACCATCATGGCCAGCACGTCGAGCTTGGAGAGATCCCGCCCCCGGAACTCGGCCAGCAACTCCCTGCTGCGGGCCTTCCAGCCCTCACAGACCTGGCTCGCACTCACGCCGAGCATCTTGCCCACCCCGCTGCCCGAGGCCCCGTGGCAGATGGATTCCATCACCTCCTCAAACATCCCTTTGCGCCGCTTGATTTCCGCGTAGGAATCCAGCAGCACCTCCTGTTCCCGGCCGTCCTGCCCCATTTTGCGCACACGGCGCTTGTCGATGAACTCCGTGCCTTCCGAGGTGCGGATCCTCACCGGCTCCGTGCCTGCCCTCCGATAAAGGCCGCCTTCCTGCGGGCGATAACTTGCCCCGCAGAGCAGATTTACCTCATCTGTAAGTAGTTGCAACAATCCTTCCCTCACCATGTCTCGCACGGCTCGTTGGAATATATCGCGGTTCTCTTCGTTCCCGGCTTGCGCCGGCCATTGCTGATCAGTAGTTTTTTTCATGGTGCTGGTTGGTTCGAAACCTTCATTTCAAACAGGCGGCGCGAAAGCGCCGCCCGGTCAACCAGCACTACTTCATTTTTTAAATTCTAACGGAAAAAAATTCCCTTCCTTCAAAAGCGCCGCCCTCGCTTGTAGCGGGCGCGGTCGTGCCGCCTTTGACCTCGTTCACAATTTTGCGGATCGTCTCCCC
>CAIKDP010000400.1 GCA_903826205.1 Akkermansiaceae bacterium
GGAACCCGCCATGCCGCCGAGCGAGCAGGGCGTGACGAAAAATGACGTGTTTGACCTCGCTTACTGGCGCTGGGCGCTGGACAAGGCGCAGCAATGGCGGGAGCGCATGGGCATGGCGCGCGAGCCACATTGGGACGAGGTGCGCAACAATCTAACTCCCCTGCCGGTGGCCGATGGTCTCTTTGTGCATTCCACCGAGTGGGCCGACACCTATACCAAACGTAACTTTGAACATCCCGATCCAATCGGTGTTTTTGGCATGCTGCCGCCGACCCGGGGCGTGGATGCGGCAATCGCCACGCGCACGGTTGCCAAGGTCTGGGCAACGTGGCAATGGGACCGCTGTTGGGGGTGGGATTTCCCGTGGATGGCGATGGCCGCCGCACGCACCGGCCAGCCGCAAATCGCCGTGGATGCCCTGCTTGAAAAATCCCCCCGCAACGCTTACGACGTCCAAGGCATCAATACCGGCGGACCATGCCCCTACCTGCCCGGCAATGGCGGCTTGCTCTATGCCGTGGCCATGATGGCCGCCGGTTGGGATGGCGCGCCGCAGCGCCACACACCCGGCTTCCCCGACGACGGTTCCTGGGTGGTAAAATGGGAAGGCTTGAAGACTGCCCCCTGATAGTTATCTAACATCCGATTATTCATCTTCTGAATACACACAAGATTGGAACATTTGTAAGACCATTCAGCGCGAATACAGCCATCAGCAATCCTCATGAAACTTCACTCATCCATCCGCCGCTTTGCGGCCTGCCTCCTTATCGCCGTGGCAATGCTGCCCGGCATCGCGAGCCTCTCAGCCATGGACCTCACTCGCCTGCGCTGCGAATACCGTGACAACCCGCTGGGCATCGACGCGGCCAAGCCGCGGCTTTCCTGGAAACTTGAAACTGGAAACCTGAAACCTGAAAGGGGAATACAGCAAGCCGCCTATCAGGTGATGGTGGCTTCGACGCCGGAGTTGCTCGCCAAAGACCAGGGCGACCTGTGGGACAGCGGCAAGGTGGTGTCCGACCAGAGCATCCAGGTGGAGTATGCCGGAAAGCCGTTGGAGTCGCGGATGATTTGCCATTGGAAAGTGCGGGTGTGGCTTAAGAACGACACGACGGCCAACGGACAACCGACAACCGACAACTCTTCCCCCGGTCAGCCGACGGCCTGGAGCCAGCCGGCCGGCTGGTCGATGGGCCTGTTGAAGCCTGATGATTGGCAGGCCAAGTGGGTCAAGGCGGGCGGCGATACGTCGCCGTGGTTGCGCAAGGAGTTCACTCTGACAGCCGTGCCGGAGCGCGCGCTGGCCTTTGTGAATGTGAAGGGTTACTATGAATTGTATGTGAACGGCAAAAAGGTGAGCGACGATGTGCTTGCCCCCGCCGTGGCCGTTTATGACAAGCGCTCGCTCTACACCACGTATGACATCAGCAAGCTCCTGCGGCCCGGCACCAACTGTGTGGGCGTATGGCTGGGCTTGGGTTTGCTCTTTCCCAAGGAGATCGCCCCGCTCGCCAGGGTGCAGCTCGACATGACGGTGGGCGGGCAGAGGGTGGTCGTGGGGACGGACAGCTCTTGGACCTTCTCGTCCAGCACCCATACCGAAACTGGGTGGGGATGGAACGGGACGGGTTACGAGAAGATCGATGCCCGTCTTGCGATCGCAGGTTGGAATGAAGTCGGATGCACCAGCGCCCCCGCAGCGCCTGGACGAAGCCTCGGATGGCGGCCCGTGGATGAGTACACCGGGCCAACCGGCATTGCGACCGCACAATCCTGCCCCCCGAGCCGTGTCACTAAGGTCATTCCCGCGGTGGCCTGTGTCGCACTGGATGACCATACGGTTGAATTTGATTTCGGCACCAATCTGACCGGTTGGTTCCACCTGCGCCTGCCACAAATGGAGGCTGGCAAGACGGTGACCATGCACTATGCCGACAAGCGCTTCCAGTCCGTCGATGGCGATGACACGCCGACAGGCAAGGTCAAGCCGGCTCTCGATCCGAAAAAAATCGAAACAGCCAAAGGGCCGGCCTACTATCAGACCAACAACCAGCGAACTGAATTCATCTCGGCCGGAAAGCCCGGCGAAGAATTCTGCAACAAATTCAACTACGAAGGATTCCGCTACGTCATCGTGCAAGGGTTGCCGGTCAAGCCGGCGCTTGGTGATGCCGAGGCGCTGTTCATTGAGTCGGACCTCGAACCCGTTGGGTCTTTCGAGTGCTCCAACGCCCTGTTCAACCGCATCCACCAGGTCAACCTGTGGACGATCCGCTGCCTGAATCTCGGCGGCTACATGGTCGATTGTCCCCACCGCGAGCGAATGGGCTATGGCGATGGTCAGAACGGCATCGACTCGCAGATCATGAATTTGGACGCATCGGCCTTTTACGGCAAGTGGGCCGTTGACTGGCTGGATGCGCAGGATCCGCTCACCGGCAAGTCCGCCCAATTCGCGCCGAAGAACGACGATCCCAGTTGCTGGTTCCTCTGGGGCGCCATGGTCGACGTGATGCCTTGGAAGGCCTACAACTACTACGGAGATCGTAGATTGCTTGAACGTGCCTACGAGGCGATGGTGCGCTATCCCGCCAAATATATTGACAGCTTTTATCCCGGCGGCGGCATTCAGCGGACTGGTGGCGACAGCGGATGCGACTGGGTTGCGCCCAACATCGGCATGTCTGCACCTCCGGGAACGGATCTTTTTGTCAACTGCTATCGCGTGTATCTCTCGGATCTGCTGGCCAAGTCGGCGGACGTTCTTGGCCGGACCGATGAAGCGAAACGCCACCGGGCCAGGAGCCAGGAACTCAAAGCGCTCATCAATACCGCATACTATAAGACGAATGAGAAACTTTATGATAGCGACAGGCAGTTGAGCCAGGCCATGCCTCTCTTGATGGGCGTGGTCCCGGACGCCTTGCGTGAACCCGTTCTCAAACAACTTGAGGAGATCGTCATGGTCAAGAACAAAGGGCATCTGGACACCGGCATGCTCGGCACCTATTTCCTCATTCAATCGCTTCAGGAAGCCGGACGCAGCGATTTGCTATATACCATCTTCAACCAGCAGGATTTCCCGGGGTGGGGGTACATGTTGTCGCAGGGCGCGACCACCTTCTGGGAACAGTGGAACGGATCATGGTCCCAGATCCACTCGTGCTACGTCAGCCCCGGCAGTTGGTTCTATCAGGGGCTGGCCGGCATCCGCCCCGATGAATCCGGTCCCGCATTCAAAAAGATCATCATCAAGCCGGCGGTCGTCGGTGATCTGACCTGGGTGAAATGCGGTTATGACTCGATCCACGGGAAGATCGTCAGCAACTGGAGACGCGATGGGGACAAGCTAACGATGGAGGTTACGATTCCGATCAATACCACGGCAGTAGTATATGTCCCAGCTAAAGACGCCGCTGAAGTCACCGAGTCCGGCAAGTCGGCCGGGAAGATGGCGGGCGTGAGGTTCCTGCGCGTGCAGGACGGTGCCGCTGTCTATGCCGTGGGTTCCGGTGCCTACCAATTCCAATCCACTCTGCCGCCGCGCATGGAGCATTAAAGCACAGAAGGAAATGAATAGGACCGCCAATGATTCAGATTTGGATAGGCACCGGGCAAAATGCCCGGTTCACATGGCGCGGGCATTCTGCCCGCCGCCCACCCCACGCCCGCACCAAATGTCTGTCATCCACCTGATTTTATGAAAATTGCAAACAATGCCAACCACACAACAATGAAGATGAATAATGGAAAATCGATGCTTATAGGTCTTGCTGCGGCTGCCACGTTAATGTGCGGTATAGCTGTGGCGGCGGACGATGGAAGTGCCGCTCCGCAGTCGGCGGCACTAGGCGCGGCAAAATCGATCAAGGAGCTGCAGGAGGACTTTCTGAAGTTGAAGTTCGGAATGTTCATCCACTACAACTTGGAAACATACCACGGTGTTGAATGGCTATCGGGTTACCATAGTCCCGCCGACTTCAATCCGGGCGGCACGATCGATACCGATGCCTGGGCGGACACGGCGAAGTCTGCCGGCATGAAATATGCCGTGCTGACGGTAAAGCATGTCTCAGGTTTCTGCCTGTGGGACAGCAAGTATACCACTTACGACATCATGAACCCTGAGTGTCCGTACAAGCAGGATCTTGTGGCACAGTTCATCAAGTCTTTCAAGAGTCGCGGGTTGAAGGTCGGGCTTTACTATTGCTGGCGTAACCCTGGATTTGGTGATCCCGGCAAATACAAGGTCTTACCGCCGGAATGCGATCCATCGACGCACAGCATGAAGGAGCAGATTGAATTCCAGGAGAAGCAAATTGCCGAGCTGATAGAAAACTATCCGGATGTCTTCTATATCTGGAATGATGGTCTTGACAAGGAAATCATGCCGGCAGAAAATACGCTTGCCTTCTTCCGGGGCCTGAGCCGCAACGTGCTCGTCGGCTGCAACTGGTGGGATGTGGCCAAGAA
>CAIKDP010000401.1 GCA_903826205.1 Akkermansiaceae bacterium
ATGAGCCAGGGCGGCGAGGAGGATGACGATACGCACCGCAAATTCCTCTGCACCGACCAGCGCGAGTGGACATTCGCCTGCCCGGAATGCGGTCACCGACAGCCGTTCAAGTGGGAATGCGTGGAGTGGAGCAAATCAGCCAGGGATGAATTCGGCGATTGGGATTTTGATGAGGTCAGGCGCACGGCCGCAATGCGCTGTGAGTCATGCAACCACCATTTTGACGACGGCGACCGAACGCGGCGTGAACTCAACGCAACCGGCAAGTTTGTCTCCAAGAACCCAAAGGCGTCGAAGGAAAATGTTGGATTCCATTGGAATGCGCTATGCGCGATGAGCTGGGGACAGCTTGCCGAGCTCTACCTGCGGGCCAAGGCTGCGGCACGCAAGGGGGACGTTTCATTGCTGCAACAATTCTATCAGAAGCGTCTCGGCCTGCCGTGGCGTGAATACGTCGAGGACTACAAGTTGGAGATTGTGAAATCCGGCTATAAGCGCGGCGAGTCGTGGGAAGAGGAAGGGGCCATCAATCCGAAAACCGGGACCATCCTTGCCGCGCCGCTGCCTGAGCGCAATGGCTTGATACCACTGCGGTTCCTGACGGTGGACTGCCAGATGGACCATTTGTTTCTCGTGGTGCGGTCGTGGTCGGCGGAAGGATCGAGTCGCCTGGTGTGGAACGAACGGGTTCTGACGTTCACCGACATCGAGGTGATTCAGGAACGCTTCGACATTCATTCGTCGCTTGTCTTTCTCGACGCCGGCTATGCGACCTATGACGTCTATCGGGAGTGTGCCAAACGCGGCTGGGTGGCGCTCATTGGCGACCGCCGCCCGGTCTATCCGCACAAGGGGCGCGACGGCAAGACGGTGCTGCGGTTCTATTCTCCCCGTCGCAAGGTCGTTCTCACGCACCGGCAGACGTGCCACGTCCACTACTGGAGCAATCTCAACATCAAGGACACGCTCGCACGCCTGCGCCGCAACCAGGACGCCAGGCAGGGGCCGACATGGGAGGTGCCCGACGACATCGACGACGACTATCTCGCCCAGATGGAGAGTGAGCAGCGGGTGAAGGAAAAGGGCCAGTGGATGTGGAAGCAGATCGGGTCACGACCGAACCATTACTTTGATAACGAAGCAATGCAGGCGACCGCAGCCACCATGCTCAAGATCATCGGACGTGAGGCGGTGGCGAGTGCCCCGGTTGACACCCCGGACGGGGAACCATGAAAACTGCAATTCTTCTCGCCGCGCTGTCCCTGCTGCTGTCCGCCTGTGCCACGCCTCCGCCCGTCAGTGGTTCCGTCGAAAGCAAATTCGGCGGGATCAGGCTGCTGCCCGACGGCCGCATCGAAATCACCGTGAATCCAAAATCCGCCAAGTGAGCATGAGCACGGCATTGTGGGCCAAGATTCAGACATTTGTTGGGGTGACCGCAGACGGCATCCCCGGAAACCTCACCGCTGAGGCGGTTGCCAAGAGGCTCGGACTCGACACGTCAACTCCGGCACCATCTCCATCAGGCTCCGCAGTTATCGACCCCCGGTCCGCAGCCAACATCGCCACGCTCATGCCTTACGCGCAAAGCAAGGCCCGCGAGTGGTTGCTCAAGTGCCTTGAGGCGGGCATCAACGTGAAGATCATCACTGGCACCCGCACCTATAATGAGCAGGATAATCTGTATGCGCAGGGCCGCACCAACGCTGGACGGAAAGTCACCAACGCCCCCGCCGGTTACTCGTGGCACAATTTTGGCGTGGCCTGGGATTTCGTCGTCTTCGACGAAGATGGCCAGCCGCAGTGGGAAAGCCCGCTGATGGA
>CAIKDP010000402.1 GCA_903826205.1 Akkermansiaceae bacterium
GGCCGGTGCGGGGGCAGGGGCCGGTGCGGGGGCAGGGGCGGGTTGGGTTTGTGCGAATGCCTGGACCATAACAAGCAAGCAGGGCAAAATGCGGAAAATCTTCATAGCTACTTTGAGTTCGGCAGCAAGCTAAAGGGAAACCCTGCCGACGGCAAGCCGTCATTTCCATCAATTCCCGGAAATTTTCCTTTTTCCTGGGCGCCGGACGGGTGTTGTCTAAGCGCGTTCATGAAAATCGGCCTTGCCCAAATCAACTCGGTAGTCGGGGATTTTCCCGCAAACGTGAAACGGATTCTCGCCGGTTACCGCGAATGCATGGATCTGGGTGCGGACTTGGTCATCACCCCGGAACTGGCGCTGGTGGGTTATCCGCCGCGGGATCTGGTTTTTAAATCGCAATTTGTCCCGCGTTGCCTGCAGGCGCTCGATTACCTCGCGGGTGAAATCCGCGAGGTGCCGCTGCTGGTAGGTTATGTCGATCATCATCATCCGGTTCGGCCTGGCAAACCCTTTCGCAACGCCGCCGCATGGCTCGAAAACGGGGAGATCCGTCACCGGATCTGGAAAACCCTGCTACCCACCTATGATGTGTTTGATGAGCGGCGCTATTTTGAACCGGGGGGGCGTTGTGAAATTGTGTCTTGGAATGGCCTGCGCATCGGTGTGACGATATGCGAGGATATCTGGACTGAGGACTACCTGCAGCGGCCATTTTACGACCGTGATCCGGTCGAAGAATTGTCAGGCCAAGGCATGGACCTCTTGCTCAATCTCAGCGCATCGCCCTTTCACCTCGGCAAGCCCGCGCAGCGCCGCTCGATGATCGGCGGCGTGGCCCGCCATGCCAAGGTGCCGGTGATTTATTGCAATGCGGTCGGCGGCAATGACCAACTTGTTTTCGATGGCCACTCGCTCGTTGCCGATGCCAACGGGCACATCAGCTCGCAACTTCCGGGCTTCGCCGAAAGCTGCCGCGTGATGGATCCGTTCATAACCATCGATTCGACTGATGAATTCGAGGAAAATGATGCGGCCCAGCTCTATCAAGCCTTGGTCCTCGGCCTGCGCGATTACGTCGCCAAGTGCGGGTTTTCCAGTGTCTGTCTTGGTTTGAGCGGCGGGATTGACTCTGCGCTCACGGCGGCGATAGCTGCGGAGGCTCTAGGCCCGAACTCGGTTTATGGTTTGACCATGCCGAGTGCGTATTCCTCCGCCGGCAGTGTGGAAGATTCTTTGGTACTCGCGCGCAACCTCGGCATCGGCTGCGATGTGGTGTCGATCGGAGAGACTTTTGAGGCAGTCAAAGCGGCTATGCGGCCGGTCTTTGCGGGAAAACCCGAGGATGTCACCGAGGAAAACATGCAGGCACGCATCCGTGGACTATTCCTGATGGCCCTCTCCAACAAGGCGAACCACCTGCTTCTCACCACCGGTAACAAGAGTGAATTGGCCGTCGGTTACTGCACCATTTACGGTGATATGTGCGGCGGCTTGGCTGTCATTTCCGACCTTCCGAAAGTGCGAGTCTATGAAGTCGCACGCTGGCTCAACCGGCAACGCGAAGTTATCCCATGGAGTACCATCGAAAAACCGCCTAGCGCTGAACTCAGGCCCGATCAAAAGGACCAGGATACCTTGCCGCCGTACGATCTCCTCGATGCCATCCTCGAGCTCTACATCGAGCAGCAGCTCTCTGCCGACGAAATCATCACCCGCGGCTTTGAAGAAAGCATCGTTCGCTGGATTCAACGCCGTGTTGATCTCAATGAGTGGAAGCGCCACCAAGCCGCACCTGGTTTGCGCGTCACCTCCAAGGCCTTCGGCATAGGCCGCCGGATGCCCATTGTGCAGGGATTCGTCGGGTGACCCCGGCATCGGGAGATCGGGGAACGGTACGATACCATAATAATAAAATGCCAGTCATTATGTTGTTGACACTCGCACGGCTGGCCTGTGCTAAGGCCGTATCCAATATTTCTGAGAGTGACGAATTCCTGCTTCTCCCGGTCGCTATTACTGCTACACTCAGCCCTGCATGAACCTATCTGACGCACGCCACCTCCTCGGGCTGGGACCCGATGAGGATCTGCGCTTGCATGGCAAGGAATTTGGGATCGTTCGTGAGCGCATCGCGGAAATGGTGCGCAGCGAAGCCGATGAAAAGTTGGCCGCGCGCTACCAAGAGGGACTGATGGACTTCGACAAGGCGCTGGCTGCCGTGCGTGAATCTTTGGAAGGGTCCGAGCCGCCGATGCCCGCCGCGGCGAGTCCGCTGGCTGCCGTGAGTGCAAAAGCTCCGGAAGCCATACCCGCCGCCGCTGCGGACCAGCCCCGCCGCCGCTTGGCTGCAGTTATTCTCGTCTGGCTTGGTGTTGTGCTGTTCGGTGTTGCCGCCGGTGCTTGGTTTTATGTGAAAATGCAGGAGGAACAACAACTCCAACGCCAGGCCCGCATCGCCCTGCTTGAACGTGAAGGAACGGACCATATCGAAAACCGCCGCTGGCCCGAAGCCACCGCAGCCTTCGACGAAATCGAACAACTCGTCCCCAGCTCACAAATTGTCGCGCAGGGCCGCCGCGGCATCGAAGTTGGAATGGCGGAGGAACAACAGCAATTTGTCGGCTACTGGATCGGCCATGCCCGTACGGCTTTGGAAGCCGGTCGTTGGGATGAGGCGGCAAGCGCCGCCCGTCAAGTGTTGGAAAAATTTCCAACAGAAAGGGAAAGTGTCGACTTGTTGAAATCCATCGCGATGGCTCGCTCCGCTGCAGCCCGTGGAGCCGCGCTGACCCGAGCCCGCGAACTGCTGACCCGCCGCCAGTGGGATGCCGCCATGGAGGCCGTCGGCCCGATTCTTGCGAGCCAGTCGGATGACCTGGACGCGCGGGCAATCGTCGCCGATGCCACCGCAGCCAAGGAGAAAGCCGTGGCAGAGTATGCCACGGCCCGCCGGTTGTATCAGCAAGCGGCCGCACGCGATCAGGGACAGTTCGATGCACAAGTGCTCGACTGGTTGCGCGAGGCGAGCGCCCTTGCACCGGAAGATGCGGAAATTGCGGCATTGCTTGAAAAGATGTCGGCCTACACGCGCACCTTGCGGGTTCCGAGAGATTTTCCCACCCCGCGGGAAGCCCTCCTCAATGCCCACGATCGCGACCGCATCATCCTCAACGAGGGCACTTGGAAAGGTCCGCTCATCATCAACGCCGCCATCGAACTCCAGGGTGCCGGTTCTGACAAAACCCGCATCGAATGTCCTGGGGAGGCCGGTTGCACCATCACCTTTGGACCCGCTGCAAATGGCGCCCGGGTCAGTGGCATCACGTTCCGCCACGAATCCCAGACCTCCGATACCGAACGCTTCTCTGCCGGCCTTATTCGCGGCGCGGCGATCGCCCTGCTGGATTGTCAATTTGTCGCCGCCGCAGGCCATGGCTTGGCCGTCATCGAAGGCGGCAAGGCCAGTGCCAGCCGTTGTCGTTTTGCCGATAACGGTTGGGACGGTGCCGCCGCCATGGGGACAGGCTGTGTCCTTGATATACGCGATTCTCAAGCCAACGGCAATTTCGAGCATGGCATTGAGACTTGGGACGGAGCAGCGCTCATGTTGGTGAACACCCGCTGCGAAGCTAACAGCCGCAATGGCATCCACGCCGATAACGCGAAATCCGCCGTCACTCTTGAAGGAAACCAACTGGTCGATAATCGTGAATTCGGGCTTGTGCTTGCCGCTGCTGCGTCCGGCCAGGTCCGGAAAAACAACGCGCGCGGCAATCTTCTGGGAGGTTTTGTCATCCGCGCCGCCAGCCGCATCCCGGTCGCTGGCAACCAACTCAGCCACAACCAAGGCCCGGGGCTCACCCTTGAAAAAGGTCTCGAGGCCACCGCTTTCGCAGACAACAGCCTTTCTGGAAATGCCGGCAAACAGCTTCTAACTGATTTTGTGTTTTCACTGGCTTCAGAGCCTGAGACTCCGGCCGCGGCGGCGCATTGAACCTCCATTCAGAGACGGCTGGCACGAGTACGGGGAGGCCAAGCATGGAGCAAAGTGAGTCATCCGCCCCGCCGCTTTAGCCACACCGGCAGCCTATCTAACAACCGTCAGCCCCTTGCGGCCGCGGCCGCGGCTCTGAAATGCCTCCATGGGGGCGCTCCACCCGGGCCCAAGGGCCGCGCCGGCGGGCGGTGGCCGGCCGGCGTGCTCCGCGATTGCGCTCCAAACCAACGACTTGCGCAAATTTTGGAAAAAAGTGAAAAAACTTCACAAAAATTCTTGACC
>CAIKDP010000403.1 GCA_903826205.1 Akkermansiaceae bacterium
AACGCCTGGATGTTTTTCACCAAGCGGTTGACGTCCTTGCGGGATTGGATCTGCGTGAGGCCCGCGCGTTTGAGTAGCATGCCCCAGAGTGGCCCGAAGGCACGGCGCATGTAGCGAACTTCCAGATCGAGGGTGTCGCACACGCGTTCCTTGCCACCGCTGCGGCGCAGGGCTTGGGTATGTGGCCTTAAGGACAGTGCCGCTGCCAACCTCAAGAGCAAGATCGCCAACGACCTCATTGAGTTCTTCGGGCTCGATGTGATCCGTAGGCTGCTTGATGGCTGTCGCCCTGGTTGGGAATCCGACCTGCGCCAGTCATGTGAGCGACACCTGTGCCTCTGCCATGCCAGCTCAGGGCGGGAGGCAGCAATGCCCGTGCCGTGCTGAAGCGCCGTGCTGAAAATCATTTCCCCGGCGCTCCGCCTTGTGCGGGGTGCCGGGGGATGAGGGGCGTTTGGTGGTTGGCAAGGGTCAGTTTTTTACCTGTCTTGATTATGGGAGACTCCTGTAGTTTTGAATTTGGAAAATACCATGTCGGACGGTTGACACATGGTGCCGACACCGGTATTCTGTGGGCGTCGGGACCAAGCCAAGGAATCCAGAGCGGCGGTAAGCACAGACATATTTCTCCAAATGAAACAGGCTAAGGACATCAATCTGAAACAGCGGGCCGCCGTCAAGATGGCATCCCGTAAAGCGGATCGTCAACGCTTGGAAGACGGGGAAAGCCCGGTAGTCATTCAGCACGAAAACTCGATCTTTCCGCCTGACTACTTCAAGCAGCACCGGATCCTCAATTTTGCTTCGGCCATCGGCAAGTGAGCGCTACACAGGCTAGCTGCTGAGAAAATTCGCCGCATCGGGCACTTGCCGGCGGGCAATGCAAAAACTCGGAATCGCCCCGGCATCGCTGATTCCTTGGGCCGGACTGGTGTCATCCAGCTCCGAAATCCTGAGCAAATTTGCCCGAAGTCAGCAGTCAGCCAGTGCTTCCGGGTTGCCTGAAGCAGGCTTGTAAAGCCCGAGAAGCCAAAGTCTGAGGCGGAAGAATCCTTGCGTTTCCTGCCGTGCCTCTTCGGTTCGACATTGGATGTGCAGCGTTCAATGTTCGATGTTCGCCTTTCCTCTTGGGGCATCGCCCTCTTCCAATCCAAAATCCAAAATCCAAAATCCAAAATTTCTCCCTCCCCCCTGCACATTTTTCACTTTCCCCTTGCCCGCGGCCCGGACCTCGGCTTGACTGCAATGGTCCGCTCCCGCAGACGGGGATTCCCATCTCCCCGTCCACCAGGAAGGACCATCCCTTGCCTACTCACAGCATGTCATCACCCCGCTCATCATGAATATCTTCCAATTCGCCGCCATGACTGCGGCGCTCGTCCTGCTCCCGTCCCTCGCCGAGGCGGCGGATCCGGTGGTCTCCAACATCTCCGCCGTCCAGCGTGCCGGGACGCAGTTGGTGGACATCACCTACGATGTCACCGCTGATACGCCGACGGTTTCGGTCACGCTGGCCATTTCCAGCGATAACGGCACGACTTTCAGCGTGCCGGCCACCACCGTGAGCGGGGCAATCGGGGCCGGCGTGGCGACCGGCACAGGCAAGGCGATCACCTGGAATGCCGGTGCGGACTGGAGCAAACAATACACCACCACGATGGGCTTCAAGGTGACGGCCGACGATTTGATAGTACCTAACTTTTCGCTCATCCCCGCAGGGAGTTTCCAGATGGGCGATGCCTTGGATGGGCTGAGTGACGCCCCGATCCGGACAGTGACGGTGAGCGCGTTCTACATGGGGCAGAAAGAGGTGACCTGGGCCGACTGGGGCACGGTGCGGACGTGGGGACTAACCCACGGCTACACGGATTTGGCTGTAGGTGCGGGTAAGGCGGCCACCCACCCGGTGCAATCGATCACCTGGTATAACATGGTGAAGTGGTGCAATGCCCGCAGCGAGATGGACGGGTTGACGCCCTGTTACACGGTTTCCGGGGTCGTCTATCGTACTGGCAGCAGCGCCCCGGACTGCAACTGGGCAGCCACCGGCTACCGCCTGCCGAGCGAGGCGGAGTGGGAAAAGGCGGCTCGAGGCGGCTTGATTGGCAAGCGGTTTCCTTGGGGAGACAGGATCAGCCAAAGCCAGGCCAATTATTATGGCAACCCCAGCAGCTTCACCTATGATGACGGACCGGCTGGCTACAACTCCATCGGCAGCATTGGTGGCACCAGCCCTGCCACAAGCCCGGTCGGCAGTTTCCCGGCGAATGGCTATGGGTTGTACGACATGGCGGGCAATGTCTGGGAGTGGTGCTGGGACTGGTATGGCACTTATGCGGCGGGGGCGCAGACGGATCCTCGGGGTGTTGCTTCGGGCTCGAACCGGGTGTACCGGGGCGGCGGTTGGTACAACCTCGCTCTCTACTGCCGTGTCGCGGACCGCATCAGCGACTACCCGGCCATCAGCTACAGCTTCCTCGGGTTCCGCGTGGCTCGCAGTTCAGTCATACCGAATCCGGTGGTTTCAAGCAGTGCCACAGTCGACACGCGTGACTACTGGACTCTTACCCTCAGTGCCTTGAGCCATGGCGCGATCACCGGTATTGCCGGGAGCGGCAGCTATTTGAGTGGGACCGCCGCCACTCTCACGGCGGTCCCGGCGGCAGGCTATGTGTTCACGGGGTGGACGGGTGCCGCCACGGGCTCGGATAATCCGCTGTCGTTGCTCATGGATGGCGGCAAGACCCTTGGCGCGACTTTCGGCCCCGACCTGCGGGATAGTGATGGCGACGGCCTCAGCAACTACGATGAAGTGGTCATCTACGGAACCGACCCCAACAAAGCCGATACGGACGGGGATGGGGTGCCGGACGGTCTGGAGGTCAAGGAGCATACCAACCCGCTTGACCCGACGAAGTTCAATTCGTTCAGCAAGGGGTTGGTGGCGTATTATGCGCTCGATGGTAATGCTAATGACCTTACGGGAAGCGGTGCGAATGGTGTGGCTCGAAATCTTGGCTGGCAGGCGAGCCCTGTGGGTACATCCGGAAATATTGGAGCCTTTCTTAATCCAAACGCCAACCTCGGAGGGGTTCTGATTCAGGATCATCCATCTCTTCATTTGCCAGCTACGGGTTACACTATTTGTGGATGGGTACAGTCCCCGGATTTTTCGGCCCTTCCTAATACAAATTATTATTTCTTGCTAATCGAGTCGCAGACAGTTGCTAGTCAGCAAGAAACTGCTTTCGCATTAGGATATGGATCACAAGGTCTTAATTTTCAGTGCGGCAGCATGGACAACTATCCCAATCCTGACCCAGGCGGTCGCAATATCAGATTTGGCCTAACAGGTGCCCTGTCAACCAATGTGATTTCCTCCAAACAATGGCACCTAATCGCCCTTGTTTATGATGGAAGCGTCTTCAGGGGGTATTTGGATGGGCGCGAGCTTGTGCCACAAGGTAACAATCAATTGTATCTCACGGCCCCAAAAGTGAGTGGCAGGCCGACAGCTCTTGGCATGAGGTCTGATTTGATTTTGAATTCCCAAAAAAACAATGGGTCAATTGATGAAGTTCGCCTCTATGGTCGCTCTCTTAGCGGTGATGAGATTAAGGGATTGTATGGAGTGGAACTCCCCCGCTTTCAAATCATCAGTGGTAGCTACACCTGGCAGCAAGCCAAGGCGGACGCAGAGGCGAGAGGAGGGAGATTGGCGGTCCTGAATACACAGACGAAGATTGAGGCGCTGAATACGTATCTCACAGGTGCTGGAGCACAATCCAACTATTTCATAGGTCTTACAGACGCGGAGGTTGAAGGGAATTGGAAATGGATCACCGGCGAACCGCTTTCGGTATCAAATTGGAATACGGCAACCAATGAGCCCAATAACGGAAATGGCAATGGAGCTGAGAACGGTGCTCAGGTCAGAGCGAGTTGGAGCTGGGCCTGGAATGATTGCCCGCTTACAACATTTACTTCTCCTTACATCCTTGAATTTCCCGACTATCAAACAGCCTCGACACTCTCCGGGCTTGCGCTGAGCGAGGGGACCTTGAGCCCGACATTTTCCACTGGAACCCTGGCCTACAGTGCCAATGTGCCCAACGCCACTTCCACAATCACGGTGACACCCACGGCGTCGAGTGCGACAGCCACAGTCCAGGTCAATGGAACGACTGTTGTCTCTGGTTTGGCCAGCGCCTCAATCCCGGTGGTGCTTGGTGCCAATCCGATCACGGTTCTGGTCACTGCCCAGGATGGAACCACGACATCGACCTACACGGTCACGGTGACGCGGTTTGCCACGGACTCCTCGCTCTCCGGACTGGCGCTCAGCGCGGGAACTTTGAGCCCGGCATTTTCCGCAGA
>CAIKDP010000404.1 GCA_903826205.1 Akkermansiaceae bacterium
CGGCGGGCGACCAGGTGGCACCACCGTCGGTGCTGAGATCCAGGAAGACGTCGAAGAAGCTGGAAAGGGTGAATCCGGTGCCGGATGCGGCGGGGGTTTGATGGATCCGTCCCAAGGATTGCTTGGTGGGACTTTCGCGGATCATGGTGCCATCCGGCAGAGTCAGATCCAATGACAGCATCTCGGTATCAAAGGATCTGCTGCCATCCGGCGAGGCGGAGCGACAGGTGAAGAGCACGGTGCATGGGCAGCCAGCGACCGCAGTGGCATCGGGCGGTGAACCCTCCGCGACCGCAAAGCCGGGATCACAGGTGCAGGTGCGGGAGTTCAAGGTGGTGGCACCGGGCGTAGCCGACAGCGTCACGGGTGTCGCGGTATCAAACGTCAAACTGAAGTCCAACATGTGCTGGCCGCTCAGGAAGAGCAAATTGTCGTCCGAACTACTATGCGACGGGTGGATGAAGATTCCAAGCAGCGGCCACTGGTTGGTGGAGCCGTCACCGGACACCGGCGCATCGCCGAGTTCCAGATGCAGCGGCAGATCGAAGGGTGACCAGGAGTGTCCGCCGTCGGTGCTGAGTTCGAGGAAGACATCGAAGAAGCTGCTGGTGGCACACCTACCATCGGGTCTGGAGCGTATGGTGGTTTTGCCTTTGGACGGCAGCGTCGGGGATTCACGCAACTTCCAGGTCGCGGGCATGGATCCGCCCGCGCATTCGAGCTGGAGCATCTCGGTGTCAAACCGGGTTTGCACGGAGTCGGTCATGACGTTTTTCATTTCATAACGCATGAATAGCGGTGCCCTAACAAGATTAAAGGTGGCGCCAGCGTCGTTGGAGATACTCAGCTCGGCGGTGCAACTGCCGCTAACCGTGGCGGACTGGCCGGCGGCAGGTGCCGGGACGCGCCAGACGTTGGGAGCAGGGACCGACAACCCACCTTGGGCCTTCCCATCAGAGGTGTGCAGATGCAAAGCCCCGCCACGGGTGGCCAGGACACCGGGTGGCGGGACCAGGTTGTCGGCGAACACCACGGGGGCGCTGGTCTCCACGGATCCCATGTGCAGTGAGTCGCAGGCGGGCAGCCAGGTGTTGCCGTTGTCAAAGCTCAGCTCGATGAAGATATCGAAAAAGCTCTCCACCCTGGATCCGCCGGGGGCGGGACGACAAACGGTTTTGCCCAGCGATTGTTTGGTCGGGCTTTCCCGCAGCATGGGCGCACCGGACGCGCCGGAGATATTGCATTGCAGCACCTCGATCCGGCAACTGGAGCCCGGCGGGCTGATGCTTGCCGCGGAAAATTCATCGCAGCGCAATGTGAGCAAGGCGGTAGCGTGAACGGTTGTGTGCGTGGTGCCGCCATCGGTGGAATATTCGAAGCCGGCGGGCACGGACATTTCCTGCATGACCGGAGGACTGCCGGGCGCGGGCATCGGCGCGCGGGCACTGAACAGAGCATCGCTTGAATCACAGTCGAAATCGAGGCCACGCACGAAACCAGTGCTGGAAAAACGTGCCGCAAAATCGCCATCACAGGCTCTGAGCCGCGTGGCATACGGCATCCAGTCGGAGCGGACGAAGGCGGCGTCGGGCGCGTTGTGCAGGGTTAGATGAACGCTGTCGTCACCGGCGGCCCAGGTTTGGCCGCCGTCAACGCTCAGTTCGGTGAAGACGTCGAAGAAACAATCCAGCGGAAACCCCCGGTCATCCTTCAGCGTAAAGCGCGCCGAGGTTTTCCCGGTGGAGGCTTTGGTCGGGCTTTCACGGATCATGGCGCCATTTGGCAGGGTGACGGATAGAGCAAGCATTTCCGTGTCATAGAGTGGATTGTTAGCAACTGAGGAATCCGCCTTGTGGAGCGGATTGGTCACTGACATCGTGCAGGTCCTCGGACCTTCCAAAGGCAGCCATGTCAGGCCACCGTCATCTGAGAAATCATAGCTGACCGTACAGGTAAAATCGATCACCGCGGTATCGCCCGCTCGTACCGGCGGTGGTTGGGGCGCACTGCTATTCAAGCTCAACATTTTTTTAGGTCCCTTCATCATGTAGTCACGGCTGAGCGTATAACTCACGCCCGCATCGGGAGGATCAGCTTCAAAACTGCCGGTGCGTGGTGGCATGAAATCGGTTTTACACACACAGGTTTGTTCGACGTAAGGCAGCAGGGACAGGCGCAGCGGCGCATCCGCCGGCGTCCAAGTGATGCCGTTGTCGAGACTGACTTCGAGGCACACCTGCGTGCTTTGGCCAATCATGTATGCGCCGTTGGCGAGCCGCTTGCTGGTGGTTCCGAGAGATTGTTTGGTCGGGCTTTCCCGGATCATCACCGGGGTGGGGCCTGGCACGGTGCAACTGAACGACACACATTCGACCGGCGAATCGTGGCCGCCGCCGATTTGATAGGATGAAACCATGCACTCACTTAAGGTGACGACACCACCATACCTGGTGAAGGAGGCACCGCCGTCGCGCGATAGCAGCAGGTCGGCGCTGCCGTCCATCTGGCGGACTTCCTGACCGGTACTTGGCGGGGCCTGGCGAAGCATCTCCGGGCGCTTGCGCATCCGCCACAACGTCACACCGGTTTCTCCAAAGCTCACTGGAGAGTCATCATCGGACACCAACGATGCGGGAAACGGCAGATAATCAGAGGCAAACCGATACTCGCGCGGATTGAAGTAACTGGCGAAGGTGGCGCATTCGTCCGTAGCCGCGGTCCAGGTCGCTGGCACGGTTGGATCACCGCTATCCAGGCTCAATTCGAGGAATATGTCGAAAAAACTGCTGATCCGGCAGCTGCCGTCGGGACAGCGGCGCACGCTGGTCTTGCCGAGCGATTCTTTGGTCGGGCTCTCGCGCAGTTTGAAGGACGGCCCCCCTGCGGCACCGCCGCCGATGTTCACGGTTAGATCTCGGATCTCGGTGGCAAAGTGCCGGGTGATGCTTGCGACGGGGCTGGAGTCCGCCGTGATCCGCACCGTGAGGACAGCCGGGCCGCTGAAGGCGCTGAAAGTTGTGCCGCCATCCAGCGAGACCTCGCCAGTGCAGGTGGTGTGAAGGAGGCAATCGGCGCTGGCCCCGGGCGCCGGTGGCTTGATCGGATCGATCGGATCGGTCGATTCGGTCGATTCGGCGAAGTCCATGTTGCGTACCCGCACGGAGGGCGTAAAGCGCACGGGTGCCACACATGCCAGACGGGTCCAGGTCGGACTGTATGTATGGCTGCGCAATTCATGCGCCAGCGCACATTGCACCGCCCGGGCGGGACTACCGGCCGGGGTCCATGTTGTGCCGCTGTCCATGCTCAGCTCGATGAAGATATCGAAAAAGCTGCTGATGCGATAGCCGCCCAAGGGTGCCGCACTGCGCTTGGTTTGTCCGAGCGAGGCTTTGGTGGGGCTTTCCCGCAGCATCACACCGCCCGGCAGCGATGCCGCTAGCGAGAGCATTTCCACCGCGCACTGGCCGGAGGCACAGGTGTATTTGATGGATGCGCTGGCCGGAACCCGGACCTGCTGAAAGGTGGCGCCATTGTCCAGCGAGAGCCTGCACTGGAGCGTGAAGTCGCAGGCTTGTTCCTGGGAACTGCCTTCCGCTGGTGGTGTGATGGGATGGGTTGGCTGCCGCAGCGAGAACTGCTCGAGCACCACGGCGGTGGTGCCGAATCTAACAGGCGAGGCCACCTCGCAAGCTCCCGTGGGCGCGGGCGTGAGATCCGTGGGAAAATCATCGCATGGCACCGGTGCGGCCAATGCTGCAGTCAGCAAGCAGGGGAGCGCGGCGAGGTGGAGCCACATGGCGAGGGGTCGGGCTGGAATGGGCGGAGTTTTCATGGTTTCTATTCGCAGCAATTTTAACCAGTATGGGACCCGAATCCGAATCTTCCGGGACAGGTCTTTCCAGAGGGTTGTTTTGATATCCTAGTCTGTTTGCCCCCCCATGGCAAGGGAAATAAATATAATTATTTCCAGGATACGCCTCTTAGAAGAAAATCTCCGCCTGGAGGATCGGGGTGGCCCGCCCCGCCATCTGTTTGCCAGGTTCATGGCGCGGGTGCCCGTATTGCCGCCATTCTATCAACATTCCCGGAAAATAAGGGCGACATGCGGGCACACGGGGGAAGCCCTATCAAAATAAAAAAAGCCCCAATCCATTGAGGATTAAGGCTTCACAATGGCTCCGGCGGTTGGGATCGAACCAACGACCTAGTGATTAACAGTCACCCGCTCTTCCGCTGAGCTACGCCGGATAGTCTTGTGGCACCGTGCGGTGCGCGGTCGGAGGATGAGAGGCGGGGGGGAGTGGAGGCAAGGGAAAAATACTTGGCGGTGCCAAATAAATCCGGCACGGTCGTCGATCTGATGGTCTCAGCCGCCCGCGGCGAGAGTTACGACCTCAAGACGGGCACCGTCCGGCACCGGGGTGTGGGCATAATCGCGCGGGAAGACCGCGACCTCATTGAGTTCGACCACCACGGGTTTGCCGGCCAGGCCGAGGGATTCGAGCAAGGAGGCGAGCGTGACGGGAGTGGCAAGTGGGTGAGGGATGCCGTTGAGCAGAATGGTCATGGCGTCATTTCCATTGGGTGAGTTGTTCCGGGAACGGACACTCGTGGCAATCGGAGAAGTCCTCGAGACAGAAATCATGATAGATCTGCAACAGCGCCTGATGATGCGCCACCCGCCGCAACCACGGTTGGGCGAGCGTCAGCGACCCGAACAGGCGGATCGCACAGCGCCGGACTTTTTCGTTAGGTGCGGAATGGCGCAGCTTGTGGTAGTCTTTGAAGGTCATGGCCTCCTCATGCATGGCGAGGGGTGCCAGATGGTTGGCCATCAACTCCAAGCCCTGCGTGCGGCCGAACAAGGCGAGCTTTTGCGACGTTTGAGTGGAGGTGAGGGTATGGCGGCGCGACCAAAACGGATGCTCCAGCGCTTGCAGGAAATCCAGCACCGGCTTGACCCTGAAGGGGCGGGCCAGAGCCAGGCGGCGGTATTGCGGCCAAGCCGCGAGCAAGGCGGCCAGTGCGCCAAGCCGCCGGTGCGGATGATTGGCCGGGCGTTGGCCGTGGAGTTTCCAGGGGATGGCCCGCTCCGCCGTCACCTCGAAGCCTGCCCGCACTTTCCACCAGGCTTGCCAGAGGCCGCACAAGTAATCGCGGGTATCCGGTGGTGCCAGTTCATGCAGGTGCGGAGCGAGAAACCCGGCGCTGCCAAACAGGATGGCCTCGGTCGTCGTTGGGTCGGTCCGCAGTGCCGTGAGTGGCAGGCGCTGCGTCAGCAGTCGCAGGGCCAGCGCATTGCCGCCGTAGCCCAAGGTCTCCGCGGTTGCCTGCAATAAGGCGGCCTCTCGCCCGTGCGCATCCGCGGTGCGCAACCAGCGGAGCGCCTTGGCCGTGGCCCGGAAGCGCGCCGCCTCATCTAACAAGCTTGTGAGTGCCGGGGCGGATAGATGTTTGAGCGGGAACAGGCAGCGGCCCGGATGGGCGATGGCGACTTCGCGGGGCGGGCGGTTGAGGGCGTCGGAAAGTTGGGTTTGCGAAATGACCACCTGCGGCACTTCGCGGTGGTCGCAGGTGCGGGTGAAGGTGGTGCGCGCGTCGTCTTGAAACAAGACATGCAGCACCACCTCGCGGAACGCGGGATTGGCGGCATGGCCATGGGCTTCCCACGCCGCGGCGTCGGGGTCGATCTCCAGGGCACCGGTCTTGACCACGCCATCGATTTCCACGGCGGCTTGGAAAAAGTCCGGACCAGCGCCACGGTTCCACTCGCCGAACTGGATGATGCGCACGCTGCGGCCGTCGCTGCTGCGGAACTGCCGGCCGAAAGCCCCGGCAAACCACAAGGCCTGCAGTTCGAGTTCCGCGGGCAGGCCGGCCACCGCGCGTTCTTCAAACGCCAGCGGCGGGTGCCAGATGGATTCATGCAAGAACAGATAGGTCATGATGCGGGCGTGCTCAGTGTTTGTTAGCTTTGGGCCGGGTTGTTGATTTGGCCGGGGGGGTGGCCGGTGGCGGGTTGTTGGGTGAGGGGTTAGGCGGTGCTGTCTTGGTGGGATCCGCGGGTGGCGGCGGTGGCGGGTCGAGGATGTCAAGCCAGGCGGACAGCGCCGCGGTTTCCGGGAGTGGCCCGTAGCGGGCTTTGGCCTCGCGCAAACCCTGGATGGCCAACGTCTTGCCGGCGGGTGCTGCGCGGTGGCTGGCGATGAGATGGAAATCCTGGCGCAGCTTGTCCTCGGGGTTTGGATAGAGGTCTCTGGCTTTGCCCAACCACACGGCGGCCTCGGCGGGTTTGGAGTTTTCCAGCAGGCGCAGGCCCACCGCTTCGGCCAGCACGCCGCTTTTCATGCGTTCGGCTGCGCTTTGCAATTGTTTGCGTTGCTCTTCGGGGTTGTCGTCCCACCGCATGGCCGCGAGGTGCAAGGCCAGAAACTCACTGTCGGCTTTCACGCGTTTGCCATTGCCGTCGAAGTGCAGGAATGGCCTATACAGCGGGTCACCCAGCACGATGCTCTGCCAAGAGCTCACCGGGATGGCCATCCATGCCGCCTCCACCCAGGTGTGACCGGCCAGCAGGCGTTGGTGCAGGATGTCCAGGCAGTGGGTCAGTTCCAGATACGGTTCATAGACGTTGCCGATGGTGGCCGCCGCACCTTTATCTAACAAAGGAGCACTCCAGTTCTGCGCCGGGTTGCTCAATTGTGAGGCGCTCGACGAATGGATGTGGACGGCCACCGCGCCCTTGCGGAAGCGGAACTTGGGGTTGAGGAACGGGCCGCTCACATTGCCGTCATACCAACCGTAATAGAGCGCGGCCTCCGTCATCGGATAGTTCTTGGGCAGGGTGTCGTTGAAACGGTCCACCACGGTTGGGATGCCGGCGCGCAGGTTGTCCACCACGATTTGCTCGAGCCACTTGTCGCCCAGGGGGTACTTGTTGGCGATGTCCACATACGCCCGTCCCCACAAGCCGGTGGCCTCGGTTTCCACCGCATCCCGGATCATGCGCTCGCAGGTGGCCAGGCTCGCCGCATCAATGCGCGCGGTGAGCATCAGGAACGGCAGGTTCGCCTCGCTGATGGATTTTTCACTCCGGTAATACTTGTTCTCCAACACACCCATGAGCGGCAACCCCTCGACCCCGAACATCGCCAATTCAGAGTCCACCGCCGCGTTATCGCAGGTGGTGATTGGATTGTTAGGGACGGTCTTGGGTGTGTCCGGCGTGGGTGCCGGCGCGGGTTCCGGCTTGATCCGCAGCGGCACGCCGCGCAGGGTCACGAGCGCCCTGATTTTGTTAGATGAGGGGAGCAGGATGTTGTTGGCATCTCTGGCGCGGTGCCAGAACCCGCGCTTGTCGAACTCGAGGCGCAACGGGTTTTGGATGGTGGCGTTGTATTCGGCCCGCGAGATGTCTGCGGTGATCGGCATTGGCAGGCCGATGAGGTTGGCGGCGGGGATATTGCGTGCCTCGCGATAGAGTTTGGCGAGTTGCGCGGATTCCGGCACGGCGCTGTTGAAGACGACGACCACCTCGTTGGGTCCCAGTGCCGCCGCCATCAGCGGTGCCATCCCGGACAGACTCAGCAACAGCAGGGCGAATATCCTCATGCGCGGGAACATGTCAGGAATTATCGCATCATGCAAGGTCGGCCAAAGAAAGCTTCAGGCCATCCCACGCCACCCGCACGCCGGGGGGCAGGGTGCGGGTCAGTTGCGCGTGCTCGTTTTCATGCCCCAGATGGGTCAGCCAAGTGGCTCCCGGAGCGGCCTCGGCCACGGTGGCGAGCGCTTCGTCCAGCGAAAAGTGGGTGGGATGAGGGGTGGGCCGCAGCGCGTCGAGCACCAGCACATCCACGCCGCGCAGCACGTCCATGGTGGTTGCGGGAATGCGTTTCACATCCGGCAGATAGGCCAAACTCCGCGCGCCGGGAGGCTCGAACAAATAGCCGATGGTGGCCACCGCCGCATGCTCCACCGGCAGGGGCGTGACCCGCAAAGTGCCAAGATGAAACGGTCCATCCACCACTCGTGGATCCGGTTTCACATAACCGTGATGGATGTTGTCGGAGGCAAACGCCCAGCCAAACATGGTCTTCAAGGTTTGCAGGCACTCGGCGGTGCCAAACATCGGCAGGGGCTCACTGCGCCGCCAGCAAAACGCCCGCAACTCGTCAAAGCCCGCCACATGATCCAAATGCGCATGGGTGTAGAGCACCGCGTCGAGTTCCCGCAGGTCTTCCCGCAGCGCTTGCTGGCGCAAGTCCGGCCCGGAATCCACTAACAAGGTCAGCCCAGCCACCCGCAGCAGCACCGACGAGCGCAACCGGTGGTTTTGCGGATCGGCCGAGCCGCACACCTCACAGTCACAGCCGATGACCGGCACTCCCACCGAGGTTCCGGTGCCCAGGAATGTTAGAGAAAGCTCAGCTGTCACGGCTGGAGTATAGGCAGGGAGCTGCACTTGCCAAGTCCTGTCTGGCTTCGCAGGTAGGGCGGACCGGCCCGGTCCGCCGATTTATCCGCTCGCCTGGGCGGTGCCGTAGCTGCGGCTTCCAGCCGCAGGGGAATATCCGCTCGCCTGGGCGGTGCCGTAGCTGCGGCTTCCAGCCGCAGGGGAATATCCGCTCGCCTGCGGCTGGAAGCCGCAGCTACGAAGAAGAGCTAGTGCC
>CAIKDP010000405.1 GCA_903826205.1 Akkermansiaceae bacterium
CGGGCGGGACCCGCCAATATCGGCACCCGGCCATGAAACTGAATCTGCCATCCGCAAACGATTCAAATAGACCACGATTCCAGGTGCGGATGCATCCCCGGGCGACAAGAACACACAAACGTGGCGTGTCCTGCGAACGTGGCGCACGTGATTTGAGAGCGCCTGCACGACCCATCATCCAACAACTCACATAGCACATGATGACGCCAGACCCGATCACTGAGAATGATTTGCCGAGGGCGAAGGCCGCAGTCTATGTCCGCATGTCCACCGAGCATCAGCAGTATTCGACCAGCAACCAAATGGACGCAATCTGTGAATACGCCCTTCGCCGCAATCTCGAAATCGTCAAAGTCTATTCTGACGAGGGAAAGAGTGGGCTGAGCATCCAGGGGAGGGAGTCGTTTTCCCGCATGATTGCCGACGTGAAAGCCGGTCCTGTCGAATTCTCCTGCATTCTGGTCTATGACGTGAGCCGGTGGGGCAGGTTCCAGGATGCGGACGAAAGCGCATACTACCAGCATGTATGTCGCCGGGCCGGCATTCAGGTCCATTATTGCGCGGAGCAGTTTGAGAACGATGGAAGTCCCGTGTCGAAAATCGTCACTGGCGTCAAACGGGCGATGGCAGGTGAATACAGCCGCGAACTGTCATCAAAAGTTTTCCGCGGTGCGTGCCGCCTGATCACCCTCGGATACAAGCAGGGTGGCGCGGCGGGTTACGGTTTACGCCGGATGTTGGTGGATCAGGCCGGACAATCCAAGGGGGTGCTGGCACATGGTGAACAAAAGAGCATCCAAACCGACCGGGTCGTGCTTATTCCGGGTCCCGATGACGAGCAGGCCGACATCCACTGGATCTATCAGTCGTTCGTGACCGAGGGCAAAACCGAGGCGGAGATCGCCGCCAACCTCAACGCGCGTGGCGTGCTCACCGACATGGGCAGGCAATGGACTCGGGCGAGTGTCCATCAGGTGCTCACCAATGAGAAATATATTGGAAACAGCGTCTATGGGCGCACGTCCTACAAACTCAAAGAATGCCATGTGCGCAATCCTCCCGATAAGTGGGTTCGTGCGGATGGTGCCTGGCAAGGCGTGGTGGATCCGGTTGTTTTCCATACGGCACAAGGAATTATTCTCGCGCGCAGCCGACGGTACACGAATGCCGAAATGCTCGCCGCACTCAAAGGCATCCTTGAGCGTCATGGCAAAATCACGGGGCCGATGATCGACGGGGCGGACGACATGCCATCCAGTGCGGCCTTCCGGCATCGCTTTGGCACTCTCGTCGCGGCGTACGCGTTGATCGGTTACACCCCGCCTGCCGACCTCGGGTTCATCGAAATCAACCGTTGGATGCGCAGCACCCACCCGGAGCTCATGGGTTCAGTGGTCGACAGCTTGCGCGGCGTGGGCGCGGGGGTGGAAATGGGGGGAAGTCGCAACGTGTTACACGTCAACGGTGAGATTCGTGTGTCGGTTTCACTCTGTCGCCACTGGAACACCGGCGCGGGCGCGTCACGCTGGGTCATCATGATGGATCAGGCGGGGCGACCCGACATCACCATCGCGGCCAGACTCGCCTCGGCTAACAACGGCATACGCGATTACTATCTACTGCCATCCATCGATGTCGCCGCCGGAAAACTCCGCCTCGCCGAAGCGAATGGCACTTGCCTCGACGGCTATCGGTTTGACGACCTCAGCCACTTTTTCACCCTTGCCCAACGGACGCAGGTTGGGAGGGAATTCTAATCCACATATCAAAGCCATGAAAAACGAAGTCATATTCATCCCGCTGGATCGCATCCGAATCGTCAACCCGCGCTGCCGGGATCGCAGGAAGTTTGAGAAGATCGTCGAAAGCATCCGCAACCTCGGACTCAAGAAACCCATTCAGGTCAGCCTGCGACCTGGAAACTCACCCGACGGGCAACCCTACTATGATCTCGTCTGTGGTCAGGGGCGGATTGAAGCGTTTCAAGCTCTGGGTTCTCAGGAAATCCCCGCAGTGGTGGTCGAGGCATCCAAGGAGGATCTCATGATCATGAGTTTGGTTGAAAACATGGCGCGCAGGTATCCCTCCCCCGGCGACCTGATTGTCGAAATAGACAGGCTCAAACAGGCCGGGTATAGCAATGCGGCCATCGGCAAGAAACTGGATCTCGTCGACTCGATGGTCAGTGGCCTGTTATCGCTGCGCAATGCTGGCGAGGAACGACTCCTGACCGCTGCAATCAAAGGGTCCATTCCATTGGGAGTGGCCATCGACATCTCCAGGACCAAAAATCCGGAAGCTCAACGCGAGTTGCTGCGGGCCTACGAGGGAGGAAAACTCAACCAAGCGGCCATCAGGGTTGTGCGGCGGTTGCTCACGCAACGCAATGCGATTGGCAAAGGTTTGCGTCCCGTGGATGTTCCGCCGAAAAAACCGTGGGTGACATCGGACGGCCTGGTGAATGCCTTCAAGAAAGAAAGCCAACGGCAGAAAACGCTGATTCGCAAAGCCAAGATCTGCGACGCCCACCTCACATTCATCACGACAGCATTCCGCCAACTTGCCAATGATGAGGATTTCACCAATCTGCTGCGTGCCGAGAGACTGGATACCATGCCGACTTTCCTTGCAGACAAAATCGGAATGGAAAGGAGCGTGGCATGAGCACTCCAATAATCGGCTTTGAAAAAACGCGTATCATTCTGCCGTTGGACAAGATCCTTCCCGTGCGCATCATTAAGGACCCCGACAACATGGCCCGCTATCAGATCATTGTCGCGTCCATCCGGGAAATCGGCGTGGTTGAACCCCTGATGGTTTATCCACAGAAAGGCAACGAAGGTTTTTACCTGCTGATGGA
>CAIKDP010000406.1 GCA_903826205.1 Akkermansiaceae bacterium
AAACGCTCATCCTTGAAACCGTCCCCGGTGTCCGCAGGCGAAAACCGCTTGCTACCATCCCAAAGGCCCGTTAAGTTAGCGCCATTCGGGTCAGTCCTCGCGGATTAACATTGCACCGTTGCGGGTTGATATGGCAACCAAAAGGATGGCGAGACCTGTACGATTCCAATATCCCGGAGCCATTTGCCATGGGATGGCACATGATGTTGGTGACACGGTGGTTTTCAAAACCGAAGTCACGGCCAGCCGGAATCCCCCGGCTTCAGGCAAATAATCTAATCTAACTCGTATTGTTGCTCCGCGTGAACTGACTCCATTTGACCATCTTATAATCTAACCCGCCATGTTAATCCGCAAGGACTGACCCCATCTGACATCTGGAGTGCGGCGTGCTCGGGGATCATAACCCGAGTCCCTACCGCGACCAAACAAGGAACCCCAAGCGCTAGTCCAGACCGCGTTTCACTCGCTTGAATAAATCGTGGTTGTAATCAACCGGCCACCGCCTGGGTCCAGTGGTATCAGGAACGCTGAATTCAGCCACTGAAACCCATGTGGGATCATCTGCTATGTTAAAGTATGGAAGATAGCCTTCGTTAAACGAGTTCTTTATTCCCACAATTCGTATCCGGGTGCCTCGCGGCAACATTTTGACAACTCTAGCGATGAGCGGGTGCCAGCGGCAGAGGGTGCTGGGAGTTTGGTGATTTGCATATGCGCGCCGCCGCGTGCTGGAGTGCCTGTCTGCGCTGCTGGAGTGCGGAATTCGGCTCACTGGGCCGCCTTGGGAGCGGGCGCGGTGCTGGCGGTGGGTTTCCACTCGCGGGTGATGGTCACGGCCACGCTGCCCTGGATGCGGGTGGCGAGGCCGCTGCGGGCGCCGGTGACGAGGGTTTGGACGGTTTCGAGTTGTTCGCGGATGACCAGCGGATAGACCAGCGACAACCAGACTTTGCCGGAACTGATCGACACCTCGCAATCGGTGAGAATCCCGTCCGGGCCGGGCACCGCGGCCGCGCGGTAAGTGCCGGTCACCGCAAACACCCCGCACGGGTGGCCGCCGCAGGCCTCGAAGGACTCGAGCTTGAGCGTGGCGGTGCCCGTGCCGCCCCCGGCTAACAACAGTGACAGCGCCGGCCCTGTGAGCGGCAGGGTGGCACCCGGTTTGAGGCGGCCGGGCCCGAACCAATGAGCCCGCGGCAGCACCCCGGCATCCATGCAATTGACCGCCATGCCCGGTTCCAGGTTGGCCGCCCACGCGGCAAGTTTGAAATCGCTGGTGTGCTTGGCCTGCCACGCTTTGCCATTGAATACAAAGCTGACTTTGCCGCCCGTTAGATTTTCAGTTTGGGCCAATTCATGGGGCACGGCCGCGAGGGCTGCGGCCTTGGCGGCTGCCGCTTTATCGGCCGCGGCCTTGGCGGCCGCCTTGTCCCCCTTCGCCGCGGGTTTGTCGTCCCTGGCATTGGCCACCTCCGGCAGGGAAAACCCGGCACTTTCCATGGTGACCGACACCTGCCCGCCGGCCCGCTCGTAGCGGGTGGTGAAATGGCGGGTGCCGGAGAGAGCCGCGGCTTGATTGCCAAAGGCCGATTTCACAAAGACCCGTGCGGCATCAAACTTGAGGCTGCGCGTCTCCTTCACTTGAAGCTGCTCGGGAAAAGCCAAATCCTTGCGGAAAACCGCCCCGTCCGGCGTTTGATCGACAAGGGCTTGCAAGGCCGGATCCACCGCGGTCTGGTCCGACCCGAGGGAGGCTGATACCTGGGTCTCGGCGGCCCGCTTCGCCTTGCCCGCCAACTCGCGGATTTTTCCGCATGCTCCGCAAAGCAGTCCGAGGGCGGCGATACCTAACAAGCGTGGGGTCAGCATCGGGTGGAGGGGTTGGGGGTCAGCGCCCGGCGCGGCAGTCGAGTTGCTGGATCATCTCACTGGCGGGATTGTCTTCACGCACTTCACCGACGACGATGGCGGGCACGCCAGCCACCGTCGTGTGCGGCGGCACATCCGCAAGCACCACACTGCCCGCACCCACCTTGGCGCCGGTGCCAATCTCCACCCGCCCGAGGATTTTCGCGCCGGCTCCAAGCAGCACCCCGGAGCGCACGATCGGATGGCGGTCGCCGGTTTCCTTGCCGGTACCGCCCAAGGTCACCTCATGCAGAATCGACACATCGTCCTCAATGATGGCCGTTTCCCCCACCACGAAGGCGGTGGCATGATCTAACAAAATACCGCAGCCGATGCGGGCTGCGGGGTGGATGTCCACCGCGAAGGCTTCACTGGCCAGGCTCTGTAGATAGAGGGCGAGCCAGCGGCGGCCTTCCTGCCAGAGTTGGTGGGCCACCCGGTAAGTGCTCAACGCCAGAAAACCCTTGAAAAAGAGCAACGGTTCCAAGGGCGAGAAACACGCCGGATCGCGCTCGTACATCGCCAGCAAATCGCGTGCCGCGCTGCGCACCACCAGCGGGTGGTTCTCAAACACCCCCGTGAACAACGCCTCCAAGGCCTGCCGCGGCATATCCGCACGGGCCAAGCGCCGCGCCAAGCGGGTGCCTAGCGCTCCCGCCAGGGAATCCCGGGAAAGAATCACATCCACCACCAGCGCCTCGAGTGCGGGTTCTTCGACCGCGACGCGCCGGGCCTCCGCGCGCAGGGTTTGCCAGACGTCGGCCACATCGATGCCCGCGCCCCTGCAGAGTCGCGTGGTGTTCTTGCTCGCCGGATCGCCTCCGCTATGTTGAAGTTCGCTCATGAAGATTTCACAGAAATTGGAATACGCGTGCCGGGCCTTAACCCAACTCGCCAAGCACCATGACGGCAGGACTCTTACACGACTTGACGATCTCGCGCAACGAGAAGACATCTCCAGAAGCTTTTTATTGCAAATCCTCAACGATTTGCGCCGTGGCGGGCTCATCGACAGTTGCCGCGGCGCCGCCGGCGGCTATCTCCTGGCCCGCCCCGCAGAGGCCATCAACCTGCGCCAGGTGGTCGACTGCATCGATCCCTCGCTGCTCCAAAACGCGGTCACCCCGGATGGCGAATCCGGCCCTGCCATCCACTCGGTCTGGGAAAAAATCTCCCTCGATCTGTGCCTCGCCCTGGAGCAGATCACCTTGGAAAGTATTTGCGCCGGGCAGCGTTCGCCGATGTTTTTCATTTAATCAACATTTATTGAATATTTTGCTGGCCAAACCAGGAGGCTTGAGGTATTCCGGCAGGCGTCCCGCCAACCCCCTGCCTGCCATGCCTGCCCTCAGCGACCATACCCATCACATCAAGATCCGCTCGACCCAGATGGAGATGCCGACCCGTGCGGAGTCCGCCCCTGTGGAAGATTACGATTACAAACTCAAAGCGACGCAAGACGAGCTGGAGCGCATCCAGATCCAGCGCAAGGAAATCGAGCGCAAGAAACTCGAACACGAGGAACTCAACGCCCGCAAGCTGACCTTTCTCTCGCAACAGGCGGAAACCGCGGAGAAACTCACCTCAGCGGTGACTCTCATAGAGCGGGAACTGGTCGACATCCGCCAGGAAACCGATGATCTGGAACAATGCCGCATTTGCTTCGCCTCGCACCTGGACAAGCTGGATAAGATCCATCCGGAGAACTGGACCCGCGATAACTTGCTAGAGAAACTCGAGCGTTCGACCAAGGTGGTGGATATGGCCATGGACGAATACGACCAGGCGGCCGCGCACTTTGACGGCGGTCGGAGCGGCGCCATTTTCGGCCGTGTTTCCAAACGCGGCCGCGGCAAGAGCCAAGCCGGCAAGAGTTCGGAGTTTCTGCAGCATCTGCGCAATGGGTTTGCCTTCAATCTGTTTCCGTGTGTGCTGGGTGGGGTTGCCCTGCTGGTCTATCTGCTCAAGTAGAACCCGCGCGCCATGAGAGCCCCCACCCTGCTGCCAGAGGAACTGGATCTGCAACGCTACGCGCAAGAGGAACAGCGCTTGGTCAAGGAATTGGCTGAAGCCCGCAACGAGAAACAGGAGCGCGAAAACACCATGCCCCCGCTCGACAGGGTGCGCGAGATCAGCCACCTCAAACGCCACGAGCAGGAGATCGCCAGCCGTGCGGAAACCCGCAACCTGCGCCAAAACCAAACCCAGAGCCTGTTGCTGTTGCTCACTCTCACCGCGGCGGCGGCCGCCCTCATCGCGTGGGCACTCCGCCTGATGAACAGCTGAGCCGGGACAAGGGACGGGAGGGATTTTTCTAACCCTCCTTGCGTACCGCTTGTTGCAAGCGCTGCGCCAACTCCGCCCACTGCTGGCGGCTCACGATGTAGCCCGTGCAATTGGCGGCACCGCACAGGCACGGATGATCCTCGTAACAATCGACATCAAAGCCGTAGTCGAAGGTCAGTTCCTCGCCGGCCTGGATATCGTGCAGGGCGTGAATGATGATCTTGCGGCCAACGATCCACGCCTCACAATTCGGATTGCACGAATGGTTGATCAGGCGCGCCGTGTTCCACGGGACATTGCCATCAATGTCATAGCGCTTGGAGAGGGTGAAAATATACACGGCCGCATCGCCGGTTCTCCGGGCTTTCGCCTGCTGCAACAAGGAGCGACGATCACTCTCGGCCTTGTCGATTTTCTCGCCAAAGTACTCAATGATCGGGGTTTCCCTGGGAATGAACCCGGTGGCATACACCCCGCGTCCGTGAATCTCCGATCCCCGGACTTCACAATAACGGCTTTGCCCGCGTTTCCACAATTTGAGCAGCTTGCGATGCAGGACTTGTTCTTCTGATTCGGCTTTTTTTCTAACAGACATGATGATGGACTAACGATTTTCCGAGGCCTTACGCTCCTCAATGGGCGGCAAGTCCAGATCCTTGGGCAAGGTGACGTAGAGCCGACGCAGTGTGTTGAGGGTCAACCCGGAACCATCGATGAAGGTCCAGTCGTTTTTGCCTTTGTCGGAGACCGCCACTTGATAGCCCACCTTTTCGATCACCATCGGCTTGGGGTCCCCCTTGAGAATGTAGCGGTACTTGGTCAGCGTGGGCACGAACACCAGCCACTTGGTGTATATCAAAATCTCCACCTCTTCACCATTGGCCTTTTCGACCTTCTTGCCCGGACCGACTTCAAAGGAACGCGGGGTCCCTAACGGAACCGAGGAGATGATGCTCACGCCCTCCTGTGTCATGCGGAGCGCGGCCCCTTCGATCTGTTTTTTGATTTCCGCCATGCCACCCGGCGTCTGCTTGGCAAGGCGATCCTTCCACAGCGGATTCATGCGCTCGATGGCCACCGCATAATTCCCCCGCGAAACCTCGCCACCCAGTTTCTCAACCGCCGCCACGGCGGCAGCCACCACGTCCGGCGGTGCCACCACCAGCGGCACCATGGACGCCGCACCGCCCCGCGGTGCGGGTGCGGCCCCCGCTTTCTGCGCCATGACCTCGCCACACAGCAACGACGCGAGTGCCAGAACAATCATCCACTGCTTTGTTTTCACGCCCGATACTTGCCTTGCGCGACCGATTCCGTCAAGTGCGCTGAAAATACGCGTTGATTTATCCGGGGGGCTTGGTAATGCTCCGACTTCCCCATGGCAAAACAGGCACAGGCACTCGGCAAAGGACTCGCGGCACTCATCAAAAAACATCCCAGCGCCACACCAGCGGAGGGCGTGGTCTCCGCTGAGGATTTGAAACGCGTGCGGGATGTGCCGCACCAGCAGGTGGTGCCAAGCCCGCTCCAACCCCGCACCCAATTTTTCGAAGCACCGCTCGATGATCTGGTTGAATCCATCCGCCAGCATGGCATCATCCAACCGCTCATCGTCCGCCCCGTCAACGGCACCTTCGAACTCATCGCCGGCGAGCGGCGCTGGCGCGCCGCGCACAAACTCGGCCTCGCCACCGTCCCGGTCATTGAGCGCGAGGCATCCGACCGCGACGTGCTGGAAATGGCACTCATTGAGAACATCCAACGCGAAGACCTCAACCCGATGGAGGAAGCCGCCGGCTATGTCCGCCTCGCCAAGGAATATTTCCTCAGGCAGGAGGAAATCGCCACCCGCGTCGGCAAGAACCGCGCCAGTGTGGCCAACTCGATGCGCTTGCTCGACCTCCACCCGGACATCCAAGTGCTGGTCGCCAAGAAAAGCCTCTCCGTCGGCCATGCCAAGGTGGTCCTGTCCCTCAAGGATCAGGAGGTTCAACTTCTCGCCTCGGAGCAAATCCTGCGCCGCCAACTCACCGTGCGCGGCACCGAAAAACTCGTCCAATCCCTCCTTGCCGCCGCCGACACCGGACCCGGCGACACCCGCAGGCCCGCCGCCCACCGCGAGGAAGACGTGCATGTCCGTGCGCTGACCAACCGCTTGCGCGCCCACCTCGCCACCCACGTCGCCATCCAACATTCGCCCAAAAAGGGCCGTATCGAAATCGAATACTACGGCAACGACGACCTCCAGCGCCTGCTGGAATTGTTAGGCCTGCCGGCCAGCGAGTGAGCAACCGGTGGCGCCGGGGGCATGCGCGTCAAGTTAGCCAAGTTTTCGTGATTTTTGAGTAACGATTTTACCACTGAGAGCACTGAGGACCACTGATTCCACTGAAATAATAATAAAATCTTCGCAACCCCCATGTCCACTGACAAGACCGCCATCACCCCGACCCGTGCCCAAGACTTTCCTGAATGGTATCAGCAAGTTATCAAGGCCGCCGACCTCGCTGAAAACTCGGAAACCCGCGGCTGTATGGTCATCAAGCCCTGGGGCTACGGGATTTGGGAACTCATCCAACAACAGTTAGACCGGCGCTTCAAGGCCACCGGCCATCAAAACGCCTACTTTCCCCTGCTCATCCCACTTTCCTATCTGGAAAAGGAAGCCGAGCACGCCGAAGGGTTCGCGACCGAATGCGCGGTGGTCACGCACCATCGGTTAGAGTCGGTCAAGGACCCGGTCACCGGCAAGACCAAGCTCATCCCCACCGGCGAGCTTGCCGAGCCCTACGTCATCCGCCCGACCTCGGAAACCATCATTGGCGCCGCCTTTGCCCGTTGGATAGAATCGTACCGGGATCTGCCCTTGCTCATCAACCAATGGGCCAACGTGATGCGTTGGGAAATGCGGCCGCGCTTGTTTTTGCGCACCGCCGAGTTTTTGTGGCAGGAAGGCCACACCGCCCATGAAACCCGCGACGAGGCCCTCGTCGAAACCCGCATGATCCACCGGCTTTATGAGGAGTTCCTCCGCGATCACCTCGCCATCCCCGTCGTCGCCGGCGAGAAAACCGAAAACGAACGCTTCCCCGGCGCCAACATGACCCTAACCGTCGAGGCGATGGTTCAGGACAACAAGGCCATCCAAGCCGGCACCTCCCACTACCTCGGCCAGAATTTTTCCAAGGCCCAGAACATCGCCTTTGCCGGCCGCGACGGCCAGGTCCAACACGTTCACACCACCTCATGGGGCGTTTCCACCCGCCTCATTGGCACCCTCATCATGGCCCACTCGGACGATGACGGCCTGATCCTGCCACCGCGCGTCGCCACCCAACAAATCGTCATTCTCCCGATCACCCCGAAAGAAGACAGCAAACAGGCGGTGCTCGACGCCTGCCAGGCGCTGGCCGCAACCCTCCGCCATCAGATGTATTGCGGCGACCCGCTGCGCGTCCATGTGGACACCCGCGACCTTAGCGGCGGCGTCAAAAAATGGGAGTGGATCAAAAAGGGAGTGCCCATCCGCATCGAGATCGGACCACGTGACATTGAAACCCGCAAAATCTGCGTCCAGCGCCGCGACCAAGCGGTGGCAGACAAGGCGTTTGTCATTCAGGAGGACTTCCTGCGCCGCGCCCACGAGGTGCTCGATGAAGTCCATCAGACATTGCTCACCCGCGCCACCGTCTTCCGCGATTCTAACATTACAACCTGCGGCGACCTCGCCACCTTTCACGCCCATTGGGCGCAGGACAACCCGGGCTGGCTCTACACCCCGTGGGCCGGCAGCCGCCAACAGGAAGAGGAACTTTCCAAACAACACAAGATCACCATCCGCTGCATTCCCGTGGCCGGGGCCTCCCTGCCGCAAGGCCTGGCGACCGCGGGCACCCAACAATGCCTCCTCACCGGCCAGGACACCGCCACCCGCGCCCTCTGGGGACGCAGTTACTAAGCGGAGCGCGGATTGAACGGCAGCCGGATGCGGAAGGTGGCGCCGGGGCCGTCCGTGTTGTTAGATCCCTCGATGTGGCCGTCGTGGGCGTGGACAATGGTCTGGCAGAGGCGCAGGCCGACGCCCATGCCATTGGCCTTGGTGGTGAAGAACGGCGTGAACATGCGCTCCATGGCTTCGGGAGTGAGTCCGATTCCATAGTCGCGCACGCATAATTCGACGCTGCACTCGGCGTGCGGGCGGGTGGTGATGAGGACCTCGCGCCGCTCCGGCGGAACATCCGCCGAGGCCTCGATCGCGTTGCGCGTCAGGTTGAGGATGACCTGGCTGATCTGTATCGCGTCGGCGTGAATGACTGGCAAAGATTTGTGCAAGTCCAGTTCAAGACGAATCCGGGCGTGCTCGGCATTCGCCTGCAATAGGGGCCGCACATTCGCCACCAACGTGTTGAGGTTGTGGCATTCGATGACGGCTCGCGACGGGTTGACCAAGATCCCCAGATGGTTCACAATATCGCGCATGCGTACGACATCGGCCTTCACCTCATTGATGATTTCCACCGCCTCACATTGCGGCCATTCCGCGGCTTGGAGTTTGGACCACACGGCGAGGTGGGTGCCGATGGCGCTGAGTGGCTGGCTGATCTGATGGATGATGCCCGTGCTGACTTCACTGACCAGGGCGAGGCGTTGGGCATGAGCCAGGTCGGCACGCAGGGCCTGAAGTCTGATTTCCGCCGCGTGGGTCTCGGACTGATCGCGGACGGTGATAATGCGTACGGCGCGGCCCAGCCACGGGCCGGTGTGCGTGCGGGCTTCTGTCGGGAAAATCGAGCCATCCTTGCGCAAGCCAAGCACCAAGTGGCTCCGCAGGTGGGATTTGAGAACTCCCTTGATGACCAACTGCCGCGACAAGGGCGCCACGAATTCAAGCACCGACCGGCCGAGCATTTCCGCCAACTCATAGCCATGCATTTCGGCGAACCGCTGGTTGCCGTCCAGCAGGCGGCCACCATCCACGATGGCCACGCCTTCAAAGGAGGCCTCGGCAAGCAGGCGGAAGCGCGTCTCGCTGTCTTGGATCTCGCGGGTTCGCTCGGCCACCAAGCGCTCCAGCATGCCGCGGCGGCTGAGCTGGGTACCGAAGCCGATGGCGACCGCAGTAGTGAGAACCAAACCCAGAATGGCGGGCCACCAACTGTTGTGCTGCGACCTCGTGCGAAGGTACCCAGGCCCGGGGATGGCCGTCACGGCGAAGGCTTTGCCAAAGGCCAAAACGGGGCGCTGGACAGATATTCCCGTGCTTGGGCGGGTGACCGATTCCCATTGCTTGGCGAGAATTTCGGGCGGCGCGTCCTTGTGCAGGAGCGAGATTTCCAAGAGGGCCGCGTCGTCCGACGGGACGCTCTTGAGCAGGGATTCCAAGGACAGGACGGCCACGGCGAAGCCACTTAGGCGCGGCGCATCCTCGGCGGTGCGAACGGGCTGGAAAATCACCAAATCCTTCCGGCCGAGGGCGTTCCCCTCCAATTTGACCGACTCCGAGACGGTGGTCAGGCCGTCGCATGCCGCCGCCGTCAACGCCTCACGGCATTGCGGGTCGGAGCCGAGGTCGTAACCCGGGATGGATTCGTTGCCGTCCATAGGAGTCACCTGCCAAACGGGAAAATACACATCGCGTCCGCTGGCCGGCTCCCGCCGCCCATGCGCGTCCTTTTGCCAGATTGCAAAGTCCTTGGCCCCTGAGGCGCGGGCCTGCGCCTCGAACTCGGCCTTGTCGGCCGCCAGCACCGCCGGCACCATCGCCCAGGCATTGACCGACGGGTTTTTCGCCAAATGGGCGCTGAACTGCTGGAACTGCATGGGGGCGGACTCGCCATTGTTTTCGTAAAGGCGTGCCAGGCTGTCCAGGTCCATGCGGTGGACGGAGCGCAGCGTGCCAGTAACCACCCTGTTGCGGAGGGCCACCAATTGCGTGAAATCCTCAACATTGTGGCTAACATCGCGGCAGTAAAACATCCAGGAGAAGTTGCCGGTGAGCAGCAGGCCGGCAGTGATGACCAAAGCCAGTTCGTGATGCCGCATCCAACGCGGCAGCGGGAGGGAACTGCGGGAGCGTCGGACGGACAGCGCCAATCCTAACATCCGGAGCGCCGCCAGCGCCAACGTGAGCAGAGCGGGAGGCAGCGCGGCGCGCAGCAACTTCTCATTCCAATCGCGGGCATCCAGATTCATGCCCAGCATGACGGAGATATTCTCGGATTGCAGGTTAGTAAGCGGAACCATCCCGGAGATGCACTTACCTCCCCTGCCGGCCAGCGGCCCTTCGACAACCGGCGTCACGGTCTCAAACGCGTGCCTCAGTTCCGTGCTGGCGGCATAGGCCTGGCCCGGCCCGGCTTCGGGGTCCGTGCCAACGTCCACGAAATAACAAATCTCCCTGCTCGGCGGCGCTGCGTCCGGTTGCGTGGCGGCGGAGCCCCCGGCCGGGCGGCCAATCAGATAAATAGAGAGGCAGTGCGGGATGGCCGCACGGACTGCGGCAAATTCCTCCTTGAGCCGCAAGTATTCGGGTTTCTGCAAATCCGCCGCTGTGTGGCTGAACGTTCGCACCTGCTCAATGGTGATGTTGCGCGCCAGCATGTGCACTTGCCGCAACAGGTCGTCGCGCACCTCGCGATCGGCATCCGCCACGGCCCACCACACCAAGCCCGCACCACCGGCAAGAATGGCCAGCAGCTGTACCAGAATATTCCTGAGTTGTCGCCCGCCCATCTGCATGTCTCTCACTAGCTTGCGCAAGGTGCAATTACCATGCCAATTTCCGTGAACTCGCTAAAGTCCTGCATCTAACGGTGTTATGAGGTTAGATGAACGGCCCGCCGCGCCGATATCCGGCAATCCATGCGGGCTCCTTGCAGGATTTGCAGGAACAGACGGGCGGGCTTTCCCTAACAACACAGGCCGCCTGTCCGAAAAATAGCCGGCATTCTTCGCTGGCCGCTTGCAAATTGAAAAACCCGGCGACCTCGCACCAAGCGAGGAACTCAATTTATTTCCGTACTTCCTCATGCTGGTGTTGCTCGAATGCCGCCGGGGTTGACTCCATCCTCACGCCGCCACCAGGCCGCTGACCACCAAGGCGCCCACCACCAGGCCCAAACCGATGCGGTACCAACCGAAGATCGAGAGCCCGTGGCTCTGCAAATAGGTCACCAGCCATTTGACCGCGATCGCCGCGGCGATGGCCGCCGCCACCACGCCCACCAGAATCGGCAGCATCCCGTAGGTGTCCCACATCAGATGCGCCCCGCCGCACCAATGATGATAGGCATCCACGCCGTCCACCTTCCACAGGGCCTTTTTCGCCGTCGCGGCTGTTAGCGTCAATACACCTAACAAAAATGAATACTCCACGGCCGCCTGCACGGTGAGGCCCATGAGGATGCCGCCGACGATGGTCATCAGGCTGCGGCTGGTGCCCGGCCACATCGCGACGCATTGCATCAGGCCGATGAAGACCGCCATTTTCCAGGTCATCTCGATGAGCTGTTTGGCACCACCTTGGGGCGGGTTGCGCCGGCGCCACCAGGCGGCCACCAGAATGGCCACACCGCCGACCACCCAGGCCCCGATGATCGGCCACAAGGAAAAGAGCTTTTCCTCGATCCAGTCATTGAATTTGAGGCCCAGCACCACCGCCGGCAAAAAACTGATGAGGATCGCCAGAGCCAGCCGCAAGCCTTCGGCGTCCTTGCCCAACACGCCGCGCACCATTTGCAGCACCCGCGGCAGATAGAGTCCGAGCACCGCGAGGATGGCGCCGCCCTGGATACAGATGGCAAAGGCATCCGCCGCCGCCTTCGCACCCGCCGAGTGTTCCATGCCGATGCCCAACAGGCGTTGTGTCACCACCAGGTGACCGGTCGAGCTGATCGGCAGGTATTCCGTAATGCCTTCGATCACGCCCAAGAGTAGTGCTTGCCAAGTGTCCATAAGGG
>CAIKDP010000407.1 GCA_903826205.1 Akkermansiaceae bacterium
ACGGCAGGGGAAATTGGGTCGCGCCGCATTGCTGCGCTGCCGGGTGCGCTACTTCACCGACGGCTTGGTGTTAGGCTCGAAATCCTACGTGGACGGGGTGTTTGCACAGTATCGCAGCCACTTCGGGCCGCGCCGAACGAGCGGGGCTCGGGCGTTGCGGGAAGACGCCCAAGCCAGCCTGTTCAGCGCCCGCCAGTTGACGGTCAGGACGGTGGGATAAGACCCGTGCGCGCCTGATTGCACTGCGGTGCAACTTAGTGTCACAGTGGTTTTCATGGCCACGATCTGCCGCGACTTCAACTTCCTCACCACTTCGTCATGAACGAGGTCGTTTTGTGAGGTCTGGGCAAACGGCAGGTGGAACCAGACCATGGGCCGCAGGATATCAAGGGCGGGCAGCCACTGGTGGCCACGATGATTCCCATGATGGAGCGCAGGCCGTTTTGCACGCCGGGTTTCCTTGGCGACTTTACAGCACCAGCGCGATTTGCTCCCCGGGCCCATGCACACCCTCAATGAGAATGCCCTCCACGTCCGCGGTCTTGGATGGGCCGGTGACCCAGATGATATTGGGCGAATCGCCCATGGCGGTGAGCGCGTCGGCAATCGTGCGGTGGATCCCGGCCTTATCTAACACGGCCACGTGCACCCATGGCGAGAGCGCTGCAAGCCGGCGCGAGGTGTGCACGTCGTCCAGAATCAGTGTGCCGGACTCGGCAATGGCGCCGCTGGCCCGCGTAATGCCGAACTGGTAATCATCATAACGGGAGCGGTCATAGGCGGTTTCCACCGTCAGGCCGGCGGCGGCGAGCGGCGCGCCGATGTGCTCATAGAGCGCCGGATCGCAATAGCCGTGGCGCAGGTTGTTGGAAGTAAGGAAATCCGCCAACTCGGCCACGCTGCGCATGATCCGGCCATTGACCGCCTGCAGGTTGCGTGAAAAGACCTCCAACAGATCCGTGCCCGTGAGTTTGGATGCGGAGTGGGTGATGGCGGCGTCATAGTCCGGGCGCGCGGCTTTGGATTGCAAGGCGGAGGTGGCGGACTCGATTTTCCTGAGAATGGCGGCGCGGGACATGGGGGCGGGTAGGAGGTTGTTAGTTATAGGTTATTGAGAGGTTGAAGGATGTGACTTATGTGACTTATAGGACTCATGGGACCTATAACCAATAACTACTAACTCTTCTGTTGCGCCCTGCGCCGTGCCTTCATCCACTTGCGGAAGTCGCCGCCTTTGGAGGGGGGGAGGGTGCGCTGGCCGAACCAGTTCTGGACGGGTTTGATAGGGGTGACTTGGATTGGCAGGTGGTTCATCGCCTTGGAGAGGGTCATCGCGCCGCGCCACAGTGAGGGCATGGTGGCGAGGGTGGCAAAGGGTGCCATCGGAATGGCGGCGGGCGAGTGAATGGACGCGCGTTTGGCTTTGTCGCGCAGGCGCAGCAGCAGGTCGGGAATGGGGATGTTGACCGGGCACACCTCGTTGCAGGCGCCGCACAAGGTTGAGGCTTTCGGCAGATCGGCAAACTCGGGGAAGCGCTCTCCAAACAGCAATGGCGAGAGCACCGCACCTATCGGCCCGCCGTAGGGGGATCGATAGGCGTGACCCGAGGCCTGCCGATAGATCGGGCAGACGTTCTGGCAGGCACCGCAACGGATGCAGCGCAAAATTTCCCGGCAGTTGGAGGCGAGCACGTTGCTGCGGCCGTTGTCGAGAAAAACCACATGCATGTGCTCGGGCCCGTCAGGCTGGTTGGCCGAGCGCGTGCCGTTGATGAATTCGGTGTAAACGGTGAGTTGCTGGCCGGTGGCGGATCTTCCTAACAGGTTTAGGAAAACCGCGAGGTCCTGTTCACAGGGGATGATTTTTTCAATGCCGATGAGGGCGATGTGCAGCGGCACCGGGGCCATGCCGAAGCGCGAGTTGCCTTCATTGGTGACGACCACCATGCGTCCGCTGTCCGCGCAGAGGAAGTTGGCGCCGGTGATGCAGGCCTGGGCATCCATGTATTTTTTCCGCAGGAAGACGCGGGCGCGGCGGGTGATGGTTTGCGGGTCGTCGTTGTAATCCGCAGCCACGCCCTCACGCAGGAAGGTGTTGGCGATCTCGCGGCGGTTCTTGTGAATGATGGGCTTGACGATGTGTGACGGGATGTCGTTGTCGAGTTGGATGATGAATTCGCCGAGATCGGATTCCAAACACTCGACGCCGTTTTCTATCAGGAATGGATTGAGGTGGATCTCCTCCGCCGCCATTGATTTGGATTTGGTCAGCCGGGTGACCTGGTGGTCGCGGAGGATGCCGAGGATGGTTTGGCGGGCGTCCGCATCGGTCTCGGCGAAGTGGACTTGCACGCCACGTGCGGTGAGCGCCTGCTCCGCTTGTGTCAGGTAATCCCCGAGATGGTGCAAGGTGTGGTCCTTGATCGAGCCGGCCAGGCGGCGCAACGCATCGGGATCGGCATAGTCCTTGTGCAGCACCTGATAGCGTTTTTCCGTGCCGGCCGAGGCCCCGTTGAGGACTGAGGCTTGCTTCTCGTCCGGGATGTGGCGCGCGTATTCGTCAATGAGTTGGGTGCCGAACATGGGAGGAAGTAATTAAGTGAGGAAGTGAAAAGGTAAAGAAGTGGCAAACTTGGGCAGGCCTGGCCTTGGCTGGTGTGGGATGACCGCCGCATGATGTGCGCTGGGCCCGTGATAATAAAGCGAAATTTCGGCAGGCGGCGCGGCCCGCATGCGTCAGCGGTTGGCGAGGGCCATGAGCAGCAGGATGAGGACAATGGCGGCGATGATGGCGAGGGTGATCTTGATCCAACTCAGCGGATGCTCGCCGGCGATTTTGCCGGTGTGGCCATTGACCACGACCTGGAAGGACTTGGCCCCGTAGTTGTAGCTCACCAGCCAGATCGGGACCAGGATGTGCTTGAAGGTGCGTGCCTGATAGTCGCTGGCCACCTGGAGGTTGCGGTGGGTGTCACCGGGGACCTGGCGGTCGCAGAGTTGATAGACGGTGGCGTCCATCTGGGTCTGGCTGGTGGCGGCGGCCTGTTGCAGGTCCACTTGATAGCGCTCGACAGTCCAGCCGCGGACATAGGCCGGGTCATACGGCTTGAGTTCGCTGGTGGTGGGGAAGGGTTCCACTTTGCGCAACAACTTGAGATGGACACCGACGGTGCCGGGGACCAACTCGTCGTCGAAGAAGTGGGAGAGTTGGCCGGCGCTGTCTTCCCAGCGGGTTTTCTGGACTTGGCGGGTTTGCGTCCGGCCCTCGGAATCGCGCACTTCCTCGGTGACGTAGTAATGGTAGCCGGATTGCGCGGTCCACGTGGCATCAACTTTCGCGTCAAAGGTCCAGTAGGGTAGATAGACGCCCTGCAGGGTGTCGGTTAGGGCGGTTCGCTTCAGTTTGTCAGGGGCGAACCAGCGGCTGGCATACCAAGTGCGCAATTGGTCGCGGACCTGGGTGGAGGCAATCACCACCGGCAGCAGGCTCTCAGGAGTGAGAGTGTCATGGAGGTCCGCGAAAGGCATAATCGCCGGGGACCCGCAGAAATCACACCGCTGCGCCACCCGCTCGGCATCGAAGACGCTGATGGCTTGGCAGCTCTCGCATTTCACGGATTTTTTCTCCGTTTGCGCGCCGGGTTGGGCGGTGGTGGATTCCGCCAGAGCCTGCGCCAGGTCGTGCTCGACGATGGCGGTTCCAAGGGGCGTTCCGCCCTCGGACCACGGCACGAGCGTGCCGCAAAACGGGCAGGCGAGAGCTTGCTTGGCGGCATTCCATTCGGCATCGCCCCCGCATTCGGGGCAGGGGTGTTTCCTTAGCGCGCTGACTTCGGGCATTGGAAGAGTTAGAAGTTATGGGTTAGAGGTTATTGGGGAAGAGACACAAGACACAAGACGCAAGAACAGAAGAAGAATGAATCGGGCCAAGGCTGTGGCATTCTTTTCTTGTGTCTTGCGTATTGACGTCTTGCGTCTTATCCGGCGAGGAACGCGTCGAGCGCGGCGCGGGAAATCCGATAGGCGGTGCCGATCTTCTTGCCTTTCAAGTCCCCGGCATCGATGGCGGCGATCACATCGGCCTCGGTCACGCCCAACAATTCTGCCGCCTGCGCCGGGCTGAGCAGCTCCGGGATGGCGGCGGCCGGGGCCGCGCCCGGCAGTGGCGGCGGGCTGCCAGCGGCGGCGGGTTGCTGCATTTGTTTGACCATTTCCTGGGCGAGGCCGAAACCCATGGCCATCTGTGCCGGCATCGCGGCGGACCCGCCATCGCCGCCCTGGGTCATGGATTGCGCCATTTGGAATTTCACATAGTTGGTTAGATCGCCCACCACCCCCATGCTCGAGCGCTTGTCGATGGCGGCTTCCACTTCGGGCGGCACGGAGACATTTTCCAGCAGGAAGCTGGTGATCTCGATGCCATACTTGGTGGTGACCTGCGGGTTGATGAGCGGCAACAGGGCGTCGCCCAGTTCCGTATAGCGCGACGCCACATCCAGGGCGGGGACCCCGCATGAGGCCAGCGCGTCGCTGAACACGCTGACGATGCGCGAGCGCATGGTATCGGCGAATTCATCGAGCCGGAAATGTTGGTCGGTGCCGGCCACTTCCTTGAGGAACACGGGGGCATTGACGATTCTGAAATCGAAGGTGCCGAAGGCGCGGAGGCGGACGACGCCGAAATCCTTGTCGCGCAACATGATGGGGTTGGCGGTGCCCCACTTGTTGCCGGTGAAAAGGCGGGTGGTGATGAAATAAACATCCGCCTTGAACGGCGACTCGAAGCCGTATTTCCAGCCCTTGAGGGTGCTGAGGACGGGGATGTTGTCAGTGACCAGCGAGTGCTTGCCGGGGCCGAAGCAATCGCCGTATTGGCCCAGATAGACAAATTGCGCGGCCTGACTCTCGCGGACGATGAGTTGCGCGCCGTTTTTGATCTGCTTGTCCTCATCGGGAAACCGCCACGCCAGCGTGTCGCGCGAGTCGTCCAGAAACTCGATGATTTCTAACAATTCTCCTTTGATGAAACTCATGATGCTCATGCTGGTATTGGGGGGTGGTGGCTTGAAACTAGCAGGGGAGAGGGGGCGGGCAAGCGGAATTAGCGGGGGCCGCGCATCAGTTTTTGGCATGGATGCCATGCGGACATTCTGGTATTTCAGGCAAAAAAAACCACTGAAGCACTGAAGGCCACTGAGTACACAGAAAGAGATTAATTATAACAGATAAATCACGCACCTATGATGGCGTTGCAATTCCCAAATCTTTGCTGATTTTCTTTACCAACAGGTCGTCAATCTCGGTGTGGCGGGGCACTGCGGAACGGCGATTGGTGGTGCGATGCCTCCACCATGAGTGGTTGCCCCCTTCACGCACAAGCTCACAGCCATGTTGAATCAGATGGCTGATGAGCATCCGCTGTTTCATACGGTCACCAACTCTTCGGTGTAGCCGCTTGGTGCGTTGGCCCTGGCATCTTGCCGGTTGAAGTCCAAGGCCTCCTTGAGCACTTCCTTAAGGCTTGCCAACAGTTCATCCTTGGTCCGCTCCTGGGCGTTGACGCCGGGCACCTCCTCAATCCATCCAATCCACCAGTCGTCATTCTGCTGGATGATTGCCGTGTAGGTGGAAGTCATGGCGGGATGATGGCACGGATCTGTCGTCATCGCAACCGCTGAAATGTGCTTGGACTGCTGCACCGCAATCGCCCGCGTTCTCACGATCGCGCCTACAAAGATTGCCGATGTCAAACATCACCCAACAAAACAGGCATGCCGCGGGAGGTGGCATGCCTTTTTTGTGGGTGATCGGCTGACCTATTTCCTGCCGTAGAGCGGGCCGTAGGTTTGGCAGGCGCGGAAGTCGGCGGCTTCGAGGTTGGCGGTGCCGAAGGCATTCCAGGCGCTGGGGCGGAAGACGCGGGCGTCAGCGACGTTGTGCATGTAAACCGGGATGCGCAACATCGAGGCGAGGGTGATGTAGAGGTTGCCGACATGGCCGCAGGTCATGACGCAATGGTTGGCACCCCAGTTGTTCATCACATCATAGGCGCTGCGGAACGGACCCTCTCCATTGAGGATGGGCGCAAACCAAGTGGTTGGCCAGGTCGGGTTGGTGCGTTGGTCGAGGGCGTTGTGGATGTCATCGGGCAATTCGATGGTGTAGCCTTCGGCGATTTGCAGGGCCGGGCCGAGGCCATCGACGAGGTTGAGGCGGATCATGGTGGCGGGCATGCCACCGCGGGTGCGGTAGCGGGTGCTCATGCCGCCGCCGGGGAAGTATTCGGAAATCGACGGATGCCAGGTGGTGGCCCCGAGGCATTTTTTGACTTCCTCATCGGTGATATCCCAATGGGGTTTCATGATCGGCTGGCCTTGGGCATCGGTGCATTCGCCGGTGCCATCCAAAGCCGCCGGGCCCGAGTTGATCAGATGAAGGATGCCATCGCCTACCAGCTTGTCGTTGAGGCGTTTGCCGGAGGCTTTTTCAATGGCATCGACGCTCCAATAGGTGCGGAGGTCGGCGAAGATCTGCGCGGTGTTGGTGAGAAGCCAGCCGAAGAGCATGCCGGCACCGTTGAGCGCGTCATTTTCGGTGGCCACGATGTAGGGCGCGCGCTTGCCATTCCAGTCGAAGGACGAGGACAGGATCGCTTCGAGGAAGTCGCCGTTAGGGAAGTGGTCGGTCCATTGGCGCTGGCCTTGGAAGCCGGAAGCAATGGCATTGCGGCCGCGTGCTTGTTCCTTGAGGCCGGCCTCGGCGAGCTTGGGATTGCCGACCATGAGGTCGCGGGCGATGAGGGCCATCTTGACGTTGTCTTCCCATTCGGTGTCGAGTTGTTCGCGGCTGCGTTTGCCGGAGTCACCGTTGTAGTCATCGCCCTCCGGGCAATTGGCTTTGACCCAGGCGAGGGCCATTTTATACTCCTCTTGGTCGAATTGGCCCTTGTTCATGCGGCCGACAAATTCGGTTAGATCAATATCCTCGACGCGCATGCCGAAGTATTTTTCCCACAGTGAGTAATCAATCATCGAACCGGCGATGCCCATGGAGGTGCCGCCCATCGAGAGGTAGGATTTGCCGCGCATGAGGGCCACGGCCAGGCCGCAACGGGCGAAGTTGAGGATTTTATCGCGGACGTTTTCCGGGATGTTGGTGTCGCCTGCGGGTTGGACGTCGCGGCCATAGATGCCGAAGGCGGGCAGGCCTTTCTGGGTGTGGCCGGCGAGCACCGCGGCCAGATAGACCGCACCCGGACGCTCCGTGCCGTTGAAGCCCCACACGGCCTTGGGCAGCAGCGGGTCCATGTCCATGGTTTCCGAGCCATAGCACCAGCACGGGGTGACGGTGAGCGAGACGCCGACGTTTTCGCGGGCGAATTTTTCCGCGCAGGCGCTGGCCTCGGGCAGCCCGCCGATGCAGGTGTCGGCAATCACGCACACCACCGGCGAGCCGTCCGGGTAGCGCAGCGAGGAGGAAATGAGCGTCGCGGCGGAGCGGGCCATTTCCATCACTTGGTCTTCGAGTGATTCGCGCACGCCGCCGTAGCGGCCATCGATGGCGGGACGGATGCCGATTTTCGGAAAACTGGTGAACACGCTGAATTTTTTGTTAGCCATGGCGGATTGAGTTTGCAGCGGGAGCCGCCGTCTAGCCATCACAAATTCACAAAATTTGGGGGGATGGGCGCGAGATCAACGGGCTCCGGTGAATCGTGGCAAAGGGCTGGCGGGAGCTTGCTTGGGCAAGGATCATGGCGCAAGGTGAGGCATGCACCACGACGAGTACGCGGCGATCCTTGGAGTGAGTGGCTTTGTGGGGCACGGCTTGCCCGCCTTGCTCGCCGCCAACGGCCTCGCCGTCACTGGCGTGAGCCGCTCGGGAACAGGGGCCATCCCGGGCATCAAGCGCTGGCAAACGCCGGACACGCTCGATTTCGCCGGCCACCGCGTCGTGATCAATCTGGCCGGCGAGTCGGTCGCCCAGCGCTGGAGCCCCGAGACGTGCCAACGGCTGCATGAAAGCCGGGTGGACGTCACCCGCAGGGTGGTGGCCGCGATCAGGCGGCTGCCGGCGGGGGCGCGTCCCGCGGTGTTGGTGAATGCCTCGGCCGTGGGCTACTACGGTGATGGAGGGGAGTTGGTTCTAACCGAATCGGCGGAG
>CAIKDP010000408.1 GCA_903826205.1 Akkermansiaceae bacterium
ACGGCGAGGCGATGGGCGGCGGCACGGCGGCACGCAGCGGCTTGTGCGGGGTGGTCGGGCAAGCGGATCGCGGCGCAAAAGCCTGGGACAGCCCGGCCGCGGACAAAGGGATGAGCGCTGCGGAAATCTACCGGTGCTGGTTGTTTGAGGACGGCCGTGAGCGGTCGGACGTTAGTAGCGGCAGCACCAGGAAGCGGGCGGGAATTGGCAGCGCAGAGGCCGCCGCGGAGAAACAACGGCAAGGGAAATTGGGTCGCGCCGCATTGCTGCGCTGCCGGGTGCGCTACTTCACCGACGGTTTGGTGTTAGGCTCGAAGTCCTACGTGGACGGGGTGTTTGCGCAGTATCGCAGCCACTTCGGGCCCCGCCGCACGAGCGGGGCGCGGGCGCTGCGGGAAGATGCCCAAGCCAGCCTGTTCAGCGCCCGCCAGTTGACGGTCAGGACGGTGGGATAAGACCCGTGCACGCCTGATTGCACTGCGGTGCAGCCCGGTGTCACAGTGGTTTTCATGGCCACGATCTGCCGCGACTTCAACTTCCTCGCCACTTCGTCAAGAACGAGGTCGTTTAGTGAGGTCCGGTCTACTCCCCGCCCCTGCCCTCTTGGGCGGGCGGACCGCTCTCGAAGCGCATCAGATCGGCGATGAAGGTGAGTGGAATGTGGCCGGTTTCACCGTTGCGGTTTTTGGCCAGCACCAGTTCCGCCTTGCCCGCTTCCGCTTGTTTGTCCTCCTCGCTTTCCGCGTAGTAAGCGGTGCGGTACAATAATCCCACCATGTCCGCGTCTTGCTCGATGGCACCGGATTCGCGCAGGTCGGACATGCGGGGCACGCCCAGGGATTTGCCGGTGCGGTTTTCCGGGCCACGGTTGAGCTGCGCCAAAATCAGGATCGGCAGGTTCAACTCCTTGGCCAAACCCTTGATCCCGGCGGAAATTTCCGCGATTTCCCGCTCGCGCGAGTTTTCCGCCTGTTTGGTCCGCGATTTCATCAGTTGCAAATAATCGACGGCGATGAACTGGATGTTTTCATCGCGCTTCTTGCGGCGTGCCTTGGCGCGTAATTCATTGATCGAGATGCCTGGTGAGTCATCGATGAACAACTTGGCCGCCCCCGTTTCCAAGGCCGCCCGCTGCATCCGCTGCAAGTCCAGCTTGGTCGGGGTGTAGCCGCGCGAGAGCTGGCTCATCGCAAACTTCGCCTTGGAAAAAATCAGGCGCTGCACCAGTTGGAACGCGCTCATTTCGCAGGAGAAGACCATCGCCGGCTTGGATAGATCAAAGCACACGTGCTCCACGATGTTCATCATCAAGGAGGTCTTGCCCATCGACGGCCGCGCCGCGATGACAAACATTTCACCCGGCTTGAGCCCGTGGCTCATGCGGTCCAACTCCTCAAATCCCGTGGACAACCCCTGCGAGCGCTTCTCCCCCGCCAACAACGCCTGGAATTGCTCGATCACCTCGTTGACCGATTGTTTGAGGGTCGGCGCCTTGGCGGTCTCCGCCCCCTCGCGGATGGCCAGAATCCGCGCCTCCACCGTATCTAACAAAGCAGCCACCTCATCGGGCGCGTCGTAGGCCTGTGCGATCGCCTCGTTGGAGTTTTGGATGATCGAGCGCAGCACGAACTTGTCCTTGACGTGCTGCAGGTGGTTCCTGAAATGCCCGGGGCTGGGCGCGTAGGTGTACAAATCCGTTAGAGTCGCCGGCCCGCCCACCCGGTCCAACAACCCACGGTCGAGCAGGCGTTGCACCAGCGAAACCAACTCCACTTCGGCGCCGCTTTCAAACAGTTCGATAAGAAACCCGAACAGGGTCGAATGCGCCGGCAGGTAAAAATGCTCCTTGGTGAGTTTTTCCTCAATCGCCGCGCCGATGTATTCCTGCGGGTCCTGCAACATTGAGGACAACAGGCTTTTCTCCGGCCCCAGGGCATGCGGCAGCGCCCGCGTGACATCGTCCACCGCCGACGCCGCCTGTTGGAGTGAGGGCGATTGCGGAGCAGCGGGGGAATATTTCGGGTCGTCGGCCATATGCGAATGCAGATTGCCGGATAACCCGGACCGCCGTCAATCTTGACACCTGGTGGATATCCTGTGAACAACCGCGAACAACTCGGCAAGGGCTTGATTTCCAAGGCTTGCACTGCACAAAAAAATCTTCGAGGCTCGGACCATGCGAGCGGTGATCCAACGAGTGCTTGAAGCGTCGGTGAGTGTGGGAGGCCGGGAGATTTCCGCCATGGGTCCCGGACTGGTGGTATTGCTGGGAGTGGAAGCGGTGGACGAGGCAGGCGATGTGTCGTGGCTGGCAGGGAAAGTAGCCAGGATGCGGATTTTTCATGATGCGGCGGGGAAAATGAACCTGTCGGTGATGGAAACCGGGGGAGCCGTGATGGTGGTGAGCCAGTTCACGCTGCACGCCTCGACCCACAAAGGCAACCGGCCCTCATTCATCCGCGCGGCGGCCCCAAACTTCTCCGAACCGCTGTATGAAGAGTTCTGCAGCGCCTTGGAAACGCAACTGGGCAAACCTATCGGACGCGGCATCTTCGGTGCCGACATGCAGGTGGCCCTCATCAACGACGGGCCGGTGACGGTTTGGATCGACACCCGACAGCGCGAGTGACTCCGGCGCAAAGACGCCTTCATGCATGGACAACGACCGCGGTAGCGGCGTGCCGCGCGGGAAGCACACGCATTTTCTTGCCACAGGGGCAAGCTGCACCTAGCCTGCTGCCGCCGTGCCGATAAATGCCATTCTAGCCCTTGAAGATGGACGTTGTTTTGAAGGAACCGCCTTTGGAGCCACAGGAACCACCACCGGAGAAATTTGTTTTAACACCTCGATGACCGGATATCAGGAGGTCATCACCGATCCCTCGTACCGCGGACAAATCGTCGCCATGACCTACCCGCAGATCGGCAACTACGGGATCAACCCCGAGGATGCCGAGTCCGCCTCACCCCACATCCGGGCCTTTGTCATTGGCGAATTGTGCGAGGTGCCGTCCAACTGGCGCGCCACCCAGCCACTCGCCGCCTATCTGGCCGATCACCACATCCTCGGCATCGAAGGCATCGACACCCGCGCCCTAACCAAACACCTCCGCTCGCGCGGCGCGATGCGCGCCTGCGTCAGCACCGAACTGGACCGCGAGGCCGCGATTGCGACCGCCCTTGCCTCGCCCTCGATGGCGGGCATGGACTATGTGCACGAGGTTTCCACGCCGCAAGCCTACCACTGGGAGGAGGAATCCCGGTGCTGGAGATTGCCTAACACATCCACCGGGGAATTGACCCGCTACGCCGAATTGCCACCCGTGCGCCACCGCATCGTTGCCTACGATTTCGGCTTGAAATTCAACATCCTGCGCCGCCTGAGGCAGGCCGGCTTTGCGGTGGAGGTGGTCAATTCCCGCTGCACCGCGGCCGAGGTGCTGGCGAAAAATCCGGACGGGGTGTTTCTATCCAACGGACCGGGCGATCCGGCCGCCCTCGGCTACATCCATCAGGAGATCCGCCAACTGCTCGGCAGGTTGCCGATTTTCGGCATCTGTCTGGGCAATCAAATCCTCGCCCATGCCTTCGGCGGCACCACCTTCAAACTCAAATTCGGCCACCGCGGCGGCAATCAACCGGTCAAGGACCTGCGCACCGGACGGGTCGCCATCACCTCCCAAAACCATGGCTTCGCCGTCGATCCGGACTCACTGCCGCCGGAAGTCGAAGTGACCCACATCAATCTCAACGATGGCACCGTCGAGGGCATGCGCCACCGCGAGTGGCCCGTCTTCAGCGTCCAATACCATCCCGAGGCCGCCCCCGGCCCGCACGATGCCAGCTACTTTTTCAAGGAATTCGCGGAGCTGATTCAAAGCAAAATTTCACCATGAACACCATCATCACAGGTCTCCAATGGGGAGACGAGGGCAAAGGCAAGATCGTCGATTTTCTAACGGCATCGGCGGATGTGGTCATCCGCAGCCAGGGTGGCAACAATGCCGGCCATACCGTCATCACCCGCGGCATCAAATACATCCTGCATTTGCTCCCCTCCGGTATCCTGTGGGATGACAAAATCAACGTCATCGGCAATGGTGTGGTCATCGATCCGGTGGGACTGGTGGAGGAAATCCAACGCGTCGAGGCACAGGGAGTGGCCATCACCCCGGCCAAGCTCCTCATCTCCGACCGCGCCCACATCGTCCTGCCCATCCACAAGGAACTCGATGCCGCCCGCGAAATCGCCCTCGGCGCACACAAAATCGGCACCACCAAACGCGGCATCGGCCCGGCCTATGCCGATAAGATCAACCGCTGCGGCCTGCGCATGGCGGATTTTGCCGACCGTGCCTTTGTCACCGCGCGCATCACCCAGCGGGTGGCCGAGGCTAACGAAATTCTCGCCCGTTGCGGGCTGCCCACCTATGAGGCGGCCGCCGTCTGCGCCGAGGTTTTTTGCGCCATTGAACGGCTGCTGCCGCACGTGACCAATACCATTCCGGTGTTGCATGCGGCGTGGCAGGCCAAACAAACGTTGCTGTTTGAAGGCGCCCAAGGCACCTTGCTCGATGTGGATTTCGGAACCTATCCGTTTGTCACCTCATCTAACACAACCGCCGGCGGCGCCTGCACCGGCTCCGGCCTGCCGCCCATGGCCATCGAGCGCGTCATCGGCGTGTGCAAGGCCTACACCACCCGCGTCGGCGCCGGCCCCTTCCCCACCGTCGATGAGGGGCTCTCCGACTACCTGCACGGGCTGGGCCGCGAATTTGGAGCCACCACCGGCCGGCCGCGCGGCTGCGGCTGGCTCGATACCGTGCTGCTGCGCTTCGCCTGCATGGTCAATGGCGTGACCGGCCTGGCCGTCACCAACCTTGATGGCCTTGATGCCTACGATACCTTGCAGATCTGCACCGGCTATGACATCGACGGCACCCTCCACCCCTTGCCTCCCGCCGAGCGCGACGCCTGGGACCGCATCGTGCCGGTTTATGAAACATTGCCCGGCTGGAAATGTGACACCACCGGCTGCACCCAATTCGGCGACCTGCCAACTCAGGCACAAACCTATCTGGCGCGTCTGGCCGAGCTCTGCGGTGCCCCCATCGCCTTTGTCGGCGTGGGCCCGGACCGCGCCCAAACGCTCACCGCATAGGAGACTATTATTCCTCCCGGTTTTTTCACCCACCCCCATCTTTTCTTCATCCAGTAGGCCATCCTCAACGCGAAGTCCTAACACATCTCTCCGCTCCGCACACGCTCTAACGTACCCACCCACTGCAAAAACCCAACCCGTGACCCAATTCCCAACCATTCCGCGCCATATCGCCGTCATCATGGACGGCAATGGCCGTTGGGCCAAGGAACGCGGCCTACCACGCCGTGAGGGCCACCGCGCCGGCGCCGAATCCGTCCGCGAGATCATGGAAGCCTGCAAGGAACTCGGCGTCCAATATCTCACCCTCTTCGCCTTTTCCTCGGAAAACTGGAACCGCCCGGAAGCCGAGGTGCATGCCCTCATGAGCCTGCTCGAGCGCTTTCTCCGCGAAAAGGCCAAGGACCTCGACAAGCAAAACGTGCGGCTCCTTGCCATCGGTCAACTCGACCGCCTGCCACCGAGGACCCGTTCCTTGTTAGATTCGATCATCGAGCGCACCGCCAACCACAGCGCCATGACCATGGTGCTGGCCCTTTCCTACGGTGCCCGCGAGGAAATCGTTGCCGCCGCCCGCTCGCTCGCCACCGACGCCGCCAGCGGACGTCTGGATCCCGAAACAATCAATGCGGACCTCTTTGCCGCCCGCCTCCAAACCACCGGCATCCCCGACCCCGATCTGCTCATCCGCACTTCGGGTGAAATGCGGATTTCCAATTTCCTGTTGTGGCAGATCAGTTATGCGGAAATCGTCATCGTCAAAAAAAACTGGCCGGACTTCCGGCAGGGCGATCTGTTTGAAGCGGTGAGCGAATACCAGCGTCGCCACCGGCGGTTTGGGGCGCTGTGACGATTTCTTGCAAGCGGAGTTTGTAATTTTCCGGCGGGTCGCTACAGTTTGCGCCGTGAGCGATTCCGAAAACGATTCAATGCGCGGGCTGCTGTCAGAATTTGCCCTCGGTCCGGCATGGGCTCGCGGTGGCGACAACCCGCAAACCCTCAAGCCCAGATTCGCACCCGAGGCCAAGGGCAACGAGCGCGGCGCACGGCGTGTCGAGCCTGACCGCGGGCCGCGCGAGCGCGATGAGCGCAGACCAAGCCAAGGACGGCGGGACCCCTCTGCCACCCGCCGCGAGGCGCCGCCGCAAATTCAAGAATCCGGCCCGGCGGCAGGCGTCCGTGTGACCTTGCATCCGGACCCCAAAGCCATCCATTTGATTGGCCGTGAAGTCCACCAAGTGGCCAGGGTCTATCCGCTATTTGAAATTGCGCGGATTCTTCTTAACGAGCGCGGGCGGTGCCGGGCGGTGTTTGAGGTGGAGACCAACCGGCCGCCACTGTTTGTTGGAAAGCTCGATGATTCGCTTTTCCTAACGCGGGATGAAGCCATCCGCCATCTTTGGCACTCGGAGCTGAGCAAGCAATTGATCGAAGAGGAAACCATCGAAGTGGATCCTCCCGCCGGAAGATTCCAAGCCGTGGCCCGCTGCGGCCTGTCCGGCGTCTGGTTGGGACCACCCAACCACCATGCCTATCAGACCAACCTGCGGCGCTTGCACCGCGAGCGCTTTGGCCATCTGCCCTTCGAGGTCTATGCCTCCAAAGTCCGCACGGAACGCAGCGAGGACGCCGTCAATGCCTGGCTCGAGACCATGAAACAGAAAGTCCGCTGGCGCCTCAAAGGCGAGGACGAAAACGCTTGGATCGAAGACCGCGTGGAAGCGGAACGGGCGGTGGCCACGCGTTGTTTCGAGACGGCCTTTGCTGAATGCCACACGGCGGACATTTCCGCGGGCATTCCCGCCCATCACATTTCCCCCGCGCTTCTAACCACACTGCGGATCGCCGGCAGTCACGCCAACCAACATCCCGCCATCCTCATTCCCGCCGTTTGCCGCGCGCTCGAAGCCGAGCACCTGCCGGTCTTCAAACGCCAGGGCAAACTCCACACCGGCCCGGCCCGGCCTCACTCCTTGGCCCCGGATATCATTCTCGCCGAGCGCCCGGCGGCCATGGTGGAATGGATTAGCAACCACAAACCCGCCAAGCTCGCCGGTCTGTGGCAGGCGGTCCTGCCCGAGGGCGTCACCGAACCCACCCCGGAATATGCCGCGGATCTGTTCTGGCTGCTTCATCAAGGCCACGTGCTGCTCTACGCCGACGACAAGCTCGCCATGCAGGAACCCCGCGAGGCCACCCCGCCAAAAAAAGACAAGGCCCAAAAGAAACCCAAGCCCCCGCGGGCCGACCCGTCCGCTACAACCCCAAGCCAGACCGACGCCGCCAACCTCAGCCCGCCACCCGAGGACCAAGCCGAGGACCAAGCCGAGGACCAAGCCGAGGACCAAGCCGAGGACCAAGCCGAGTGCGTAGATGCCGCGGAAGAAGGCTCCGCCGTTGTAAATGTTGGATCCGAGGATGCCGTCGTTGAGGACGCTCCTGCGGAGGACGCTCCTGCGGAAGACCACACGGCCGAGGGAAGCACTGACAACGAACCCGCAACACCTTTGTCAGCGAATGAGCCCGATGGGGGAGACACCGCACCGACGGAGGAAATTGAGGCTCCTATCCCCACGCCGGAGGAAGGCCCCGAAACTGTGCTCGACCCGCCCGCGATCGCCACAGCCCCGGACATTTCCCCAGTCGATCCGGCGCCCGAACCGAGGGAAATTTCAATGGCAGAACCCACTGCAAGCGTCCCGACCGACGCCTCCAAAACCGCAGCACCGTAGAAAAATCATCTTTTTTCAGTGGATTCCGAGGCGCAGGGTTGACGTTTCATCCATCTTATGGTTCAACCCTTCTCGACCTGCCTCATGGAACGGTGGCTGAGTGGTCGAAAGCACTCCCTTGCTAAGGGAACGTAGTGGTAACGCTACCGAGGGTTCGAATCCCTCCCGTTCCGCCATCGGGTTCGGAACAAGTTGTATCCGACTCATTATCAATGACTTGTGAAGGAAGTGAAGGGGCTAGCGTCCCGATTTCACACAAAATTCCACACAAGTTGACGCGAACGCCGGGGTCTATGAAAGCCCCAAGAAAACGCCGCAGCAGAGTGGTAGAAATCGGCAACGGCCCATCCCGTGTCCGCATCTACACGATCAAGCGCAAGGACGGATATTCACAGTTCACCATCGCATGGAACGAAGGAGGGCACCGACGAACGAAGTGCTATGCCTCACTGGAAGAGGCCCGCTTGATCGCCCAACAAACGATGGTCCGGTTGACCAACGGCACCAGCCTAACGGACGACGTCACCCTGCGGGACATCGAGATGCTCCGGCACTGCCAAGGGATTGCCCAAGGCTTCGGCATCACCCTGGCGGCCGCCATCGAGGAATGGTCGAGTGCCCGGAAGGTCGCTGATGACATTCCCCTTTCGGACGCCGTCCGGTTCTATCAGTTGAACCGGAAGGACCTCCTGCCGGTGAAGTCGGTGGCCGAGGTGGCTGCGGAATTCGTCGAGTCGCGCCGTGCCGCCGGGATGAGCGCGATCTATGTCAGGAACTCCCGTGATTACTTGAATCGCTTCACGGGTCAGGTGAGCGCCAGCATCGGGGACGTGACGGTGGGAGACATCAACGCGTTCCTCCGCAGACAGGAAACCCTCGGGCCGGTGACGAAGAACTCGCTTCGCCGGTCGCTGGTCACCATGTTCATCTTTGCCAAGCGCCAGGGATACCTCCACCCCGACAGGAAAACGGCCGCTGAGCAAAGCGAGTCGTTCAGGGTGCCCGAGAGCGACATCGAGATATTCACCCCGGAGGAGATCGGCAAACTCCTGCTCGCCGCCCATGCCCGGATCTTGCCGGTAGTGGCCATCGGTGCGTTCGCCGGCATCCGCTCGGCGGAAATCAACCGCCTTCGCTGGGAAGACGTCAAGTGGGACCGCGGCCACATCGAAATCGCCGGGTGGAAGGCGAAGACCGCCGCCCGCCGCATCGTGCCACTCACTGACAATCTGAAGGCATGGCTCGCCCCGTGGCGTGGGGAGACCGGGCAGATCATCACGATGACGACGGTGTCCGGGGCATTGAACGATTTGGGGATCAAGGCGGGAATCCCCGACGGCTGGCGGAAAAACGCACTGCGCCACTCCTACATCAGCTACCGGGTTGCCCAGACCGGCGACGTCGCCCGGACCGCACTGGAGGCGGGCAACTCGCCTGAGATGATCTTCCGGCACTACCGGGAGGTGGTCGATGGGCAGTCGGCTCAGGAATGGTTCTCCATCACGCCGCCGGACGGGTGGATTCCAAGCGGTATCAAGTGGAGCATCCGTGACCGGATGAAGGCACTGGCAGGTCGGCAGGACACACCCTGCGTTGACAGCGCCAAAGTTGCGTAACCATGAATACCAACGAACCCGCTCTCATCAAAAAAAAGGAACTCGCGAAACGCCTGTCGGTCAGCCCCCGGACCATCGACGATTGGGCACGCAGGCGCGTCATCCCACACATCCCCGTCTCGCCCCGGCTCTATCTCTACGACTTCGACGCGGTGCTTGCCGCGCTGAAGACGCAATACCAGATAGAAGCGGCCCAACCGTGACTAACAACAACAAAACGCCCCCGGACAGCGCGAGCCATCCGGGGGCGTTTTGGTTTGATGGTTTTCAGCCCTTGAAGCTGGAGTTGGGTTTGCCGTCGTCGAGCAAGTCGCCGATGCGGTTCACGGCATCCTTGAGGATCGAGGCTGCGGCGAACACGACCACGCCGATGGTGGGATCAACGAACGGGATGACGTTGAGGGCGGATACGAGACCGGCGACCTTGCCGACGAAGCTGAGGTATTTGAGTGCTTTCATGGTGACCGGGGCGCGGTGTCAACGGCGACGCAGCTTTTTGACCATGCTCACCAGCGACAGGACGCCGACTAACAGGCCAACAAGCAGCGACGCGGCCCGCAGGTGCCATTCGATCTGCTCCTGATAGGACGTGATGACGCCCAGCACCGGCGAGGCGGTGCCGATGA
>CAIKDP010000409.1 GCA_903826205.1 Akkermansiaceae bacterium
GGCCAGATCGTGCGCGAATACGCGCTGGGCCGCCAGCGGCTCGACCTGCTGGTTTGCTGGCAGGGCAACCGCTACGCGCTGGAGTTGAAAATGAAGGAGCAATACCGCCCCGAATCCTCGCACGCACAGATGTTCGGCTATCTCGACCGCCTCGGCCTGACCGAAGGCTGGATGGCAGTCTTCGACCGGAATCCAGCCGCAAGCTGGGACACCAAGTTGACCTGGCAGTCCCTCGAACTGGATGGCAAGACCCTGCATCTCGTCGGCCTGTAGCACTTTGAACACTGGAATCCGTCAATGCGCCCCAGAATATTGATAGTCTCGCTGGAGAATTGGCATAACATTGCACGCTTGAGCGGGCATGTCGACTGGGTCGATCAACCCCAAGATTTGCGAGTGTCCATAGCGTCGGGGAAGCCATTACTCAGGCCAAGGATCTGGGGTGGCCGGTGGTTATGAAGAAATCCACTGGTTGGGGCGGCAGCGGCGTGACTTTTTGTGACAACGAGGATCAAGTTGCCACTGTCTATCGCAAATACAGTGAAGTCACCCGATGGAAAGGCATGCTCAAAGCACGGCTCATCCAAGCGCGGGGCTGGGCGCTAGGGCCCGATTGGTTTCCAACTGACCCTAGTGTGACGGTGAACGAAGCCGTATACGGAAAACCGGCGATGATTGCTGTGTCAGCAGTGAATGGCAAAGTGCTGAGTCATGCCACTGCAATTAAGGAACTATGCTATCCGCAGGTGACTAGTCCGAGTTCGGTGGTACGCTTTGTTGAACATCAGGACATGAAAAAGACGGTCGTGGATCTTGTTGCACATTGGGGAGCGACAGGTTTCTTGGGCTTTGATTTCATGTTGAGCGCCGACGGCAGCACACGCCTGATTGAATGCAATGCGCGTCCGACTTTTCTATCCTATATGGGAGCACTGTCCGGGAGCGACCTCTGCCTCGCACTGCACCATTATCTTGTCGGCATTGAAATCCCCACTCCATCGGTTCCGCAGCAAGAACTCGCGGCCCACTTTCCCAATGAATGGCGGCGCGATCCGAAAAGCCCGCATTTGCTCAGCGCCTACCACGATGTGCCGTGGGATGATCCCGGTTTGTTGGCGAAATTGATCAAGGAATGGAAGTGAAAAAGCAGAACTGGAATTCACCGCAAAGCCACAGATGGCCCGCAATCGCCTGGAACGTCTGTTCAAACAATCAAGAGTGCTAAGTCAACCGTATTGGATAACCCGCTCAATTCTGTGCTGTTAGCGCTCTTTGCGGTAAATCTGCAAGTTAATCGGGAGCGCTCAGCTTTTTACCTACACCAACCATCATGAGAATACCGTTCAAAGAGAGAGTCGAGCTTTGCCGCGGCGCGTTGCAAAGCGTCAGTGAATTGCAGCCTGAGATCACGCGGGCTGCGGAACTCATCGCTGCCTGTATCCAATCTGGCAAGCGGGTATTTGCCTGCGGCAATGGCGGGAGTGCGGCCGAGGCGATGCACTTTACCACCGAGCTCAGCGGCCGCTACCGCAGCAACCGCAATGCTCTGCCGGCGGTTTCTCTGGCAAGTGATGGCACCGCCATCACTTGCATTGGCAACGACTTCGGGTGGGACCAAATTTTTTCCCGGCAATTGGCTGCGCACGCAAGGGACGGAGATATTCTTCTGGCAATTACAACATCCGGAAATTCCCCGAATGTGGTTGCGGCACTCACCATGGCGCGGACCCTCGGGGTCGGGACCGTGGGTCTGTTGGGCAAAGGTGGCGGAGTCGCCAGGGATCTTTGCGACATTCCAATTACCATCGGGAGCAATGATACCGGTGCCATCCAAGAGGCGCACCTTGTCGTGATTCATCTTCTCTGTGAGGAGCTGGAGCCCGAGTGCGACGCATGATGACGCTGCGGGCGAACATCGAACATCGAACATCGAACATCGAACA
>CAIKDP010000410.1 GCA_903826205.1 Akkermansiaceae bacterium
AGGAGAACCGCTATGCCCTCGAGCTGAAGATGAAGGATCAGTACCGCCCCGACACCGCACATGCCCAACTGTTCGGCTACCTCGACCGACTCGGTCTGACGGAAGGCTGGCTGGCGGTCTTCGACCGGGATCCGGCCGTAAGTTGGGACACCAAGTTGACTTGGCGGACCATCGGCTTTGAAGGCAAGACCCTGCATTTGGTGGGGCTGTAGGAAGGTGGTGAGGAGCTTGGGGGAAACGCTGAAAGCGGCAGGGCTATTGGTTATTGGTTATTGGTTATCGGGGAAGAGGAAGAGGTTTGAAACGCCAAGACGCGGAGGGCGCGAAGGAAGAAAAAGGGTGAGGTCGGGCCGCCTGGGCCGCACCCTAAATGCCTCTGCGGGCGAGATATTTTTGAACATCAGCATGACTGGCAGAATCCTCTCCATTGACACTTCAGTGATTGGTGGGTATTTCGACGCCGAGTTCGCCGAAGCCACTCGCCGGCTTTGGCAGCTTGCTCAACGCGGGTTCTTCACGCTGCGCACGTCCGAGGTGACAGCCACGGAGATTGCCAACGCTCCGGGCCCGATCCGGAGGCTGTTTGCGGCATCCTTCACCCAGTTGATCAAGCTGAATCCCGACACTGTGGCATTGGCCAGCGCATACGTTGCACACAAGATCGTCCCACCAAAATACCACGATGATGCCCTCCATGTTGCCGCCTGCTCGCTCGCCGGAATCAGCCCGCTGGTCAGTTGGAACTTCAAGCATCTGGTGAATTTGCGCCGGGAAGATGGCTTCAATGCGGTGAATCTCTTGCATGGGCGGCCAACATTGCGTATTGTGAGCCCGCTGGAATTGATCTATGAAAACGAAATCTGAAACTCATGCAGTGATTCCCGGCTTTCGGGCGGTAGACTCGGCGTGTACTTGGAAAGTCAAAATCGCCCAAGAGACCGAGGGGCTATCCGTGAAGGAAACCTTGAGGTATTTTCGTGTTGCGGCACGAAACCTCAAACCATCTGGACGCAAAGCCGCCGGCGCGAAACCCTAGGATGGCGAATCCATGCAATGTAGCGGCGGCCGTACTTCTCCGCCCGCATGGACGGCGTGAAGACTCGGTACCTGACCCCCGGCCCCTGCCCACCGATGCCACGAATGTTTAACATCGCCGGACCGTGTATCCCGGGCGAGCACTATCTGGTGCCGACGTTGGCACGCTTGCCGCAACTTGGCGGACTGATCGCCGCGAAGCAGTTTTTTGTGGTTCACGCGGCCCGGCAGTCGGGCAAGACCACTTTGCTCAAGGCGTTGGCACGGGATCTGACCGACAAGGATACGCACGTCGCGCTCTATTGTTCGCTGGAGACGGCGCAGGGCATCGACGAAGCCGAAAAGGGCATTCCGGCCGTCATCAATGCCGTTTTGAATGGTCTAACCTGGCATCCGGTCTTCAAATGCCTGCCGCAACCGACGGTGAATTTTTCCGCCTATACCATGGCCGTAAGCAATCTGCTCAGCCAACTTGCCCAAGCCGTCGGCAAGCCGCTGGTGGTGCTGTTCGACGAGGCGGACTGCCTGTCCGGCGCGACGCTGATCTCGTTTCTCCGGCAGTTGCGCGACGGTTATGTCAACCGCGATATGGCACCGTTTCCAGCATCTCTGGCGCTGGTCGGGATGCGCAACATCCGCGACTATAAGGCGAAGGTCCGGCCGGATAGCGAGACGCTGGGGTCAGCCAGTCCCTTCAACATCGTGACCAAAGCGCTGACGCTGACGAATTTCACGCGGGAGGAAATC
>CAIKDP010000411.1 GCA_903826205.1 Akkermansiaceae bacterium
GCAGCGGCAGACACCGGCTCACCAATCGCACCTTGCCGGTATCCACAAATTTTTTCTGCACGGCGGCCAGCACTTCGTCGTGGGCACGCTTGCAATAGGAACATTGGAAATCGGTGAACTCCACCAACACGAGCGGAGCACTGGCTTCACCGAGCGACGGGCTGTCGCCGAGAGGTACGGTGACGATCTTGGGCGGCTCCGGGGTGGCAGGTTTGGCGGGTGTCTGTGGCGGGGGCTGTTTTTGCACGAGGTCTCTCAGTTCGCGCAGTTCCCGCAGGATGGTGTCGGCCTGGGTGTTGCTGATGGCCGCGACGGCAGGGACGGGGGTGGCTGCGGATTTTCCTGCAAGCGCGGATTTGATGGGCGCATCGCCTGCGCTCTGCCAGCCGCGGCTCGAGCCATCATGGAACCACACGCGCAGAAACGGCTCCTTGGCGGCAAGCACCCGCGCGGTGTCCAGCGCGGGCATGCCCGCGGTCGTGTCGCCCAGCCGCGTCTGATAGATGCCCTCCCGCACCGCGAGTTGCCAGGTGGCCGCCGGATGGCGGGTCGTGCCCGCTTGGGGAAAATCGCCGGAGGCCCAGAGGATTTCGCCGCTCGCGGCGTGGATGCTGAAGACGAAAAAGCCGGTGCCGCTGAAGTTGGAACCGTCCACCGCGATGCGTCCGGAATAATTCAGCACCTGGCCCGAGGCCGCGGTTGCCGCCACACAGGCCAGCCACACGCTGAGAAGAAAGGAACGGTGCAGGGAGATCATTGTGGCCGAACCCCTAGCACAGGGCAAGCCAGAGCGCAAGTATGGCGCGCTGATGAGTTGGTGCCGTTGCGCCCGGACTTGCCGGCGGAAACCCCCACTCACAGACCCCGGATATCGCAATAGAAGAAAAAAAGAAAAATAATTCTTGCATAGCCGGTGCGAGCGGGGTAAGCAGCGTCTGTGAAGCGCACGGTGGACGTTCAAGGCAAGTGTTATGGGGCCCCCGCGGGCCTGACAGGCAGGCATGAGCGGACGCTTGATCCTGCACCTGATTGATCACCGGCGTTTGAATGACCACCCTAACAAACCAGCAAAAATCCAATGAAATATCAGCACCGAGCAGCAACCCGTGACTTCAAGTGTATCGCGACGGCATCCGGCCTGGGGCGGGTGTTGGGTGTGACCATGGCCATGGGGACCGCGGGATTTGCACTCACCGTTCCACCCGTTGCGCCGCAGTCGATTCTATGGAAAGGGATTGCGGACACGGCCACCACCGCCAACTCGTATTTCGGTTCCGGGGGCACGTTGAGCCTGTTTACCAACATCGGGCCGCCAATCCTTGCCCAGAGTACAGTGGATGTGTATGCCTTCAAAGCCAAAATCCAGAATGCGGTGATGACCTCGGGGTTGGTGGTGACTCCAGCCAATGACGAAGGCATCTGGGGCAATGGCGGTCCGGTTTCGCAGGCCACGCCCATGGGTCTGACCCCATGGTTGATTGCTTGGGAGGGACAGGCGGTGCCGACGATTTCTCCGGCACCCGCAGGATCGTGGGGCCAACTCGGGATGACCAACAGCCTGACGGTTCGCGGGTTGCAGGTGGGCTCGTCCGGACAGACGATTGCCACCGTCAACACCAATGCGCCGGGCAGTGGCGAAGCCTATCTGTTCGATAACGCCTGCTTGCAGACCTTGGCGGCATCCGGTCCGGCGGTCCCGCTGCCGTATCGGGATCTGCAGACGCTGGTCACCGATGATGTCGGGGTGCAACTGGCAGGGTGGGCGAAAAACGCCACGCCGCGCTCGGGAACCCTCGAATGGCTGCCAACCATCGGCTCTCTTCCTTGCACGCTGGTGCCGGGGGGCACCATTTCCTGGCAAACACTCAACTCAGCCCCTCCCGGGACCGGCCTCTATCAGCCAATCCCCGCCCATCAGGGCAGTCCCGCCATCAGCGAGCGGGGCATCGTAGCCCACTACGCCGTGGACACCGCGCCTGCGGTCAACCGGCCGCATATCCGCGTGGATCGCAATACGACGAGCGCCATCGTGGTGCGGCGCGGCTGGGCGGCTGCCGGCATGTTCCCACGCTTTGGAAATTTCCATTCCGCCTTGATGGCGGTTTGCGACAATCCCGCTCCCGCCAATTTCACGGTGGCTTGGCAAATGCTCGATATGCGGCTCACGCCGGCCGGCGCGCCGATGCCTAACAGCAACAGCCTATGGGCCAAATGCAATGTCGGCCCCTATCATCTCATCGCCTATCAGAATCAAGTGGCACCTGATCTGCCAGCCGGGGATTATTTCGGCTCGTTTCACGCGCTGCACGTGACCCGGTTCGGGACGACGGGCGACTCGTTGGTTTTCTTCGGCACCAAAATCGTGGGCATTCACGCCGGTAAAACCGCGATTTATGTCGTGCCGATCACCGCCGGCGGCACCGTGATGGGGCCCTACACCATGATTGCCACGGATGTGCCGTCGATCTCTCCGGTCAATCCGTTGGTCAGCGTGCCAGACACCATCGGCGTGTTGTTTCCTTACTTCAGCACCAATTCCTATGGGGACGTGTTGATGAAAGCCACCCTGGCGGTGGCCACCCCGGCCACCCGGCAGGTGCTCCTCACCGCCAATTCCGCCGCGGGGCACGCGCTTTGCGTGCGTTCGCAGAGCGGGCAGCCGATCACGCCGCCGGCTTGTGCCACAGGCTTCATCACCAATTTCACCATCGCCAGTCCGGAACAAGGGTGTTACAGCCGCGGCCAGTCGATCAATTCCAGGCAGGGCATCACCGCCAGGATCAATTTCACCGGCGGCCACGGTGCCTTCGTCGGATTCTAACACCCCAGGCTCATCCCTTCACCCCATGGCACCATGAAACTTCATTTGCACCTGACCTGTCTGCTGGCGCTCTCGCTGTGCACGGCCCACGCCACCGATCCGCCTGACAATGACAGTGATGATGATGGCGATGGACTTAGCTACGCGGAGGAATCCGCCTTGGGAACCGACCCCGCTAATTTTGACAGCGATGAGGATGGCATCCCGGATGGCGAGGAAGTCGTTCTTGGCATCGACCCGCTGGCGGCTGACAGTGATGGCGATGGACTGGGCGATAGTGAGGAACTCAGTCTCGGGACGGATCCCCGGGTGGCCGATAGCGATGGCGACGGCCTGAGTGATGGTGAGGAATACCACCATCAAAACTCCGATCCCGCCCTTGCCGACAGCGATGGCGATGGCTTGAGTGATGCGGGGGAGGCCTCGTTCGGCAGCGATCCCACCCTGGAGGATAGCGATGGCGACGGCTTGCTGGATTCCACCGAGGTGCTGTTAGATATGGAGCCTCTTGCTGAGGATAGCGATGGTGACGGCCAGAACGATGGTGCCCAGGTGGTGGCCTCGATGGAGCCGTCGATCCAGGCCCCACCGACCCCGGGGGAACCTCCAAAGATCTCCTTCAGTCGTCCGCCCTTTGTGACCCTTACCTTGCAGAGCAGCGAAAACCTGGTGGATTGGATCACCGAGGCGGAATACCCGCCACCCGGCGAGGGTGCCAACCTGATGGAAAGTTACGGTCAATTCGATGCGACCAAGCCCATACTCTTCTACCGTCTCAGCGGCCGCTAGATCCTGGCCTGTTCCCACTCCTCAGTTGGACTCCTTCTGCCGCTGTGAACCCGTTTTGGAGTTGTAAGTAAGCGCAGCAATGATAGACTGACACGAGATCTGTCAGGCATCATTCCATGGAAAAATCGAAATCCGCGATCGCCAGCCACCTGAGCCTGTGGGCCGGACTTCTGCTCGGGGTCGTTGCGCAGCTTGTCCACGCCGATGAATTTGTGCCGTTCCGCCCGGACCTGCCGGCCGGCACGAAGTGCAAAATCGAGGTATCACTGCTGCACCCGACCCAAGCAGCGGTCGGCATGTACGAGGTGCAGTTGCGGTCGAACAAAATGCAAAAATGGTCCGCGGCGAAACTCGACGCCTATATGCGGGGCAAAGTCGCACCCGTCGTCGTCGGCCCGGGCAACGTCGTCTATCTGCTCGATCACCACCACCTCGCACGCGTTTTGGCCGACACGAAACTTTCTCCCACCCTGTATGCTGTCGTCAAAGGCAGTCACGCCCATTTGGCTGCCCGGGATTTCTGGAAACTGATGACCGAACAACACTGGGTATTTCTGCTGGATGAAGCCGGCCATGAACTCAAAGACCCGTCGCAACTGCCAACCGCCATCCGCGACATGCGCGACGATCCCTACCGCAGCCTTGCATGGATGGTGCGCGAGCAAGGTGGCTACAACCTGAGCGGGGCGTTCTTCGCCGAATTCCAGTGGGCTAACTATTTCCGGCACCGCATTCCGTTTGAAACCACGCCGGCCGGTTATGGGCAAGCGACGGCAGCCGCCCTGAAAATCAGTCATGATCCCGCCGCGAAGGATTTGCCCGGCTTCATCGCGCCATGAGGCGTGGCAGTCTTGTCAACCCGTCGCTGTATCGAGTGCTTGGCAGATGCCGCGATCACGGGACGCCGCCGAAAATTTGATAGAACATCGTGCTGGAGGTGTCGGGTGTGACGTCGAGATCCAACAAGCCGGTGGATTTATCAAGGGTGGCGGAGAAGCCGGTGCGGGGTGTCCATGTTTGCAAGGTGGGTGATTCCCGTATACCCACTTGGAGGTGGAAGTGGTTGTCCAGACTGCGTGACAACACCGGGCGACCTAGCGCCAGGGCGTGCATGTCGCTGGAACGGAAAAACCCGCGGGCGCGTAATTCCTGGATCGCCGCACTGCTGTCGATCAGCGGATCGAGACCGCATGCCACCAAGGCCAGCTCTTGGGCGTTGGTGACGCCGTCGTGGTCATCGTCGCCGCCGGGCACCAGCGCATGTGCTGTTAGGTTGAGGTTGAACGGGTTTGCGCCCGGATCATTGCTGGCCAAATGCAGCACGGCGGATTTTTCACCTGGGGTGCTGCTGGAAAAAGTGACCTGTACAGCCAGTGTTCCCCCGTTGGGAGGCAGGGTGAATGGCGGCGCGGGCGAGACAGTGAAGTCGGCGGAGGATGTGCCTGTGATGGACAGGCTGGGGATACTCAAGGCAGCCTGACCGTGGTTGCTCAGCACGCACGCCAACTGCCGCGGGCTGCCGGTTAGGCAGACGCCGAAGTCCAGAGGCGCACCGCTTGTTAGATCCGCGCCATTGGGTCCCGCCACAGCCAGATCCGGCGTGGCGAAGTCGAGATGGACGGCGCGGTCGGCGGGCGACCAGGTGGCACCACCGTCGGTGCTGAGATCCAGGAAGACGTCGAAGAAGCTGGAAAGGGTGAATCCGGTGCCGGATGCGGCGGGGGTTTGATGGATCCGTCCCAAGGATTGCTTGGTGGGACTTTCGCGGA
>CAIKDP010000412.1 GCA_903826205.1 Akkermansiaceae bacterium
CTACTGCAGCCTGCTGCCGCCGTAACCCGTGCCAGGCTGCAGGCACGGTATTCCATGCGCAGGCATCCGCAGCAGAGCCGCACAGGTACTGTGCGGAGACTCCCGCAATCCGTGCTGTCCATGCGCGGTGATTTGGATTACCCCTTCCGGCGTGGAACCGATCCGTTACTTCAACCGGCATACCGGCGTCATTGAAACCGAGCAGGTTTATGGCGAAGGCTTTCTGCGCTGGGCTTATGGCAACCCGCTGGGCAAGCTGGCGCTAGCCGCGCTGATCAAGCGCCCGCTGTTTTCCCAATGGTATGGCCGCCGCATGAGCACCCCGGCATCCGCCGCACGCATTGCGCCCTTCATCACCCGATACGGGCTGGATCCCGCCGAGTTTGCCGACCCTGCGGATTCCTATGCGAGCTTCAACGCGTTTTTCTATCGGAAACTCAAGCCCGCCGCGCGGCCGGTCGATGCCGACGAGGCGAGTGTGGTGTTTCCGGCAGACGGCCGCCATCTCGGGTTTGAACGGGCGTCGGACATCAGCAGCGTGTTTGTCAAAGGCCAGCGCTTCGACCTGCCGGCGTTGTTAGGTGATGCGGAACTCGCAGCCCGCTATGCGCACGGCACGCTGGTGCTCTCGCGCCTGTGTCCGGTGGATTACCATCGGTTTCATTTTCCGGTGGCGGGCACCCCGGGTGAGACCCGCACGATTGAGGGGCCCTTGTTTTCAGTGTCCCCCATCGCCTTGCGCCAGCACCTGTCCTATCTCTGGACGAACAAGCGCACCCTCACCCATCTGGAAACCCAGCGGTTTGGCACGGTGTTGCTGCTGGAAATCGGGGCCACCTGCGTCGGCACCATCGCGCAGACGTTCCGCGCTAACAACCCGGTGGCGAAGGGTGAAGAAAAAGGCTATTTCGCCTTCGGCGGCTCCTCCACCCTCACCTTGTTCGAACCCGGGGCCATCCGCCTCGCAGACGATCTGCGCGAACAATCCGCCCGCCAAACCGAACTCTACGCCCGCATCGGCTCCCGCCTGGGCTTTGCTACTTGATTATTTCCGGACATAAGTGATACTCCCCAGTTCCAGCCCATGCCGGACTCTCCCCCACCCCCCGACGCTCATGCCCGGCCAAGCCTGGCCACTACCCTGCTGGCGGCTCCCTCCTCCGCGGCGCGCGAGACGCAGTGCCGGGCTTTTCTAACAAAAGAAGAGCTTTGCACCGAGGTCCGCCATCAGCATGGAGGAGAAGGTCTGGATGTCGCCCGCGCCCGCGCCGCCATGGTGGATCAACTGTTAGGGGCATTGTTCACCGCCACCGTCGGCGTGCCGCGCAAGACGCCGCCGGCGTGCGTGCTGGTGGCCACCGGCGGTTACGGCCGGGGCACGCTCAGCCCGCGCTCCAACATTCGCTGCATGATCCTGCTAGGCGTGGACGCGGCCAAGCTCCCGGAGCCGCTGCTAGCCACGATCCAACAATTCATCGCCACGCTGGATGCGCTCGGTCTCAAGACCAGCCACAGTTGCGTGTCGCTTGGCGAATGCCTCAAGCAAGCCACGGTGGATGTGCGCCACAAGACCGCGCTCCTCGACGCGCGTCTGGTCGCAGGTGATGCCGGGTTGTTCCATGAGTTTGAGCGGAAATTCACCAAGGACGTTCTGAGCCAGGACGAAGCTGGATTTTTCGAGTATTTGCGCCAGGACCTGCACAGCCGCCACCAGCGGTCCTTCCGCACGGTTTTCCTGCAGGAGCCCGACGTGCAGGAAAGCTGCGGCGGCCTCAACGATTATCACCACCTGCTCTGGATCTGCCGCCTCAAGCGCGGCACCCCCGGTCTCGGCACCTTGGTCGACGACGGCATGCTGAGCGCCGCGGCCCTGCGTGAGATCGAAGCCGCCGTCACCTTTCTCCACCGCGTCCGCAACGAACTCCATTACCACACCCAGGCGCCCACCGACAAACTCACACTCATGCTCCAGGGGGTGGTGTCCACCGCCTTCCGCTACCCGCAGCGCGATATCCTGCGCCGCACCGAGGCGTTCATGCGCGACTACTACCGCCACACCCTCAATCTCTATCAGCATGTCGGCGCGCTGATGGAGGTGTTTCAGATCGAACAGGAAGACCAGTCGGGCGGCGGGCCACGCTCGTTTCTAACATTCAGGAAGAAACAACAGGAGGAATTCGACGGCTTCATCGCCCGCGAGGGGCGCCTGCATCCGGCGCAGCCCGGCATCTTCAAGGACGATCCGGCGCGCCTGATGCGGATGTTCCAGCACTGCCAGTTGCGCCATCTGCGGCTCGGCCCGCAACTCCGCCAACTCGTCCGCGACCATTGGGACGACATCGACCGCGGGTTTCGCTGCTCGAAGCCGATCCGCGAAACATTCCAAGCGATCCTGGAACGCAAGGGCGACGTGGCCAGCACCCTGCGGGAAATGCACCGCGTCGGGTTGCTGGGCCGTTATCTGCCGGAATTCGGCGCACTCGACTGCCTCGTCCAACATGAGTTTTTCCATCGCTACACCGCCGACGAGCACACGCTCCGCTGCATTGACCAACTCGACCAGTTGATCGAGGAAACCAGCCCCAAGCGTGAGATCTATCGGCGCCTGTTGCACGAGATTGCCGACCCCTACGCGCTCTATCTGGCGGTCATTCTGCACGACACCGGGCGCGCTGAGAATGTCCGCGAGCACATTGACGGGTCGGCCATGTTAGCCTCGCGGCTGTGCAACCGTTTGCAGATCCGGGGAGCACGCCGCACCCTCATCATGTTCCTGGTGGACAACCACCTGACGTTTTGGCGCACGGCGACAGCCCGCAACCTGGAAGACCCGGAAGTCATTGCCGAGTTTGCCGCCATTGTCAAAACCCGTGACAATCTGGACGCGCTGTTCCTGTTCACGTTTGCGGATTCCAACGGCACCTCGCCCGACGCCTGGACCGGTTGGAAGGAAAGCCTCATGCTGCAACTCTACACGTCCACCCGCCGGTTCCTCGAGGGCGGTGGCCGCGAAGACTACTCACGCCAACTCGAGACCGATCGCCTGAACCTGCGCGACGCGGTGCGCCGTCTGATGCGTGCCGACTACCACCCGGATATCGACCACCACTTCGAGCGCATGCCCGCCGCCGCCTTTCATTTCCGGCAGGCCCCGCACATCGTCACCCAAGTCCGCAGCGTGCGCCATTTCCTCCAACGCGAGGCCGAATCCCACGACCCCTTCGCCTATTGCATCAAATGGATCGATTACCCTGAAAAAGGCTACACCGAACTGGTCCTCGCCACCCGCGACAAGCCGCTGCTGCTGGAAAAACTTTGCTGTGCCCTGGCCGCCCGCCACCTCAACATCCTCTCTGCGGATTTCTTCACCCGCAATGATGGCATCGTCGTCGATATCTTCCGCGTGTGCACCACCGACTTTGAACCCGTGGGGGACGCCACCACACGCCAAGGGTTCCTCGACTGCTTCGATGCGCTGCTGGTGGCCACTTCTTACGAACCGGAACGCCTGCTGAGTCCCCGCGCCGACGAACTCACGCCGCGTGCGCCGCACGACATCAGCGTGCCGGTACAGGCCTATGTCAGCAACAAGCTGCACCCGACCTGCACCACCGTCGAAATCCAGGCGCTCGACCGGATCGGTTTGCTGCACGACCTGTTCCTAGCCATCAACCAACATCAGCTCAACACCGCCCACGCCCGGATCTGCACCGAAAAAGGCGTGGCCATGGATACCCTCTACATCACCACCCACGACGGCGAAAAAGTCACCGACCCGGCCATCCTCGACAGCCTCAGCCACCGTCTATCCAGCCTGATCGGCTGTCCGGAAACCGCGCCCTGAGCCCGCCGCCGCCGATTTATCAGGGAAAATCCCAATTATCTGAAAATCTTGCGAATTTCTGCTTGGCAAGCCCGCGATCTTCTTCCAACTTGCGCCCGACCCGCTTCCGGGACCACTGACAACGACGTATCACCATGGCTGTAGCTATCCGACTCAATCGCAAAGGGACCAAAGACCGCCCCTATTACAAAATCGTGGCCGTGGACAGCCGCAAGCGCCGCGACGGCGTTTATATCGAGCAACTGGGCACCTACGACCCGCTCGTCGAAGGCACCAATTACAGCATCGACCTGGAAAAAGCCGATAAATGGCTTTCGGTGGGCGCCAAGGCCTCGGAAACCGTGGCCAGCATCATCCGCAAGGCGCGCACCGCCGCCAGCAAGGGCTGAACCGGCCTCTCTAACAATATTTTCACGGCCGCACTCCCGTACGGGGCTGCGGCCGTTTTTTGTCTAATCGAATTCCCGCGCAAAAACTGCGCGCCACGGCGAACTCCGGAGGCGCATCCCCTGCCCGTGTGCGGCCATTGGCACGACGGTGACGAGTCATTCCATGACTCCCGCCCTACAGAATCTCCTGCACAAACGGCTGCTTCTGGAAGATGGCAAATGCGTTAGGTTCTTCGCCGGTGCCGATAAAGCGCGGCGGGATGCCAAGTTGATCGTGGATGGTCACGGCGATGCCACCCTTGCCGGAGCCATCGAGCTTGGTAACGATGAGCCCGTCCAGCGCGCAGGCCTTGTGGAATTCCTTGGCTTGGTTGAGGGCGTTGGTGCCGGTGGTGGCATCGACGACCAACAGCGTGAGGTGCGGCGCGGAGGGGTCCTGCTTGGCCAGGGTGCGGCGGATTTTCCCCAATTCTTCCATCAGATTATGGCGGGTGTGGATGCGTCCGGCGGTATCGCAGATGAGGAAGTCACTATGCCCGGCGATGGCCTTCTGGTGGGCGTGATAACACACCGATGAGGGGTCCGCATTCGGATTGCCCGTAACCACAGGCAAATCCAGACGCTCGCCCCAGCGCTGGAGTTGCTCGACCGCGGCGGCACGAAAGGTGTCAGCCGCAGCTAACACCACCGAGCGTCCACGCCGCTTGAACCACAACCCGAGCTTGGCCGAAGAGGTGGTCTTGCCCGTGCCGTTGACACCGACCACCAAAATAACAAAGGGCAAGCCATCCGGCCGCGACTCTGGCGGCAGAGCATCGTCCGGCAAACGGTCCAACAAATGCCGCCGGGTGGTTGCCACCACATCGTCCGCGGAAATCGTGCGGCCGAGGCCGCGCAGTTCGTCGATGATGCGGGTGGTGAGTTGGATGCCCAGATCGGAGGCGATCAGATCGGCCTCGATGTCATCCCAATCGATTTCGGCACGATTGGTGATTTTGTTGAACAGGGATTTGAAAAAACCGGCCATGGGGGTATCAGTTAGAAGTTATCAGTTAGAAGTTATCAGTTATTAGTTAGTAGTTATTGGGGAAGATGATCCGTCGGATCCGACGGTTCGGTCGGCTTTGTTGATTTGAATCTCCCCGATGGCATGAGCGAGGCGCTGAATGGCGCTGGTGGAATGGGCGGCCGAAAGGCTGATGCGCAAGCGGGCAGTGCCGCGCGGGACAGTGGGAAAACGGATGGCGGGAACCAGCAGGCCTCGGGATTCAAGGGTCGCCGAGGCGGCGAGGGCTGCTTCATTGCCGCCCAGCACCAGTGGCAGAATGGGCGTGGTATGGGACGTTAACAGGCCGCTGGCCTGTTGGAAGGTGGCGATATTGGCGCGGAGGGCGGCACGCCGGGCCTGGCCTTGCGGTGAACCCATGAGGTGCAACGAGGTGAGCGCGGCATGCGCAAGGGCCGGCGGCGGTGCCGTGGAAAAAATGAACGAGCGGGCACGGTTGATGAGCAGATCGATCCATTCGCGCGAGGCGGCGAGGTAACCACCGGCGAGGCCCACGGCTTTGCTGAGAGTGCCCATTTGGAAGGCAATGCGCGCTTGCAAACCAAGCGCCTCGGCCAAACCCATGCCGTGCCCGCCTAACACACCGATGGCATGGGCCTCATCTAACAAAATTAGAGCCTCGTGCGCATCGGCCAGATCGACGATTTCGCGCAACGGGCAGAGGTCACCGTCCATACTGAAGACCGATTCGGTGACCACAAGGATGCGGGCGGTGGCGGACTTGGCGCGGATGGAGCCGAGCAGGCGGGAGAGTTTTGGCAGGTCGTTGTGGGGAAACACGCGGAGGGTGGCCGTGGAGAGGCGGGCGGCATCGACGAGGCAGGCGTGGCAGAGTTTGTCGAGGAGGATGAAGTCGGCCTTACCCACGAGGGCAGGAATAACGCCGAGGGCCGTGGCAAACCCTGATGAAAAGGTAAGGGCGGCGCCCGTTTGCTTGGCGGCGGCGAGGGCCTCTTCCAACGCATGATGGGGTGGCAAGCTGCCACAGACGAGGCGGGACGCGGCAGACCCGGCACCATAGCGGTGGATGCCTTCAATGAAAGCGGCCTCGATTTCCGGATGGCGGGCGAGACCGAGGTAGTCGTTGGACGCAAAATTCAGCAAGGTGTGTCCGTCGCGGGTGATTTCCGCTCCGCTGGGCGAGTCGAGCGGGCGGAGTCGGCGCAGGAGTCCGCTGGCGGCGAGCTGGCGGAGGACTTCGGCGGGATCGGTCAAGACGGTGACTGGGTTGGAGCTAACAAGAATCAGTTGCTCGCAGTGGTGGGCCGCTCCAGCGCCCAACGCAGGAGTTTTTCCGAGTCCTTCCAGATGTTAGGGGTATTGGATTTGAGGACGACGGTGATGGCGGAACGACCGTCGAGCGAACCGGAAGCGACGAGACAACGCCCGGCGACATCGGTGGTTCCCGTTTTCATGCCGTCACAGTAGGGGACGGTTTTGAGGAGGCGGTTGGTATTTTCAATGTCGCGGGTGCGGCCGTTGCTGAAACGGAAGGTGAAGGCCTTGGTGGCGGCGAACGAGCGGAACAACGGACTGCGGTAGGCGGCGCGGGCCGCAATGGCCATGTCCCGGGCACTCGAATATTGGCCGGTCATGGGCAATCCGTTAGGGTTGATGAAGTTGGAATTGCGCATGCCGAGTGAGGCGGCTTTGCGGTTCATCAGGGCGGCGAAGCCATCCTGACTGCCGCCAACGTCGCGGGCAAGGGCACGGGCCACATCGTTGGCGCTTTTAACCACGAGCACTTTGAGCAATTCGCGGCGGGTGTATTGTTCCCCGGGTTGGAGGTTGAGTTTGGTGGGCTCGCAGGCCTCATCGGAGGCCTCAATGGTGACGGCATCATCGATATTTCCGGCCTCCAGAACGCACAGGGCGGTGACAATTTTCTGGGTGCTGGCCACCGCGCGCGGCACGTCCGCGTTTTTCGCATAGAGCACCCGCCCGCTTTGAATATCAATGACAATGGCGCTTTCACCGGCTATGGGCGGCGGTGGCGTCGGCGGGATCATGCTGCCACCGGCGGACGACCAAGCCAACGGGATGGCTTGCGGGACGGCCTGCGAAGTGGGTTGGCGGCGCGGTGGAGGGTACCCCCCACACGCAGTGACAAACGCAGCCGTAAAGCACAGCACGACAAGACGGGCGCAAAGTGGGCGTGACATGCGCGGGATGATTCCCATCTTTGACTGGGCGGCAAGCCAGGAATGCGGGAAATTCATCAGGGGGTCTTTGGCGGGAGCAGACTGCCATCCATTTCCGCACCGGGTTGAGGCAGATCGGGTTGCTTGAAATCGACCACCCCGCCGAAGGACCAGAAGCCGAACCGACGCTCCCGGTCGAAGGCGAGTGCCCGCTCATGCCCGAGTGGCAACTCCTTCAAATCCTTCTGGCGGACCTTGACGATTTTGACAGGGGCGGGAAACAAACTTGAAATGAAAAATTCCGGCTTCTTCCCGCCGGCTGCCGTGCCGGATTTATTGACTGCCCCGCCACTGCCACAGGAACCGAGCCCGAGCGGAAGGGTGATGACAAGGGAAACCAGCACTGCCCTGAACATGGTGTTGGAACTATCCACGCTGCGCACCCTATCACGTCCGCCATGAAAGTCCACCAGGCATTTTGAGAATTCGTGAAGCGCCAGTGTGCCCTGTGGCAGATTCACATCACAGCTGCCATTTGCAATATATTTGGACGACCGTCCAAATATATTGTCATCCACTGGCGGGGCTTTGGCGAGCTCGCAGTGGGTGGAAAAATTGCAGTGAGTGGGTTCACGACGCGGAAGAGCCGCCGGATTGATATATCGGCGGCTCTTGTGATGCTGAAATGTCTGATGGGATCAGGCGAGGGTGCCGTCTTCCTTCTTGTCCTTATCCTTGTCCTTGTCGCCCTTGCATTTGCCACAACCGCCGTCGGCAAGGGTACCGTCTTCCTTCTTGTCCTTATCCTTGTCCTTGTCGCCCTTGCATTTGCCGCAGGCGGCGAGGGTGCCGTCTTCCTTCTTGTCCTTATCCTTGTCCTTGTCGCCCTTGCATTTGCCGCAGGCGGCGAGGGTACCGTCTTCCTTCTTGTCCTTGTCCTTATCCTTGTCGCCCTTGCATTTGCCGCAGGCGGCGAGGGTGCCGTCTCCCTTCTTCGCCTTATCCTTGTCCTTATCCTTGTCGCCCTCGCATTTACCGCAATGGGCCAAGGTGGTCCCTTCTTTTTTGTCCTTGTCGCTGTCCTTCTTTTTGTCACAGGGACAGGCGAGGGTCAAGGGGGCGGCGATAAATGCGGCGAGAAGCACGCTGAGTGTTGATTTCATAGGGGTATTGTTTCTTGTTCCAGATTGTTGGTTGTTGGAGCATGGGGTCACGCTCATCATTGTGAGCCACGCCGCAGGGATTTATTCACAGAATTTTCAGAATGCAACAACTCCACGCGGCGACGGAAAAAACCCTGGGAAGGCCGGAAAGTTGCAAAAACAAGCCGCAATCTTTGGCTTGGCGCCACCCGTGGGCGGATTCGGCTTGGCCAGAGCGCTCATTGCGGCTATCAGCATGCGCTTTCCCGTGTCTTTCACTGTCCTTGCCACCGATCCCAGCAGTTCCGCCCGTCGCGGGGAGTTGGCCTTACCGCATGGCACGGTGGCCACGCCGATGTTCATGCCGGTAGGCACCCAGGGGTCGGTCAAGACACTGCATCCCGCCGAACTTGAGGAATTGGGCGCGCAAATCATTCTCGGCAACACCTACCACCTGTGGCTGCGCCCGGGCCATGAGTTGATCCGGGGCATGGGCGGGTTGCATGACTTCACCACCTGGCAAAAGCCAATGCTGACCGATTCCGGCGGCTTCCAAGTCTGGTCGCTGGCCAAGCTGCGCAAAATCACCGAGGAGGGCGTGCGCTTCCAAAACCACCTCGACGGCTCGAAAATGTTGCTCACCCCCGAGCTGAGCATGGATATCCAAGCCTCCCTCGGAGCGGACATTGCCATGCTCTTCGACGAATGCCCACCCTACCCCTGCGAAGAGGCCTACGCCGCCAAGTCGCTCGCCCTCACCAGCCGCTGGGCACAGCGCTGCAAGGATTGGATAGAAACCCACCAACCCCGCTCCGGCACCGGCCGCCAGCGCCATTTCGGCATTGTCCAAGGGTCGATTTTCGCCGACTTACGGGAACAATCGGCGCGGGACTTGGTGGCGCTCGACTTCGATGGCTACGCGATCGGCGGGGTTTCAGTGGGTGAACCGGAGCATGAAATGTTCCGCGCCATCGACAACGCCGTGCCATTTTTGCCCCGCGACAAGCCGCGCTACGCCATGGGACTGGGCACGCCGCCGCAAATCCTCGAGATGATCGGGCGCGGCGTGGACCTGTTTGATTGTGTGATGCCCACCCGCGTGGCCCGCCACGGCATCGCCTTCACCCTCGACGGGCCCATTCATATCAAGAACCTCATCCACGCCCAAGACCCCCGCCCGTTGTGCGAAAGCGCCCACCCACATGTGGCCCGATTTTCCCGCGCTTACCTCCGCCACTTGTTCCGGGCTGGCGAAATTCTCGCTTTGCGGTTGCTTTCCTTCCATAATTTGCATTTCTTCCTCCGCCTCGTTGCGGATGCACGCGAGGCGATTTCCTCCGGATCCTTCCCGACCTTCAAAGACCGTTTCGTTCAACGCTACACCCAGCCCCCACTGCCATGACCTCCTTCCCTGCCATTTCCAGTCTCCTCGCCGCCGTCGACGCCGCCGCCACCGCCCCCAACGGCATTGGCGGACTGCTGGGCAACCCGCTCGTCATGATGGGCCTGATGTTTGTGATGTTTTATTTTCTGCTTATCCGCCCGCAACAGCGCCAGCGCAAGGAAATGGCCGCCCGCATCGCCGGCCTGCAGACGGGCGACAAGGTGGTCACCACCTCCGGCATCCACGGCCTCGTCCACAACATCAAGGAGCACACCGTCGTCATCAAGGTGGCTGAAGGCACCATGATCGAGTTCGACAAACCCGCGGTGGCCATTGTCCACAAACGGGATTCCAAGTAAGTTCGCCGCCAGTCCATGTTTGCTGTTGCCGCCACCCTTAACGAAAGCCCGCTGACCCTTTGGGTCTTCGGTGGCTGCGGGGTGTTGCTGTTTTTCTGGTGTTTTGCGGTGACTGTCCAACGTCGCACGCGAGTTATTGGCGCACTTGTCATTGGGGCTCTCGCCATTGGCAGTCTCGCCATATTGGCACCCAGAAAATCCATGAAAACCGATGGTGGAACGGAGTTTTCCCTGCGCCTCCTGCCCCTCGAGGACGAGAACGGCACCAAGCAACCGATCACCAAAAAGCAAGTCAACCAAGCCATCGGGGTGCTGGAAAAACGCCTCAAGGCCATGAAGGTCCGCGACGCGCACGTCACCCCGCAAGGAGACTCCGGCATCCTCGTGCAAATCCCCGGTGTCACCGCGGAAACTTCCCAGCCGCTCAAAAGCCTTCTCAAAATATCCGGCAAGCTTGAACTGCGCGAAGTCCACCCACGCAACGATGAAGCCAACCTGAACGGCAAGACCCTTGCCGCGCGGGTCGAGGCCGGCAACGAAATCGTGCCCGGCTACAAGGCCTACACCTACCAACACAAGGATGCGGACGGCAACCCAAGGAGCGTGCCGATTCTGCTGAACCGGCGCGCCGCGCTCGGCGGCCAGGATATCGAACTGGCCACCCCCTCCCCCCAACAACCCGGCGCCGTCTCCATCTCCCTCAACGACGCAGGCACCGATAAGATGATCGCTTTAACCCAAAACATGACCCCGCAACGGGATCGGATTGCCATCGTCCTCGACGGGGTCGTCATTAGCGCGCCAGTGGTCAATCAAGTGCCCTTGGGTAAAAACTTCATCGTTGAAGGGCTCCGCGAAGCCGGCGAGGTGCAAAGCCTGGCCAGCGCCCTGATGTGTCCTCTGGAAATGCCCCTTGTCATCGAGGATGAACGCACCCTTCCGCCACCGCAAAATTTATAACAAGTCACCTCCTCTAACCAACCGTAACCCCCCACCATGCTCTTCCTCGCCGCCGCCACCGCCAAGTCGTTCTATGAAGATCCGCTGACCCTGTTTGTCGTCGGGTTGGTCTTGATGCTGCTCTTTTTCTGGTATTTTGCCACCGAGATTGAGCGGCGGAAACGCAATGTAGGAACCGTCCTGACCATCGGCGTTTGCGCGCTATGCCTGCTCTCGGTCTATCCGCCCAAGGAGCGGCTCAAAGGCGGTATTGACATTCTCGGCGGTTCGTCGTTCTCGCTGCACATCCAGCCAAAGGTTGACGCCGATGGTGCGGAGATGCCGATCACTCCGGCGCAAGTCGAGCAGGCGATCATGGTCATCGAGAAACGTCTCAATGGCATGGGCACGGCCGAACCCCTCATCGCCCGCCAAGGGACCAATGGCATCTTGCTACAAATGCCCGGCGTCGAACCGGAGGAATCCGCCCGCATCCGCGAGCAACTCGAAAAGGTGGCCAAGCTTGAATTCCGCGAAGTGAGCTCACGCAACGACGAACCCGGCCCTGATGGGAAAAGCCTGGCGGCGCGGGTCGAGACCGGTGGCGAGATTGTTCCCGGCTACAAGGTTTTCCAATACAAACACAAGGATGCGGACGGCAACGAAATGAGTGTGCCGATCCTGCTGAACCGGCGCACGGCCCTCGGTGGCAAGGAAATCGCGCTGGCCACCCCCTCCCCGCAACGCCCGGATGCGGTATCCATCACCCTCAACAACGAAGGCACCGAGAAGATGATCGCGTTGACCTTGCCCATGAAGCCCCAACGGGATCGCATCGCCATCGTCCTCGACGGCGTGGTCATCAGCGCGCCGGTGGTCAATCAGGTTCCCTTGGGTAAAGACTTCATTGTGGAAGGCCTGCGCGAACCCGGCGAGGTGCAAAGCCTGGCCAACGCGCTGATGAACCCGCTGGAAAATGCGCTCAAGGTCGACGAAATGCGCAACGTGTCTCCCACCCTCGGCTCCGCGGTGGTCAAACAAGGGCTGGTGGCGGGTGTTCTCGCGCTCGCGCTTACCTTCCTGTTTGTGCTCATCTACTATCATGTGTCCGGGTTCATTGCGATTGTCGGCCTGATCGTCAACACGATGATTTTGTTTGGTGTGATGGCGATGTTTGGATTCACCTTCACCCTGCCCGGGATCGCGGGCATGGTGTTGACCATCGGCATGGCGGTGGATGCCAACGTGCTCATCTACGAACGCCTGCGCGAGGAACTCCAGGCTGGCAAATCCATCAAAAACGCCATCGAAGCGTCCTATGACCGCGCCTTCAGCGCCATTTTCGACTCGCACGTCACCTCGCTCATCACGGCCATCATCCTGTTCTGGTTAGGCAGCGGCACGATCAAGGGCTTTGCCGTGACCCTCACCATCGGCGTGACCGCCTCGTTGTTCTCGGCGATTCTGGTCACCCGCGTCATCTTCCGCTGGGGCGTGGATTTCAATTGGTGGAAAAAGCTCACCTTCCTTGATCTGATCAAGTCCGCCCACTATGATTTCCTGGGCAAACGGAAAATCGCCATTGGCGCGGCGCTGATTACCATCGTCATGTCCATCGGTGCCTTTGCCTGGCGTGGCGAGCGCGCGCTGGGAATCGACTTCACGGGTGGCACCCGCATCATGTTCCTGTTGGGCCAGGGAAGCAAACTTGCGCTTGAGGATGTGCAAAAAGCCATTGATGGCATGAAGCTCTCGAAGGCTGCCTATCCGCAGCAGGAAAGCAATCCGACCACCGGCGCCCTGCTCACGATACGCTGCGCCAGCAATGATGCGCCGGCCATCACCAAGCAACTGCGCGAAACGATTCCCGCGCTCGGCGTCAAGGGCGACAACACCAACATCACATTCCTGTTGGGCAAGGGTGGCAAGGCACCTCTCGAGCAGGTCCAAAAAATCCTCGATGACAACAAGGGCAACCTCGCTAAAGCCGCCACCGCCAAGGAGGACAGCCTGGCCACCGGTTCCCAGGTTACGGTGCACTGCGCCAGCAAGGATGCCGCGGATCTAACAACCAAGCTCGGCGAGGCCATCCCGGCCCTCGGCAAGAATGTGAGCCAATCCACCGACTATGCGATCGATGCCAGCCAGGAGGAAGTGTCCGCGCTCATCGGCGGCTCGTTCCTCATTCAATCGCTCCTGGCCATCGTCATGGGCTTTGTCGGCATCGTCATCTACATGACGGCCCGCTTCGAGTTCTCGTTCGCCTTGGGTGGTTTCATCGCGATTTTCCATGACGTCATCATCTGCGTGGGCATGGTCGTGCTCATGGGTGGGGAGTTGTCACTGATTCACGTGGGTGCGGTGCTCACCATTGCGGGTTACTCCATCAGCGACACCATCGTGGTGTTTGACCGGGTGCGTGAAATGCTGTTGGTCCGGACCGACTCGGTGGAAAAGGTCATGAATGATGCGATCAATGCCACGCTGTCGCGGACCTTGCTCACCTCCAGTGCCACGCTCATCAGCGTGGCCATCCTCGCCTTCCTCGGCGGCACCGCGCTGCGCGACTTCGGCGTCATCATCTTCATCGGCATCGTGGTGGGCACCTTCTCCTCGATTTTCATCGCCTCGCCGGTGGTGTTGTGGTGGAGCAAGCGCAAGGGAGTGAGCATCCGCGAGGACATCCTCGCCAGCATCGAGCGCGAGGAATCCTTGTCTGCGGCACCGTGAGGCGGAGCGGCGGCCTGCCGCAGGATTTACTAAACCCGGCACCCGCCGCCGCCATGGTGAAAGATCCCGTATTGCGATTTCTCGCATTTTTGCCAATCCTGCCTTGCCAGCTCCGGAAAAACCGTGCATAGCCGCCCCCCGCGCACGTCCGCCGGTTCCATTTCCCCACTTGTCTGCATGTCCCTGAAAATCAGAAACCTCGCCATCATTGCCCACGTCGACCATGGGAAAACCACCCTCGTCGACCAATTGCTGCAAGCCGGCGGCACCTATCGTGAAAACCAGGCGGTCACCGAACGGGCCATGGACTCGATGGACCTCGAGCGCGAAAAAGGCATTACCATCAAGGCCAAAAACACCTCAGTCCATTGGGAGGGTTATACCATCAACATCGTCGACACCCCGGGCCATGCCGACTTCGGTGCCGAGGTCGAGCGCGTCATGAAGATGGTCGATGGCGTGCTGCTCGTCGTGGATGCATCCGGCGGTCCGCAAGCCCAGACCCGCTTCGTGCTGCGCAAGGCCATGGAGGAAGGCCTCAAGCCGATCGTGGTCATCAACAAGATCGACCGCCCGCTGTCCGAACCGCTCAAGGTTCACGACCAGGTGCTCGAGTTGTTTCTTGATCTGGATGCCAGTGAAGACCAATTCAACGCACCCTTTGTCTATGGCTCGGCCCGCGACGGCTATTTCATGGACCACCCGGAGGATGAGCGCAAGGACTGCATCCCGCTGCTGAAAAAGATCGTCGAATTCATCCCGGAGCCCAAGGCGGACCCCGCGGCACCGTTTTCCATGCTCGTCTCTAACATCGAGTGGGACGACTACGTCGGCCGCGTGGCGATCGGCAAAATTCTTGGCGGTGACGTCAAAAAGGGCGACACCATCTGGCTGCTGCGCAAGGATGGCACCAAACAGCAATCCAAGGTGATGAAAACCTTCACCTACTCCGGCCTGGCCACCACCGACTCCGAAGGCTGCGGCGCGGGTGGCATCGTCGGCATCGCCGCCGGCATCGAAAGCATCGACATCGGCGAGACCCTAACCGCCTCACCGGACATGGAGCCGCTGCCCTTCGTCGCGATCGACCCGCCGACGGTGCAGATGCAGTTTTCTATCAACGACGGCCCGCTGGCCGGCCGCGAGGGCAAGCACGTCACGTCCCGCGCCGTGCGCGACCGCCTGATGCGCGAGTTAAAAACCAACATCTCGATCCAGGTTGAGGACACCGACCAATCCGGCATCTTCAACGTGTCCGCGCGCGGCGCGATGCAGATTGCCATCCTCGTCGAACAGATGCGCCGCGAGGGCTTTGAAGTCTGCGTTTCGCGCCCGATGGTCATTTTCCGCCGCGATGATGCCGGAAAGTTGCTGGAACCCTACGAGACCCTCTACATCGAGGCGCCCGGTGATTTCACCCAGGGCATTCTCAAGATCATGGCCAATCGCAAGGGCCAGATGGAGCACATGGATACCGAGCCGAGCGGCCGCACCTTCATCCAGGCGGTGATTCCGACCCGTGGCTTGATCGGCTTTGAAACCGAGTTGGTCAATCTAACTTCCGGGCACGGCATCATGAGCCATCTGTTCAAGCAATACGCCGAATACGCCGGGGAAATCGTCAACCGCACCACCGGCACCTTGGTTTCGATGGACTCGGGCCTGGCCACCCCCTATTCGCTGCAAACCTTGGAAGACCGCGGCAAACTCTTCGTCGGCCCCGGCGACGCCATCTATGCCGGCATGCTCGTCGGCGAAAACCCGCGCGTCGGCGATCTGCCGGTAAACCCGGTCAAGGAAAAGCACCTCGACAACATGCGTTCGTCCGGCAAGGACAAAACCTCCAAGCTCACCCCGCCGATCCGATTTTCGTTAGAGCGCGCCATCGAATACATCGATGTGGACGAACTGGTGGAAGCCACCCCGAAGAACATCCGCCTGCGCAAACGCGTCCTCGACGCCAACGCGCGCAAACGCGCCGCCAAAGGCAGCAGCGTCGAGGACCGCAGCAAGCGTGGCTGAGCATCCGCCCGCGTGGGCGCATTCGTTAGAATGCGCGGGCATTGTGGTGTATTGCCCGCAGAACCGCCGCCGCCCCCCGCGTTGTCACCCACGCGCCTACGAGGACATCTCCCCCTCAAGCCTTCGCCGGCAGCATGAATGCTAACAACTGGGCGAGTTTCTCGCGTAATTCCTGGCGCGGCACGATGGCGTCGATGAGCCCGTGCTGGAGCATGAACTCGGCGGTCTGAAACCCGGGCGGCAGATTCTGATGGGTGGTTTCCTTGACCACGCGGGGGCCGGCGAAGCCGATCATGCATTTGGGTTCCGCCAGATTGATGTCACCGAGGGTGGCAAACGAGGCCGTGACCCCGCCCGTGGTTGGATGGGTGAGCACGGAAATAAAGGGCAGCTTGGCCTCCGAGAGCCGGGCCAAGGCCCCACAGGTCTTGGCCATCTGCATCAAGGACAGCATGCCCTCCTGCATGCGTGCGCCGGAAGAGGCGGACACAATGATCATGCCGCGCTGTTCAGCCATCGCCATCTCCACCGCACGGGTGATTTTCTCACCCACCACCGAGCCCATCGAACCGGCAAAGTATTTGAAATCCATCACCGCGATCATCGCGCGCTGACCGCCGATGGCCAGACGCCCCGTCACCACGGCGTCATCCAGCCCGGTTTTTTCACACAGCTCGGCGATTTTCGTCTCATACCCTTGAAAGCCGAGCGGATTGGAGCTGATCAGACCCGCTTCGGTTTCCTCGAAGGTGCCAGGATCGGCCAGCAAGGCAATCCGGTCCCGCGCATCCATCAAAAAATGGTTTTGGCAGGCTTGGCAGACATGGAGGTTCTGCTTGAGTTCCAGCATGTGAATCATGGCACCGCAGTCCGGGCACTTGATCCAAAGACCTTCCGGCATGTCCTCGCGGCGATCATGCCGTTGTAGCAGAGGTTTACTGAAAATACCCATGAGTTTGAATCGGATTGATGATGAAAAACACAGCCGCGTGCGGGCAGCCCCGCGGTTGCAAAGGGTAGCAGAGCGTCCCCATTTGGACAATCCCCAATTCCTTCCCCCCTGCGAATCATAATTTGTTTGCCTTTCCTTACAATGCGGACCATTCTCCGCGCGCCCCCCACTCCAACCCGATGAAGCTGCACTCTTTTGTCAGTGGTTCCGCCGTTCTAATCACCGGTTGGCTCACGCTGACATTCTTGCACGACGTTTCGCCGCAACAATATCCGCAGCAGCGGAAGAGCCTGCCAGCGCATGCCGCCAACCGGGGCCCCATCAAGTTGGAGACCCTTTCTCCACCGGCCATTGCTGAAACCGCCACCAGGCTCACGGTCACCCCGAAGCACTGACGCCGCCCCGCTTGGCAAAGGCATGACTTCAAACCACCGGCCAAATTCAGCTATTTGATAGCTTGACCCCGGTCAGATAGCGGCTAGATTGGCCGTCATGGCTGAAGAACCTATTGTCTGTGACACAAAACCGTTAGCCCTTGAAGTCGAAGCCGGCACCTACTGGTGGTGCGCCTGTGGACGATCTGCCAAGCAACCCTTTTGCGATGGCGCCCACAAGGGCACCGGCTTGCAACCGGTGAAATTCGAGGTCGCCGAAAAAACCACCGTCTGGTGGTGCCAGTGCAAGCAAACCGCCGGCCCGCCGCTCTGCGATGGAACGCACAAAAAACTCCGGACCCCGTAGGCATTTGCGATCCTGCCGCCACTGTTAACCACCGGCTCTTTCCTGCGTTGTTTCTGGACATCACGGAGCGAGCCGCGCAAATTGCGGCGACACAATGCGAATCTCAGACCGCTACATCGGGAAACAGGTGCTGTATGGCACACTGTTTGCGATTTTGGTGCTGAGTTTGGTGTTGGTTCTGGGCAATCTGTTCAAGCAAATCCGCCCGCTGCTGGTGGACAAACAGGCGCCGCTGTGGATGGTGTTGCGCTTTGTGATGGATGTGCTGCCGTTCTCCCTGATGTTCACCATCCCGTGGGGCTTTCTCACCGCCGTGCTGCTGGTTTTCGGCCGCTTGTCCTCAGATCAGGAAATCACCAGCTTCCGCGTGGCTGGCGTCAGCCTCACACGCCTCGTGGTGCCGGTCTTTGTGATTGCGGCCCTGCTTTCCGCGGCCTGTCTGTGGCTCAATATGAACGTCGTGCCGCAGGCAAAATCGTCACTAACAGATCTGCTCTACGAACAGGCCAGGCGGGATCCCCGCTCCTTGCTGAGCCCGGGCATGGTGCATGCCGGGTTGAGAGACGTGAAGTTTTTCGTCGAGGATCAAAGTGGGGATTCGCTCGTCGGGCTGCACTTGTATCGAATCCCGGCGTCCGCAGCGGCCGATGCCCCCCTGGACGCCTACCTCCACGCCGAACGCTTCACGTTTGTGGTCGATGACGCAAAAAAGGAACTGCGTTTGAAGCTGTACAACGCAAGTTTTGAGGCGATCAAACCCAACGGCAGCGTCGAGATCTTCTCTGCCGCGGAGGCCGAACCCTATCTGATCCCCTACGGCGCGGCGATCCTCGAAAAATCCAAGCCATCGGCCATGACCAACCAGGAAATCACCGACTATCTGGCCAGGCACACGGAACTCACCCCGGAGCGACGGGTCCATTATCAGGCGGAGATCACCCAGCGCTACTCATTCTCACTGGCGTGTCTGGCATTTGCCTTTGTCGCCGTGCCGCTCGGAATCCAATCGCAACGCCGGGATTCATCCAACGGCTTGCTGCTGAGTTTGCTTCTCGGCACCGCCTACTTTTTGTTCACCATTCTGGCGCATGACAACAAAACGGACGCGGGAGCCACGCTTATGTTGTGGGCGCCTAACGTCATCTGCGTGGGAGTGGGTTTGTTCTTGTTCCGGCGTGCCCAGTACAAATAAGACGCGGCTTCCCCCATGACCTTCAGGCGAAATCTCACAAAAGCGGCTCAGAACACGCGGGATTTTTTTGCCTCCGGCCATGTGCGCCTGCTGCCTTTCATCGGTTCGCTGCAACGCTACAACCTGACAAAACTGCTCATGGATGCCCGTGCGGCAGCCAACGTGACGTTGCTCGCGTTGCCGCAGGCCATGGCCCATGCCACCATCGCCGGCTTGCCCATTGTTTATGGAATTCTCTGCTCGGTGATTGCCGCGATCGTGGCCCCCTTGTTCGCCGGATCGCGCTACACGATCCTCGGCACCACCAATGCCACGGCCTTTATGCTGTTCAGCTTTTTTTCGGTCAATCCGGCGCTGGCCGGGCGTGCCGGCGAGTTGATGATGCTGCTGACCCTGATGGTGGGGTTGTTGGCCGTAAGCGGCGCGATCCTGCGCTTGGCGGATTTGCTGCAATACGTTTCCCGCAGCGTGCTGGTGGGTTATATCTCCGGTGCCGCGGTGCTCATCATTGTCTATCAGCTCAAGCCCATGCTCGGTTTGACCCCATACCTCGATGAGAACGCCTCATCGAGCCTGGCCAGCCTGCTCATCGGCTTGGTCAAGGCGCTGCCCCACACCGACTGGATCGCCATGGGCATAGGCGTGGCGACGCTGGCGATGTATGCCACGCTGAGGAAATGGCGGCCCACCTGGCCAGCGTTTGGGCTCACCTTGCTGCTCTCATCCGCCATTTTCGGCTCCCTCATCCGCTTTGGCATGCCACTCTTCAAGCATGCGGAAACCTTTGTCACATTTGACTTCGGAGCTCTGCACCCGAAGCTGCCGGCGCTGTTGCATGAGGGGATTTTCAACGACATATCCGCGTTGTTAGGGGTGGCCCTGGCCATCGCCTTTCTCGCCTCCCTGGAAAACACCCTGATGTCTAAAACCCTCGCCGCACGCACCGAGGAGCGCTCGGATGTGAATCAGGACATGTTCAGTGTAGGCATGGCCAATCTGGCAAGCGCGCTGGGGGGCGGCATGCCCGCCTCCGGTTCGCTCAACCGCTCGATGCTCAATCATGAGTCCGGCGCGGTCACCCGGTTTGCCTCGTTGTTCTGCGGGATTTACACCCTGGGTTTTGCCGTGTTGATAGCCGCCTCGGTGGGCTGGGGCGTGCCACTGATAGATTATTTGCCGCGGGCGACACTGGCGGCGTTGATCATCGGCCAGTCCTGCTCGTTGTTCAACGCACGGCATCTGAAGATTTGCCTGCGCTCAACCAGCAACGATGCGAGTGTGTTGGTGGTCACTTTCATCGCCACCCTGTTGGCGCCCCTGCACGTGGCGATTTTTGTCGGCGTGGCCATTTCCATCACCTTGTTCCTGCGCAAGGCCAGCCGTCCCTATCTCATCGAATACGAATTCAATGAGGTGGGTGAGTTGCGCGAAATGGGCGAAAAGCGCAAGCGGCCGATTCCCGCCATCTCCATTGTCCATGTCGAGGGGGATTTGTTTTTCGGTGCCGCCGAGCTGTTTCGCACCCAAATCCAGCGCACCATCTCCGATCCCGCGATCAAGGTGATCATCCTGCGCTTGAAAAACGCCCGCCACCTGGACGCGACCAGCGTGATGGCACTCGAGGACCTGATTCTGTTCATGCGCACCAAGCACCTGCATTTGCTGGTCTCCGGCGCCACCCACGAAGTCTACCGCGTGCTGAAGAAATCCGGCATTCTCGAAACCCTGCAAGCGGGTTGCAATCGCGACGCCGGCGAAAGCAACTTGTTCCTCAACGCGCCCAGCAACCCTAACCTATCCACCCGCGACGCCCTCAAACGCGCCCAGCAACTCCTCGGCACCGACAAGGCCGATATCCGGATCTTCTACGATCCAAATAAAAAGGAAAACCCCTGATTCAGGGTTGAGTCGAACTCGATATTACGCAATAAAGAGCGCGGATGAGAATTTTGGTCGTAGGCAAAGGCGGGCGCGAACATGCGCTGGTGCGGGCACTGGCGGAATCGCCGGGGCCCTGTGAGTTGTTCTGTTTCCCCGGCAGTGACGCGATTTTCGAACTGGCCAAGCCGGTGCCAGTCACGGGCTTGGAATCGTTGATCGACTGGATGCAAGCCCACGCCATCGATCTCTGCGTGGCCGGCGAGGAAAGCTATCTGGTCAAAGGTGAGGGCTTGGCCAACCTCTGCGCCAAGGCCGGCATCCCGTGTTGGGGACCACCCAAAGAATCCGCCCAACTCGAAGCCAGCAAGGAATTTGCCAAGGGGTTTTTGCTCCGCAATGGCATTCCCACCGCCCGCGCCACCGCTTGCGCCACCTATGACGAGGCCCTCGCCGCCATTGCCGGGGACTACCCGACGGTGCTCAAGTTCGATGGCTTGGCGGCCGGCAAGGGCGTCGCCGTCTGCCCGGATGAAGCCGCCGCCATCGCCTTCCTTGACGAGGTTTTCATCCAGCGGCGCTTCGGCGCGGGGCGGGTGCTCGTCGAGCAATGCCTGACCGGCCCGGAAGTGTCGGTGTTTGCGGCCATCGTCGATGACCAGCATCTGATTTTCACCCCGGCCCGCGATTACAAACGCATCGGCGATGGCGATACCGGCCCTAACACCGGCGGCATGGGCGCGGTGGCCAGCCGCCAACTCATCCCGCAGCAAATGCTCACCCGGATTGAAACCGAAATCGTCCGTCCCACCGTCGCGGGCCTGCGCCGCGAAGGCCTGCCCTATCGCGGGTTTTTGTATTTCGGCATCATGCTCACTGCCGAGGGGCCACAGGTGATCGAATACAATTGTCGCTTTGGCGACCCGGAATGTCAGGCGGTGATGCCGCTGGTGCGCGGGGACATGGCCGGCTTTTGCCTCGCCGGGGCCAAGGGCGGGTTGCGCGGCGACCTGCTCACCTTCGATGAAGGCTGGAGTGTCTGCATCATCCTCGCCTCCGCCGGCTACCCGGAATCGTCCCGCAACGGCGATGAAATCGCCGGCCTCGAAGCCACCCCCGGCACCCGCATCTATCACGCCGGCACCCGCAAAACCGCCGCCGGCCATTGGGAAACCCAAGGTGGCCGCGTGCTGGCCGTCGTCGCCGGCGCCCCCACCCGCGCCGAAGCGGTCGCCCGCGCCCACGCCGCCGCCGACCCCATCCACTTCGCCGGCCTCCAACGCCGCCGCGACATCGGCATCCTGCATTTTTCCTAACACCCTAACTTCTTCACCTACTTACTTCCTCACTTCCTAACGTCTTCACTTTCCCATGCCCGTCACCCTCAGTGCAGAAGAAATTGCCGCCGGTATCGACCGCCTGGCCGAAGCCATCCGCGAAAAGACCGCCGGTCAGCCCATTGCGCTCATCGGCATACGGCGCCGCGGTGATGAGGTGGCAGAGCGCGTGCTGACCCGCCTCGCCGAGGATGACCGCGAACTCAGCTTTGGCATTCTCGATATTTCCCTCTATCGCGACGACTTCGAGCACCTGCACGAAAACCCGAAGCTGCAGGAAAGCGACATCCCGTTCCAGATGGAAGGCGCGCATGTCATTCTCGTGGACGATGTGTTGTTCACCGGCCGCACCATCCGCGCCGCCCTTGATGCGCTCTCCGACTACGGACGTCCCGCCAAAGTGGAGCTCGCGGTGCTCATCGATCGCGGTCACCGTGAAATGCCGATCCATCCGGATTACACCGGCATCAGCCTGCCCACCCAGCGCCGCGACCATGTGTTGGTTTCATTGGAAAAAACCGATGGCACCGACCAAGTTCGTGTCATCGAAAAAGACCCGCCATGACTCCGCTCCCGCAGCACAAAAAATCCCCGGGCGAAATCGCGAGACTCCGCAAAAATCTCGGCGTCCCCACGGAGGCGGGGGTTATCGCGCTTGAAAACCCGCCGTCAGACCCGCGGACGGCCGCTGCCGCGGATCCGCCCGCGCCCCAACCCGACATCGCGCCGCCTGTCCATCACCCGCGGCCAACCCAACCGCTGAAGCGCTCCGGGGTCGTGCGGACACCTGCGCCCTCACCCGTGGCTACTCAGACGGACGGCATACTGCCGGTGCGCCGCCACAGTGAGGAGGAATTGGCGGCAGCCCGCCGCCGCGATGCGCTTGCGGTCATTGCCCATGGGGCCTATCAGCTTCCCCGCGCCGCGCATCCGGCGCTGCTGGCCATCGGCTATGTCCTGGCCATCGGTGGTGCCGCCGCGCCCACCTTGTTGGATGGCATCTCAAGCATGACCGGCTCATTCACCCTGAGTGGTTCCTTCAGCGGCGGCTACCATCTTCTCACAATCGGCACACTGGCGGCACTGCCCGTCGCCGCTTTCATTTACTGGAAGAAATCCCTCTCGCACCACCACTCCGCCTTTATTGCCATCATCGCATTCATCGCCCTGGTTTTCGCCTGCCTCCACTATTTCCCCCTACTCCGGAATGCCACATAAAGACCTGCTAGATATCGTCTCCCTTGAGCGTGAGGAAATCGAGCATCTTCTCGATCAAGCCGCGCCCTTCAAGGAGATCTTCACCCGCTCGGTGAAGAAAGTGCCCGCGCTCAAGGGCAAATCCGTGCTGATGCTCTTCTACGAGGCCAGCACCCGCACCCATTCGTCCTTCGAGGTCGCCGCCAAACGCCTGTCCGCCGATGTCACCAACTTCGATGTCGCCCACTCGTCCATCACCAAGGGTGAGTCGGTTAGGGAAACCATCGAGACCTTGCAGGCGATGCGCTCGGATTTCATCATCGTGCGCCACAGCCGCGCGGGACTGCCCGGCAACATCGCCCGGTTGACCCGCGCCTCGGTCATCAACGCGGGTGACGGTGCCCACGCCCATCCCACCCAGGCCCTGTTGGATGCGTTCACCATCAAGGAGAAATTCCCGGATCCCGCCGGCAAGCGTGTGCTCATCATCGGCGATATCCTGCACTCCCGCGTCGCGCGTTCCACCAGCACCATCCTCAAGAAACTCGGCGTGGAGGTCGCCTATCTCGGCCCCGGCTCACTGGTGCCCAAGGTTGGCCCGGAAAACATCCGCCGCTTCACCGATTACGCGCAGGCCATGGCATGGTCGCCGGACATCGTCTATCTGCTGCGGGTGCAGATGGAACGCCAGGACGTGCAATACTTCCCGAGCCTGCGCGAATACCACCGCCTCTATGGCATCACCGAGGCCCGCCTTGCCGGGATCCGCGACCGCGGCCTCTACATCATGCACCCGGGCCCGGTCAACCGCGGCGTCGAACTCTGCGACGCCGTCATGGACTACGAGCGCTCCCTCATCAACGACCAGGTGGAAAACGGCATCGCCGTCAGGATGGCCGTGCTCTACTGGCTCAAGCCGGAATCTGTTACTGGTTAATGGTTATATGTTATTTGGAAATTCCAACGCCCGCGCATCTTCCCTGATAACCTCTAACCATTAACCTTTAACTCATAACCCCATGACACTCCTCATCACCAACGCCCGCCTTGCCTCGGACAACTCACCCGCCCTGACTCCGGCGGATGTGCTCGTCAGCGCTGGTAAAATCCACCAAATCGGCGCCGGCTTGGCGGCACCTGCGGGTGCGCGCGTCATCGACGCCCGCGGCCGCATCCTGCTGCCGGGCATGTTTGACGCGCATGTGCATTTTCGCGAGCCCGGCTTTGAGGCCAAGGAAACCATCGCCACCGGCAGCGAGGCCGCCATCAACGGCGGCATCACGGGGGTGGTCATGATGCCTAACACAAGTCCCGCGATTGACAGCACCACCGTGGTGGCCAGCGTGCTGGCCTCCGCCAAGCGCAGCTCCCGCATTCCGGTGTACACCTCAGGCTGCGTCACCAAGGGCCGCCATGGCAAGGAGTTGGCGGCGATCGACGGCATGCGCGCCTTGGGTGTTAGAATGTTGACCGATGACGGCGACACCACCGCCGACGCCGCGGTGCTGCTGCGGGCGATGCAATACGCCGGGGAATTCGGCATGTTCTTCGCCAGCCACTGCGAGGTGCCCGAGCTGGCCGGGCCGCGCGCGCTCAACGAGGGGGTCACCAGCTACCGGCTCGGCATCAAGGGATCGCCCGCGTGTGCCGAGGAGATCATCATCGACCGCGATATCCGCCTCGCCCACGCCGCCGGCGCCCACATCCATATCCAACACGTCTCCAGCAAGCTCGGCATGGAAACCATCCGCTGGTGGAAGAGCCGCGGGGATGTCAGGGTGACCGCCGAGGTGGCGCCCCATCACCTGCTGTTCACCGAGGAAGACATCGGCGACTTCGACACCCACTACAAGATGAACCCGCCGCTGCGCACCAAGGCGGACACTGAGGCACTCCTGCAAGGCCTCATCGACGGCGTGTTCGACCTGATTGCCACCGATCACGCGCCGCACACACCGTTTGAAAAATCCCAGGATTTCGTCAGCGCGCCCAATGGCATCACCGGGCTCGATACCGCCGTGGTATCACTCTATCACCACTTCATCGCCAACGGCGTCTTTGGTTGGGATCTGCTCGTCAAACGCTACTCCGCCGAGCCCCGCCGCCTCATGGGTCTGCCCGTCGCCAGCATCGCCCAAGGTGAGCCGGCCGATATGGTCCTCTTCGATCCGGACGCGACAACCGCCTTTACTGCGGATTTCATGCGCTCCAAATCCCAGAACACCCCGTTCCTCAACCAAACGCTGCGCGGTAGCGTGGATCTGGTCGTGCTGGGGGAAAATATTTTGCTAGAGCGATGACTCGCCCCCCCGTATTCTAACGAATGCGCCTACAGTGAGACACTCTTCGTAGGCGCGTTGGTCACAACGCGTCATGGGTGATGACTCCCTCACGGCAGCTTCCAGGCAGCACGCAATCTTGCATATTCCGCCTTGGGCAGGAGGACATAGACCGGCTTGCGGGCGGGATCGATGCGGGCGATGAGTTCGCGCAGTTTGGCCTCGGCCATGGTCGTGCAGCCGGCGGTGGGTTTGCCACCGTTGGCCCGCCAAATGTGGAAAAAGATCGATGACCCGGCATTCGGGACGACCTTGGGCGGAGCATTGTGGGCGATGAACAGTTTGAGCGCGTGTGCGGGATCGTCCTGCTTCATCTGCTGTTTCTTTTCCCAGGCGGTGGCCGGTTCGTGGTCGAGCACGATGTGCCTGTTGTAATCCGGCGACGCCGGATCTTCGATCCACATATCGCGCGGGGTGACCTTGTGATAGTATAACTGCGGATGCCTGCGAATGGTGGCCTCATACCCCCACACGCCGCCAATGTGAAACACCCCGGCCGGCGCAAGAAAATCCCCTTCCCGTTTGGTTGTCGCACCTGCGGGGACCGGTTGCATCCCGCGCCCCCAAACCAAGCCGTTCTTGCCGAGGCGAGCCGGCCATGACTCCCCTTCCCGCTGCCATGCGCCGTCGCGCTTTTCATAATAGCTGAGTGTGGCATGCGAGGCACCCCACCCATCGGCGACTCCCACCACACACTGGGTCGAGTCGGCGGGAAGCTCGAAGGCATGCGCCGCCACCCAGCCTAGCATCATCCACAGCCCCACTGAAAGAATCCTGAACATCACCCTATAACGCATCGACGAAGGTGATTATTTCGCCACGACCTGACAAACTGCTCCGGGGTGGTCGCGGATGAGCCCATTCCCTTGGTGTCCGTGGCAATACTCGTGGAAGATCGTCTTGCCCATGCGTCGGTTTCCCGCGTATTCTTTGCCGGTGACAAGCAATCGACCCATCGCCCTCGTTCGGCGACCCAGTTCCCGGCTCGCTGAAGGTCTTGTCACCCATATTCAGCGATCCGACATTGATGTCGAACTAGCCTTGCGGCAATGGCAAAATTACATCGTGGCCCTGCGGTTGTGTCATTGGGAAATCGTGGAAGTGCCCGCGGCGGATGAATGTCCGGACAGTGTTTTTGTTGAAGACACCGTCGTGATGTTTAAACACACCGCTGTCATCACCCGGCCGGGCAGTGATTCCCGCAAACCGGAGATTGTCGCGGTTGAAAAGACGGTCGAAAAGCTTGGATGTATCATCCAACGCATTGAGGCACCGGGCACTCTGGACGGTGGCGACGTCCTCAAGATCAATGACATCATCTATGTCGGACAGGGCGGCCGCACAAATCCGGAGGGAATCCAACAACTTGGCGCGATTGTCGAACCCCTGGGTGCGCGCGTGGTGGCTGTGCCACTTGCGAAGGCACTTCACCTCAAGTCGGCAGTTACGGCATTGCCGGACGGGCTTGTTGTCGGCTGGTCGCCGGCCGTGGATTCCCCTGCGCTCTTTCCGCGGTTTCTTTCGATGCCGGAAGAATCAGGCGCGCACGTGGTCCTCCTTGGCGACAAGCAGCTGCTGATGGCTGCAAATGCCCAGGAGAGCGCCCAAATCTTCCGTGCCATGGGCTATAGCGTCATCGAGGTTGATATCAGTGAATTCATCAAACTCGAGGGTTGCGTTACCTGTTTGTCCGTGCGCATCCGGTGCTCGCCGTAAGACGGGCCTGCCTTGGGCTCCGCGCACCGAGCTGCAAAGCCACTCCATCCTCTACTTCATGATCGTCACGCCCATGAGGCCGATGACGACCTCTTGTGAGAGAGCTTCAAGAGTGACTTCCTTGAGTTCCACGCCCGGACGCAGGCGGGCATTGAGCAAAATGGCACGGCAGTTGCCGCCGAGTTGGACGGTGGCGGGCGGAATGGCGGGCAAGGCGAAGGCATCGCGCTTGTAATTGTAGTCGCGAGGTCCGAGCGGGCACAACGACCAGAAGTTGAGCGGCGGAACCAGCTCGAGATCCTCGGTGAGGCCATCGGCATAGGTCATGCGCAAGCGGGCATTGGCGATCCGGCACTGCATGGGGTTGGTGGTGCCACAGACGAGGAACCAGACGGCGCTGCCGGATTTGCCCACCGGCACGCTGATCGTGTGCGGCCAGTTATCCCACAGCGAGGCAAAGGCGATGTTGCGATCACCTGCTGACCAGGCGAACGGCACTCCCTGCGGCGTGCGCAAGGCGCCGTTCTTGTCCAGCAGGCCCGGCACGTTCGTTAGATCGATGGCCGGCGCGGGGGTCTTCCAATAGGTGAACGTCCACGGCGAATAGCCATCGCTGCCGATGCTCACCGAGCAGGTCTTGGGCCGCGGCGACA
>CAIKDP010000413.1 GCA_903826205.1 Akkermansiaceae bacterium
CCGGCTCGGTCCGCCGACTTGTCCGCCCGCATGGGCGGTGCCAAGGCGCGGCGGATGAAGCGCCCAAGAACCTCCACTCGCGACTGCGGCTGGAAGCCGCAGCTACTGACCGTGGCGGCGGTTTGCAAGCGCCACGCCCGGCACATCACAGGTAGGGCGGACCGGCTCGGTCCGCCGACTTGTCCGCCCGCATGGGCGGTGCCAAGGCGCGGCGGATGAAGCGCTCATGGGCTGGCACTCGCATGGGCTGGCTGCAGACTGCGGCTGGAAGCCGCAGCTACTGACCGAGGCGGCGGTTTGCAAGCGCCATGCCCGGCACTTCACAGGTGGGGCGGGCCGGCTCGGGCCGCCGACTTGTCCGCCCGCATGGGCGGTGCCACGGTTCGGCGGATGAAGCGCTCATGGGCCGTCACTCGCATGGGCTGGCTGCCGACTGCGGCTGGAAGCCGCAGCTACGAGCCACCCATGAACCGCTATTCCCCCCCCGCGTTGTCACCAACGCGCCTACGAAGAGAAATCCAACTTGAAATTCTATCAGTGGTCTCAGTGTCATCAGTTCATTCAGTGGTAATCTTGGATCCGCCTCGCCCCCCCCCGCGTTGTCACCAACGCGCCTACGAAGAGAAATCCAACATAAAAACTTGCGAAGCTGCGGGGCATGCCCCAAATCCCTCGGGGTCACACGCCGTGACGGAGTCCCCCCATCCATGAGCCAATTTCTGCCAGCCAAAGGCTTTGCCGGTTTTCTGCACAAGTTCCTGTGCCTGCGCACGGCACCGCGCGAACTCTGGATCATCTATATCGCCTATATTTTGGAAAACCTCGCCTACAAGACCGGCGCGGCCAGCGTGTTGCCGCTGTGGCTGTCGTCGGATCTGGGGTTTGATGACATCAAGGCCGGGGCGATGGTTGCGGCGTGGTCGGCCATCATGACCTTGATCACGGTGTTTGTCGGGTCGCTCACCGATGCCATGGGCATCCGCCGGACGTTTCTGTTAGGATTTGTGATCTGCCTGATTTCCCGGGTGGTGATGACCACCAGTGTGAGCCGTTGGATTGCCTTGCCCGGCGGGCTCTATCTGCAAGCGCTGGGTTTGGCGTTGATGGTGCCGGTGATGATCGCCGCGGTCAAACGCTACTCCAACGCGGCCCAGCGCTCGGTGGCCTTTTCGCTTTACTATGCCCTGATGAACCTCGGTTTTGCCTGTGGCGATTGGATTTTGGACCGCATCCGCGCCACGCCGCCGGTGGGTCTGGGCGAACACGGGTCGTGGCTGGTGCCCTGGCTGGGTATGGAGCTGAGCACCTACCGGGTGTTGATCTTGCTGAGCGTGGTGTTCACCGTGCCGGGGTTGTTGATTGTCTGGTGGGGTTTGCGCGATGGCGTGGAAATGACCGAGGACGGGGTGACCGTCACGCCCCGGGACGCGGCGGTGGCGAATGGCAAAAACTGGGCGGCAACCTTGATGGACAACACACGGGCCACGGCGGTCAAGACCGGCGAGATTTTCGCGGGGCTGTGGGGACAACCGGCGTTTTACCGGTTTCTGTGGTTCATGACCTTGGTGGTCGGCGTGAAAATGATTTTTTTCCACCTCAATTACACATTTCCCAAATTCGCCATCCGCGAGTTGGGTGATGGCGCGCCGTTTGCGCGGCTCACCGGCATGCTCAACTCGCTTATGATCGTGGTGTTGGTGCCCATCTGCGGGGTGCTCACGCAGAAGGTCACAGCCTATCGGATGGTCACGGTGGGCAGTTTCATTTCCGCGCTGTCGGTGTTTTTCATCGCGGTGCCGCCGGAGTGGTTCCAGTCGCTGGCCGACGGTTGGCTTGGCCACACCATCGCCCACAGCTGGCTTGGTGTGCAAGGCGCGGTGCACCCGTTGTATGTGTCGATTTTCCTGTTCACGGTGTTTCTGTCCATCGGCGAGGCGTTGTGGTCGCCGCGCTTGTACGAATATGCGGCGGCGATCGCCCCGCGCGGCCAGGAGGCGTCCTACATGGCCTTGTCGTTGCTGCCGTTTTTCGGCGCGAAGTTGTTAGTTGGCGGGTTGTCCGGGCCCTTGCTCACGCATTTTTGTCCGGTCGAGGGTCCGCGCAACTCCGGCATGATGTGGCTGATCATCGGCGGCATCGCCCTGATCACGCCCATCGGTGCGGTCCTGTTCCGCAAGCGCCTGCAACTCCACGAGGCCGGCCGCGACGCGTGAGGCAGCGCTGGCGTCAGGCGCATATCTTCCACACGACGGCAAGAATGTCGTCGCTCCTCAAGTGTGGCGCGGAAGCGATGAGGAGCCACCACATTGCCTCGCTACGCTCGCCCTCCGGGCAGCCTATGGCTGGCTATCTCCGCTGCGCTTCGGTTCCTGTGGTGGTTGCGGAAGGGCGCTCCATGCGTGCGAGCCGAAGGCACGGCTCATGGGCCTTGCTTCCACCTGACGACAGGAATGTCGTCACTCCTCAAGGAGGCCGGTTTATTTGGCGGTTGCCCGTGCTGGCGGGGTGGCGTAGCGTCCCGTCGCGAATGAACGGCAAGTCCACGCGATACACCGCGCTCACCATCCTGCTGCTGGCCCTGCCAACGGCGGTGCAGGCATACTCGCCCATGCCGGATCTCAGGACGGCGGGTGCCATCGCCGCGCTGAAAGCGGATGCCAACAGCTCGCCGGTTTATCCGGAAAGCTACAACCTCGGGCCCACCGGTCTGCGCGGTTGGATCTATATCGATCGCAACAACATGGGCAACGACGGTCTGCAGACGGCCCGGAGTCGGCAGATCCTGGTCACGGTGGCCAGCACGCCGGGCAGCTCCGTGCTGGCCGTGGATGATGTGATTCTCGGGGTGAAGGCGGGCAGCGGGGCGGACCTGAGCTATCCGGCGGATGCCTTCACCGGTGATTGCCGCAAGGCCTTTGGCTGGGCCATCGGTGATGCCGAGACCACGGCCAACGCGGGTGTGATGCGGGTCTTGCGTTGGCGCGCGGGCACCACCAGTTCGGTTGTCCTCACCCTGCCCGTCAATGTCAGGGGGACTTACGCCACTAGCGCCCCATACGGCTGCGAGAAGTCCACGCAGATCCTTGCCAATGCCCGCAACCGGCTCGTCGGCCAACTGTTAGCCTCCCCTAACTTTTTGGAAACCAACTACGGTGGCGCCATCACGGGCCTGGCCTTGTTAGGCGGGGTGGCGCCGGCCGATCCGAATTTCAGCGCGGTGCAGGCGCGCCTGCAGGCCTTCGCCCGCGCGCTGGCACCCGCGGATCTGGTTCTAACGGGATGCGACACATGGAACTGGGGGTATATCGGGGTGTTTCTCAGCGAGTATTACCTGCGCACGGTGGCGGATGGCAGTCCGGACAACAGCGTGTTGCACGGGATCAATGCCTACACCGTGGGCCTGGCCAAAGGGCAGAGCAAGTATGGCACCTTCGGCCATGGCGGTGCTGAAAAGCACGCCGATGGCAGCTTGCACGGGTCCATCTCATGGTATGGCCCGGTCAATTCCGCGGGCATTCCGGCCAATGTCGCCATCGTCATGGGTAAAAAGGCGCTGCAAATGGCCATCACCGCAGGGGCTGCGGGGGCGCCTGCCGTGTTGGATCCGGAAATCAATCCGGCCATCGAGCGCGGTTCGAATTTCTTCGGTTGGTACGTCAACAAAGGGGCCATCCCCTATGGTGAACACGAACCCTACGGCGACGGCCATGCCTCTAACGGCAAGGACGAGATGTGCGCCGTGTTGTTCGGCTTGCAGGACAACCGGCCGGTGGAAGCCGAGTTTTTCGCCCGCATGTCGGTGGCCGGCTGCACCGGTCGCGAATACGGCCATACCGGCCAGGGCTTCAGTTACCTGTGGGGGGCCATGGGGGCTAACATGGGCGGGCCCACCGCGGTGGCGGAATACTTGAAAACCATCCGCTGGCACCTCGATCTGGAACGCCGCACGGATGGCTCGTTCGTCTATGACGGCGGCGAACAATACGGCGGCGGCACGACCGCGGATGGCACCTATCTGGGAGCCAGCGCTTACAATGATGTCAATCCCACCGCCAGCTATATCCTCACCTACGCCCTGCCCTTGCAGCGCCTCTACCTCACCGGCAAGGATCTCAATGCGGCCCGCATCCTGACCCCGGCCAAGGTGGCCAACGCCATCGCCGCCTCGACCTTCAAGCAGGATTGCACGGATCAAACCGCCTACCCCGTGTCCCGCCTGATAGACGCTTTGCGCGAGTACGACCCGGCGCTGCGCAGCAATGCCGCCAGCGAGCTGGCCAGGCGCACTCTAACCACCGCCGAGGTGGACAGCCTGCTCGCGCTGGCCGAAGGCGCCGATGCCAACGCCCGCATGGGGGCTTGCGAAGCCCTGGGCGCACTCAAGGTCACGCGTGCCCTGCCTGTTCTGGCCGGCCGGCTCAACAAGACGCTCGAGCCGGACCCGTGGGTCCGTGGCAAAGCCTCCAACGCCCTGAAAAACTTCGGCTCGGCGGCCAGCGGGCAACTCACCCCGATGCTCACGGCCTTTGCCGCCAACGCCACGGATCCGGAGGTGATTGTGTGGGACGACCCGGTCCAGATTGCCAACGGCTATCTGGCCGACACCCTGTTCCAGGCGCTGGCATCTAACACCAACGCGCTGGTCGGTACGGCCAGGACCAGCCTGCTCTATCCGGCGCTGCGGGCCGGCTTGAAACAACCCGATGGCATGGCGCGGATGTATCTGGGCGACTTCATCAAAAACCGCTTGTCCTTGGCGGATGTCCAGGCGGTGGCACCGAGCCTGGTTGCCGCCGCGGCGGAGCGCTCGCCGGCGGACCGCATGTTCAGTGACGTCATCCGCTACGCCGCACTCAACACCCTAGGCAAGTACAAGGTTGAAGAGGGGATTCCCTTGTGTCTGAGGGTCAAGGAGCAAACCTGGCATGGCGATGACTGGGACCCGTTCACCCTGTTGCAGAACACCTATCGCGGGGCCGCCAAGGATGCGCTGCCCACGCTCTACAAATGGCGGGCCCATCTGCCGCAGTTCGCCGCCGACAGCTCCACCAACACCGGCGAGCGCCTGGCCAATATCAGCTCCCGGATTGCCTCCACCATCGCGGCGATTGAAAACGACGCGGCTCCGCCCGCTCTAACCTATTTCAAGACCCTGAGCGCAGCCTCCGCCCCAACCTCGCTCACCCTGCCCGCCACCACCACCACCCTCACCGCCGCCGTGACCGACCTGGATGCCGGCAAGACCCACTTTGTCTGGACCAAGGTGAGCGGCGCGGGAAATGTCACGTTCACGCCGGGTGCCAGCACGGACAATTCCACCACCTGCAGCGCGACGTTTGATTCCCCGGGAAGCTACCAATTGCGGGTGATGGCCGTGGATCGATCCATTCTGGACAGCCTCACATGGATCACCTATTCGCTCGGCTATTATGATTTCCAGACCTACAACGAGTTGCTGGCGCCGGTCACCAAGGATCTAACCGTCACGGTGGGTGCTGATCCCAATCGCGCGCCGGTGGCTCAAAACCAAAGCGTCCCAACCCCCGTCAACACCGCCGTGGCCATCACCCTGACGGCCAGCGATCCGAACGGCGACGCCATGACCTTCGCCGTCGTGACCCAGCCAACTCACGGCACGCTTTCCGGGACAACACCCCAACTCTACACGCCCGCGGACGGCTACACCGGTCCGGACAGCTTCACCTTCCTCGCCAATGACGGCAAGCTGGATTCCGTCGCGGCCACCATCACCATCGATGTGGGCGCCGCCGGCAATCGCCGGCCCGTGGCACTCAACCAGTACCTCACCACCGCCGAGGACACCGCCAAGACCCTCGCTCTAACAGGAATCGACGCCGACGGCAATCCGCTGACCTATGAAATCGTCACCGGCCCCGCCCATGGTACCCTCAGCGGCACCCCTCCTTCTCTAACATACACGCCGGCCGCCAATTATCCCGGGGGCAATGCCACCGGTGCGGACAGCTTCACGTTCACCGTGCGCGACGCCTCTCTCACCAGCGCGACGGCCACGGTGAGTCTCACCGTGACGCCGGTCAACGACCCGCCACTGGCCCAGGCGCAGAACGTGAGCGTTTCCGTGAACACCGCCAATCCGGTCACTCTAACCGGGGTTGACGTGGAGGGCTACGCCTTGTCCTACACGCTCGCGACCAACCCCGGCCACGGCACCTTGTCGGGCACCGCGCCGAACCTGACCTATCGGCCGGCGGCAAATTACCATGGTGCCGACAGCTTCACCTTCAAGGTGACCGATAGCGAGGGGGTGGCGTCGGCGACGGCAACCGTTGCCATCACCGTCATCAACGACCCGCCGGTGGCCAACCCGCAGGTTCTGGAACTGCAACCCAACATCGGCAACGCCGTCACCCTGACCGGCAGCGACAACTGCAACGACGCGCTGACCTACAGCGTGGTCACCCAACCCGTACACGGCCAGTTGTCCGGTGCCGCGCCGAATCTAACCTACACGCCGACGCCCAACTATTCCGGACCGGACAGCTTCACCTTCAAGGTCAATGACGGGACCTACGATTCACCCGTCGCCGCGGTGAGTCTCAACGTGGTGGGCTGGCTGACGTGGACGAATGTCGCGCCGGGCACTTGGTCAACCGGCGCCAACTGGCTCGGCGGCGTGGCCCCGGCCGCGGGTGGCAGCACCAACGGCTTGCTGGTTTTCAATACGGGGCCATACGCGGGCACCAGCACGCACAATCTAACCGGCACCTTCAGCCTGGGCCGCCTGAGCTTTGGCAGTGCCCTGCCCTCGATGAGTCTCGGCGGCAACCCGCTTGCGTTCAACGTCAACAGCTCGTCCCAGCCGCAGATGATCCAGAACAGTGCCGGGGCCATCACGGTTTCCAACAATCTAACCATTATATCCGGCACAACCGTCAGCGGCAGCGGCTCCGGTTCCCTGACGCTTGCGGGCATCATCTCCGGCACCGGCAGCCTCACCAAGACATGCAGCGGCAACCTCATGCTCTCCGGCGTCAACACCTACAGCGGCGGCACCACGGTGAGCAGCGGGGCGTTCACCCTCGGCAATAAGAACGGTTTCGGCACGGGGGTGGTGACCTTGGCCGGCGGTGTGGCCTTTGAGACGAGCGGCTTTGAGGGCAATGGTGCCGGCGGGGCCTGGCCGAACCCGGTCGTTTTGAGTGGCGGCATGGTGACCGTTGATGTTTCGTTCGGGGCCAAGGATATCTGGACCAACACGGAGATTTCGGGCCCCGGCGGAATTGTGGTGACCGGTGGCGGACGCTCCCAAGGGCTGACCCTGCAAGGCAACAACACTTTCCAGGGCGGACTGACACTCGGCACCCCGGGCAGTGCCGATGGCTGCAATGTGCAATTGTTCAACGTCAATTCGCTAGGCACGGGCACCCTGCGCTCGGAACTCATGAGCACCGACTATGGCAGCGGCGGCTTGCGCATCCAAGCCGATCTGTCCGCCGGTGTGGCCAACCCGATCTATCTGGTGAGCGACGCCCGCCTGGTCGTCAACACCAGCCCGGATGGAACCGCGCGGGCGGTGAAGTTCACCGGGCCGGTCACGGGCGGTGGCAGCCTGGTCAAGACCGGCACGGGCACCCTGACTCTAACCGGTGCCAACACCTACAGCGGCGCCACCAGGGTCACCGCCGGTTCCCTCGCCTGTGCCAGTGCCTTCGCGCTGGGCGGCGGCACGCTGGAGATCACCAGCGGTGCCAGCGTCCAGTTGAATTTCACCGGCACCCGGCGGGTCGCGGCGCTGACGCTCGGCGGTACCGCACAGGCCGCCACCGGCACCTATGGGTCCACCAATTCCGGCGCAACCTATCAGAGCAGCTACTTCGCGGGCGCCGGCACGGTGACGGTGGGCGCCGCGTTTGCCGTAACCACCACGGCGCTGGCTCTAACCGGAGGCACCGCCCAGTCCATGGCGGGCAATTCCCTGACCTTCACCGCCAGCGTGGCCAACGGCAACGCCCCAAGCGGCAGTGTGGCCTTTTATGCCGGCACCACCCTGCTCGGCACGGTCACTTTGGACCCCGTCACGTTCCAGGCCAGCTTCACCACCACCAACCTCGCGTCCGGATCTAACACAATCACCGCCCGCTATGCCGGCGACCCGGCCAACGATCCCAGCGTCTCAACGCCCCTGACCATCCAAGTCACCAACCCCGCGGATATCCAGAGCTTCACGGTCCCGGGCATGCTCTCAGCGACTTTGTCTAACACCTCTGTCAGCGTGATCGTTCCCTACGCCACGGCGGTGACCGCGCTGGCCCCGAGTTACACGCTTTCCCCCGGCGCCACCTGTGACAAGGTCAGCGGCGGCCCGACCACCTATGACTTCACCAGTCCGGTGACTTACAGCGTGAAATCCGCGGATCTGGCCACCACCAAGGCGTATAGCGTGACGGTCACCAAGGCTGCGGCCAGCACGGCCAAGGACATCACCTCGTTCGTGTTTCCGGGCCTGCCGACGCCGACCATCGGGGCCACCACGATCACCCTGAGCGTGCCGTTTGGAACGGCGGTGGCCGCGCTCACGCCCTACTACACGGTTTCCGCAATGGCCGTGCCGGACGCGCTCTATCCATCCGGCAGCATGCGCAACTTCACAACCCCTCAAACTTATACCATCAAAGACCCGAGCGGTGCTTCCAAAATCTATACCGTGACGGTCACGGTCGCGGCGCCCAGCACGGCCTGTGACATTCTCGCCTGTAGCTTCACGGGCCTTGGAACGGCCACGATTTCCGGCAACTCCGTCGTCCTGACGGTGCCGCCGAGCCAGGCAGTGACCGCCCTGACCCCCGCCTTCACGCTGTCGCCGCTGGCATCGATCAGTCCGGCCTCCGGGGTCGCGCAGAATTTCACCGATCCGATCGTCTACCGGGTCACCGCCCAGAATGGCACCACATATAAGGATTACACGGTGTCGGTGTTGTCCTATCTGAAATGGTCCTACTCGGCATCGTTGTATATTCTAACCACTCCGGAGGGGGCCAATATTGCCGCCGGCGCCACGGAAACCAACTTCCCGCTGCTGGTGCGGCTCAATTCCAGCAACTTCAACTTCGGTCAGGCCCAGTCCGACGGGCGCGACATCCGCTTCGCCACGGTGGCGGGCGCGATCCTGCCCTATCAGATCGAGCAATGGGACGCGGCCGCGGGCGCCGCCAGCATCTGGGTGAAAATCCCCAGCATTGCCGGCAATGCCCGCCAGGAAATCAGGATGTATTGGGGGCAATCCGGCGTGGTCAGTGAATCGAGCGGCGCCAATGTCTTCAACGCTGCCAATGGCTTTGCCTGCGTGATGCACATGAATGAATCCCTCACGGATGAACTCGGTGCGGTGCTCCCCACCAATGTCGGCACCACCGTGACCTCCGGCATGATCGGCAAAGCCCGCAATTTCACCGCAGGCAATGGCGTCGCTTGTGGTAAAGCCATCAGCACGTTCGCGCAGGGCGCGACCGCCCACTCCACCGAGGCATGGTTCCGCGCCGATTCGGTCAATACCGAGCTCGTTGACTGGGGTGTCGAGGGCGGCGGCTATAACAAAGTGCAAATCCGCATTGTCAGCCCGCCGCGCATCTACGTCGATGGCAACTTCGCCAGCGTCACCGGCACCACCACTGTCACCCCGTCACTGTGGCATCACGTCGTGCATACCTATGCCAGCGGGGTTGCCAAACTCTATGTTGATGGAGCCCTCGACGCCTCCGCCAGCGTCTCCATGAGCATGCCGAATCCGTCGCTGATGTGGATCGGCGGTTGGTATGATAGCTACAACCATGTGGGTGACATCGACGAGGTGCGGGTGTCCAAGGTCGCGCGCTCGGCAAATTGGATCAAACTGGAATACGAAAACCAAAAGCCCCTGCAAACATTGGTCGGAGCTCCGGTTCAGGCGGGCGCCACTTTCGCCGTCTCACCCACCAGCGTGACCCTCAACGAAGGGGGTGCAAGCACCCTAACAGGGCAGGCCGGGGGTGCCCAGAAAGTCTATTGGATCGAACGCAGAAACGGCGTGGATACGGTGATCGCGACCGATGTGTTCGCGCTCAGCGTGGCTGCCGGACGGGTCGCCGGCAGCCAGTCATATGCGATCCAGTTCAAGGCGGTCTATGCCACGGAAGTCAAAACCGTCGATGTTCCCATCACGGTCAGCGAGTATCTGCCGGACCCGGTCTTCACGCTCAACGCTCCCGCCATCTGGGATGGCCGCCAGACTCTGAGCGTGACATCGAACCTAACCAACCTGGCCGACATGCAGGCCAAGGGTGTCGCCAGCCTCAATTACCATTGGAGCGCCACCGGCGTGGCGGCCACCACACAAACGTCCGCGGGGACCCTGACGTTGCTGCGCAGCCAAGGCAGTGGACGGCTCACCGTCACTCTAACCATCGACAACGGCGGTACTTCGGTGAGCCAGACGAAGACGATCATGGTGCAGGAACCTGCCAGTGACGCCTGGGCGCAACGCTCGCCTGACATCGATGAACAGCCGGTGGACTATCAGTTTATCGCCCGCGATGACACCGGTTATGGCAGGATCCATTACAACGGCACCCAGACGGGTTCTCCCAGCTCGGTCTTTTTGAAAATCTACACGACCGATACGGGCACGGACGTCCCCTACGGCAGCACGTTGCGCCAAACGCTCGTGGGCACCCGTTATGCCTTTACTGCAGCCATCGCCGCTGGCAAGGCCACCTACAAGGTCGTCTATGGCACCACCACCGGTTCGACCGATACCATCGTCAGAACCGTGACCGATCTGATTTGCGGCGATGCCTATATCATCGAAGGCCAGTCGAATGCCGTGGCCGATGATCCGGGTGCGGAAAGCCCCGTGTTCTCCAACCCTTGGATCCGCACCTATACCACCGCCGCGGGTTGGGGTAATGCCAGCCAGGCGGCCAACTCGTACAAGATCGGCTATTGGGGGGTGGATCTGGCCGCTCGTCTGTTAGCTAACAACAACATGCCCGTCTGCATCATCAATGGCGCCGTGGGCGGCACCCGCATCGACCAGCACCAGCCGAATCCGGCGGATCACTACGCGGCGGGCAGCTCGTATTCCATCTACGCCAACCTGTTGACTGCCGTGGCCGACGCCAAGCTGACCCATGGCATCCGGGGAGTGCTGTGGCACCAGGGCGAGCAGGACCAGGGGTCCGGCGCACCCACCGGTGATTACGATTACAAGACCTATCAACAATACTTCGTGGACATGTCCGCCGCGTGGAAGCAGGACTTTCCTAACATCCAGCACTATTACATCTTCCAGATTTGGCCCAACGCCTGCGGCGATGTCTCGCGCAACGACCAATTGCGGGAGGTTCAGCGGACGTTGCCATGCCTGTTTTCCAACATGCGGATCATGAGCAGCGTGGGCATCGTCCCCGGATCGAGTTGCCATTACGTGCCGGATGGCTATCAGAAGTTTGCGGACTTGATGGGGCCGCTGGTGGAACAGGACAATTACGGCTATGCGCCGGCTTCCGTGTTCACCGCGCCGGATTTGAAGCAGGCCTACTACACCACCGCGACGCATAACGAAATCACCCTCGAGTTCGGCCAAAACATGGCCCCGTGGGTCAGCGCCACGAAAGGCCTGTTCTATCTGGATGGCGTGGCGGGCAAGGTGTCCTCCGGCAGCGTCACCGGCAAGGTGGTCAAACTGCAGGTGGCCGCCGCCACCGCGCAAAAGATCACCTATCTGCAAGGCACGTCATGGGACGGCGTGCAGGGTAATCTGCTCTACGGCACCAATGGGGTGGCCGCCCTAACCTTCGCCGAGGTGGGCATCGCCTTGCCGGCCCCGGCCGGTCTAACTGCAACTTCGCCGGACAGCTCGCGGATGGTTTTGAGTTGGAGCAGCTCCTCCGGTGCCACCGCTTACAAAGTGAAGCGCGCGCTGACCCAAGGGGGGCCATACACCCAGCTTGGCACCCCGACCAGCGGGGCCTTCACCGATCTGACGGTTAGCGGCGGCACGACCTATTATTACGTCGTTTCCGCCACCAACGGTGCCGATGAAAGCGCCAATTCCGCGGAAGTCAGCGCGATGGCATCGGTCAACGGCACGGGGGTGGCGAGCCTCACTGTGGCACGCCATGCCGGCACGGGTGCCGCCACGACCTATGGCGACAGCGTGAGCTTCGATGTGAGCCTGAGCGGCACCGGCATCCCGACGGGCACGGTTACACTGAAGGATGGTGGCGTTGCCGGTGCCATCATTGGCAGCGCCACTCTGGCCAACGGCACCTGCACGCTCACGTCGGACTTGGGCGCGCTCAGCGTCGGCAGCCATAACAACATCGTCGCCGTCTATTCCGGTGATGTCAATTTCGCAGCCGTCACTTCCAGCGCTCTGCCCACCCAAACCGTGAGTCAAAAGGCGTTGACCGTTTCCAACACGACGGTCGCCGCCAAGGTTTACGATGGCACCACCGCCGCCACTCTAAGCGGTGCCACCCTCAGCGGCGTGGTTGGCAGTGACGTGGTCACCCTTGTCAATGCCACCAGTGGCACCTTCAACACCAAAGACGTCGGTGCCGCCAAAGCCGTGGTCACCGCGATGACGCTTGCCGGCACGGCCGCCGGCAATTACACGCTCATCCAACCGCTGCCAAGCGGGGTCATCACCGCCAAGGCGCTGATCCTCTCAGGCACGACGACGGTCACCGGCAAAACCTACGACGGCAGCACCGCCGCCACCCTGGCCGGCAGCACCCTGCAATCCGCGGAAGCGGTAGGCACCGGCAGCACCGGCGACGGCAAGCCCTACACCGGCGACGCTGTGACTCTCAATCTAACCGGCGCCTTCAACACCAAGAACGTCGGCACCGGCAAGGTGGTGACTTCCACCTCTAGTCTAACCGGATCCGAAGCGGGCAATTATTCGCTCACCCAACCGACGGGCCTGACGGGCACCATTCTTGCCAGGGTCGTTGCCCTGAGCGGCAACCGGTCCTATGACGGCACCACCAGCGTGGCAGTGGCCGGATTGACTGTTTCTAACAAAGTTGTGGGTGATGATCTGACTTTAAACGGCAATGCCAATCTGGCTGGCAAGGGCACCGGAGCACAGATGATCTACGTTACGCCGATACGCATAGGGAACGCCGCCACCGGCGCCGTCGGCACTGCTGCGGCAAGCTCATTTACGGTCACCGTGGCTGCACCGACGAGCGGGAACACCCTCATTGCGGTGATCTCGACGCGCAGCTCGAGTGCCAGCGCAGTCACCGGCATCAGTAACAGCGGGACAGCCTTGGTCTGGACACGCGCGGCACAAAGCACCCCATCAACCAGCACAACGACGGAAATCTGGTATGCGCCGGTTGTTCCCGGCGCGGGGACGGATCTCACGGTTAATCTAAATGCTTCCTTGTTCGCAGCCGCAGTGGTTGCCGAATACAGCGGAGTGTTGACTGCCGTACCGGTGGACAGGACTGCCAGCAATAGCAACGGCAACAATAGCACATCGGCAACTACCGGCACAACTCTTGCAACCACGCTGGCGAATGAGTTGGCTATTGGCGGTATTGGCCTTCGGTCCAGCAGCTATTCCCTGGGCACACCTCTTAATTCTTTTGCCTCGGTCAACAACGCACAGTCGGGCAGCAGTACTGCGGGCAGCAACGCCAGAGTCTATTTTCTGGAAAAGGTTCTAACTTCCAAAGAAATTACCAGTTCCGGCGGCGCAACCAGTTCCTCGCGCTGGTCCGGCGCGATTGCCACTTTCAAGGCCGGCGTGGCACTGGCCGGCGCGGAGATCGACAACTACACACTGACGGGTGCCAGCGGCTCGGTGCTGGTCACGCCCAAGGCGCTGAGCGTCACGGCTGACAACCAGGGCAAGACCTATGGTCAGACGCTGACGTTTGGAAGCGGCAGCAGCCAATTCACCAGCAGCGGCTTGCAGAATGGGGAAACCATCGGGTCGGTGACGCTGGCTTGCAGTGGCGGCAGCGCGGCGGCAACCCCGGGGTCCTACACGATCACGCCCAGCACGGCTACGGGCGGCACGTTCAGTGCCAGCAACTACACTCTCAACTATGTGGCCGGCACGCTCACGGTCAACCCAACAGCTCAGATGATCGCCTTCGACACCTGGGCGCATGCCCCCGCGCAGGGGCTCGCGCCCGGCGGCAACGACGGGCTATTGGATGACCCTGATCACGACGGTGTCGCTAATTTGTTAGAGTTCGCATTGGGCGGGCTGCCGCTGGTTGCCACGCGGGAAATCCTGCCCAAACTGGCACAGACCAACGGGACATGGGTCTTCGAATATGATCGCAGCAATCTGGCGCGGGCGACCACCCAACAAGTGGTGGAATACGGCAGTGATCTAACCGGATGGACCCCGTTGACCATTCCTGAAACGAGTGCCGGTGCCGTGACGATCGTTCCCGGCACTGTCTCCGCACATGTGACAGTCACCCTGCCGGTCTTGGGAACCACGGGGTTCGTTCGCCTCAAGGTCGGCCAGTGACGAGCGCCGGGGAAAACATCTTTGCCTATGCCAAGGGCGTTTGGCACGGGCATGCCAACGGCGTCTCCGCCATCGCCCCATCGCGTTGTCACCAACGCGCCTACAAAGCGTGGGCTTCTCCTGATCCCCGTAGGCGCGCTCGTTAGAACGCGGGGGGGAGAGTTCCGCCTCCACGGTGTCTCCGCCATCGCCCATCGCGTTGTCACCAACGCGCCTACAAGGCGTGGGCTTCTCCTTGTCCCCGTAGGCGCGTTCGTTAGAACGCGGGCTTGGGCGCGGCCACCCACGGGCGGATTTCCACGGTCACCGGGGTGCCAACACCGGCACCATCAGTCAGGCTCAAGCGACCATCGCACTCGGCAATCTAACAACCATCTATGACGGTACGGCCAAGGTTGTGGCGGCAACGACCACGCCCGCGGGATTGGCGGTGAACCTGACCTACAATGGCGAGCCAACCCCGCCGACCGCCGCAGGCAGTTATGCCGTGGTGGCCACCCTCAACGAGGTCAACTACAGCGGCACTGCAACGGGCACGCTGGTCATCAGTAGCGGGGATGCGGTGGACTTATGGCGGGCCAGCCATTTCACGCCCGGGGAAATCACTGCCGGTCTGGCCGCGGACAGCATGGATGTGGATGGTGATGGCTTCAGCAACCGGGCGGAATATGCCTTGGGCAGCGACCCGCGCCTCTTCACCCCGCAGCCGCTGGCTCTCACGCCGGATTCCAACAGCACATTCACCCTGCGCTTCCATGCGGTGCCGGCGAGTGGGGCCGGCTATGCCGGGCGCACGCGCACGTATGCCGTGGAAGTCACCACCGATCTGGCCAATCCCGACTCCTGGCAGGGTTTGAGCGGCTACACCGACATCGATGGCAGTGTTCAACCCGCAGACCAGGCGATCCCATTGCCCATTGATGACACGCGGAAATTCTATCGCCTCAGTGTCCGCGTGGAATAATTACCAATCCCAGCACCCTGCAGGCACAGAGAACGTCCCCGCTCCTTATGGAGCAAAGACATTCCTGTCGTTTGAGGAGCAACGACATTCCTGTCGTTTCCTGATACCGGCGTGACAAAGAGCAGACGAGGACAAGAATGTCCCCGCTCCTTAAGGACGGCAAACCATCCGCGTTTGTTGGGAGCCGCGTGCAGGAGACCTTGAATTATCCGGGTGGCGTGGTGAGTGAGGCGGGCCGCTGCCGCGTGTCGTTCAAACCGTGACATGACAATCACAAAGCGTCGCACTATCTGCGCCGCGGTCCGGCCGCCAGAGTGAACGTGTCGGGAGGCTCCGCGGGAGGCTCCAAGAGTTGATAGAAAAACCCATCAACGCATGCAAGTTCGTTGGCACCCCTGTATCCGTGAGTGGCTCCTGTCCGCAGGTGGGTGGGTGGTGATGGCCGTCGCGTGCCAGGGGCAGGGCGTCTACAGCTTCGGCAACCCCAGCGCCGAAGAACAACTCTATATCGAATGCATCAACCGGGCCCGCGCCAATCCGGCCGCCGAGGGCGTGCGGCTGGCCACCACCACCGAGGTGGACGTCACCCGCGCCTACACCCAATACGCGGTGGACCTGGTGCTGATGCAGAGCGAATTCAACGCCCTGGCCGCCGCGCCGCCGCTCGCACCGAACGCGAGCCTGAGCGCCTCCGCGCGGGGCCACTCGGCATGGATGCTGGCCAATGCCACCCAGAGCCACAACGAAACGAATCCCGCCAACACGCCGTGGGACCGGATCAAGGCGGCGGGTTACATTTACACGAGCGCCGGGGAAAACGTCTTTGCCTATGCCAAGGGCGTTTGGCACGGGCATGCCGGGTTCAACGTCGATTGGGGGTTGGGCGGGACCGGTGGCATGCAAAGCGGACGCGGGCACCGGGCCAATATCCACAGTGCCAACTTCCGCGAAATCGGCGTGGGCGTGACGCTCGGTAGCAACGGTGCCGTCGGCCCCCAGTTGGTGACGCAGGATTTCGGCACGCGTTCCGTGATCTCCACCTTTGGCACCGGCGTGGCCTACTACGACCTCAATGGCAACAATGCCTATGACATCGGCGAAGGCATTGCCGGCCTCAACGTCAATGTGAGCGGTGCCACCGACTCGTGCCTAACCGCCAGCGGCGGCGGATGGGTCGTGCCGGTGCCCAATGCCACCGCCACCCGCACGGTCACTTTCAGCGGGTTGAACCTCAACCAGAGCGTCACTCTCGGGTTTGTGAAACCGGCGAGTGAAAGCGCGCCGAATGCCAAGGCGGACTTGAAACTGAGCTACGCGCCGCCTGCCATCAGCAGTCTTGCCAGTGCCACGGCGGGGGTTTTCCACACCCTGGCGTTTGCGGCCGTGGGCGGGGCCACCGGTTATCAGTGGAACCGCTGGACCCTCGCCAGTGCCGCGGTGGAAAATTGCGAAAGCGCCGCCAACATCACGACCGCGGGCACGGGTGTCTATGCCGTGCTCAACACCACGGTGAAACAGCAGGGGGCGGCTTCATTCCATATCGCCAACTCAACCGGTGCCAGCCAGACACTCCAACTATCTCCGCTCTACTATGCTCAAGCCTCGCCATGCCTCTCCTTCCAAAGCCGTATCCGCTACAGCACCTCCTCGGAGACCTTTAAAGTACAGATTCAGGAGGATGGCAGCGCCCTTTGGCAGGATGTTTACAGCCAAGTCGGTGGTGCCGCCGAGTCGTCGTTTGCCCTGCGCAATGCGGTGCTCACCGGGATGGCGGGCAAGGCCTTCCGGCTCCGTTTCCAGCTGTGTTTCGGCGGCGGCAGCTACTATCCGTACACCGGCGACGACTTCGGTTGGTTTCTGGATGCCATCGCCTTGTCTGGCGTAGCCACCTTGCAAAACATCCAATGCCAGACGCTCACCGGGACCAGCGGCAGTTTCACCCCGGGCGTGGGGATCTATCTGCTAGCCGTGAGCCCGGTCATCTCGGAGCGCGCGTTTCCCGCAGCCTATCAAATCCTGACGGTGGCCGACACCCAATATCAAGGTCAAGCCACCGACACCCTGGTGATTACCTCGCCGCCAACGGCCACCTTCGAGCAATGGGCCAGCGCTCTCGAAGTGGCCGGTGGGCTCGCCGCAGGCGCCCTCAGCAACCAACCTAACAACGACTTCGACCATGACGGCCGCAGCAATCTCATCGAATACGCCTTTGGGTCTTCCCCTGTCGTTGGTAACGACCCCGCGCCGCGTCTGCCCGCCTCATACACCACCGACACCCATTTCATCCTGCAATACCAAGTCGACACCGCGCTCACCGATCTCACGTTCACCCCGCTGGCCAGTGCCACGCTGGGTTATTGGCAGGCACCCGGCGAGGCGGGTGCGCCGAGCGGCTTCAGCGACGCGGTGATCGCCACCAACGGCAGCGTGCAGACCCATGTCGCGACGATCCCGCGCAGCGCCGGCGGCACGGGGTTCATGCAGGTGCGGGTCACCCGGCAATGAGCCTCTCCTGGTCCCCGTGGGCGCGTTCGTTAGAACGCGGGGGGGAGAGTTCGCGCCTCCACGGCGTCTCCGCCATCGCCCCGTCGCGTTGTCACCAACGCGCCTACAAAGCGTGGGCTTCTCCTGGTGCCGTGGGCGCGTTCGTTAGAACGCGGGGGTGGGAGTCGCGCCTCCACGGCGTCTCCGCCATCGCCCCGTCGCGTTGTCACCAACGCGCCTGCCATGATGCCTCGATTAGCGTGACGCGGGCTTGGGCGCGGCCACCCACGGGCGGATTTCCACGGTCACCGGGGTGCCAACGGCCGGGATCCGCTTGGTCAGGGCGAACCAATCCCCATAGTTTTCCCCTTGCTGGTTGCTGGTTCCAGGGTAGTTGAAAATCGCGACTTCGTTGGTCAGGATGGCGACGATGTCTCCGGTGAGTTCGGCGACAAAGCGTCCTTGATCGACGAGGGAGCCCCCATAGACCCAAGGGCCGGCCGGCATGGGCTTGTTGTTCTTGGTGTTGGTGATCATCTCGTTGACGGTGGCCACCTGCTCGGCGGCATCGTCCTTCCACAGCATCCGGATCTCGACGCGGGCGGCCGCTTTGGTTTTCGCATCGACCGCGGGAAACAAGCCGGTGGGGTGTCCCTCGTCGCGCAACGGGAAAAGTTCCGGCGAATTTTGGTAACGCAACAACTTGAGGGCAATGTTGAGGTGGGTCGGGTTGATGGCCGTGCGCAGCAGCGATTCGTGCACCTTGCCCTTGTCGTGGACCACCACATATTCTAACAAACCCTCGCGCTGGTTGAGCGTGGCCGGAAAACGAATGACACGCGTGGTTTTGTCAAACTCGACCTCGCCGACCTTGAAGCGGTTCTCGTCGAGTTGCACGAACGCTGGCGTGGCGGGCGTGGCCGCGCTGCCAGTGGGGGCCGCTTGGTCGGCGGCGGGTGCGGCGGGTGCGGCGGGTGCGGCGGGTGCGGCGGGTGCGGCGGGTGCGGCGGGTGCGGCGGGTGCGTCCGCAGCGTGGACGGGAACGACCATAAGACACAGGGCAAGGCAACGCAGCATGAGACGCATCCGGAAAGTATTGGACGGCTGCGGCAAAATGTCAAAGCCATCTCCAACGGGCGCTTTTCCGCACCTTCGGCGCAGATAGCAGACTTGCGATCCCACGGCGCGCCCGGATGACCGCGGAGGATCCTGAGCGTGCCAGGAATCAACGCGTGACCGCAGGAGTGTGGCGCTGCCAACTATGTTAGTTTGTCTTGCAATCCGCCGGTTCCGGTATGGAATGGCGGGTGGAAATACCAATCCTCCGCGCCAAATCCATGAAACCCGCCCTGCCCCCGCTTTTTTTGTTAGCCATGTTCACGTGTGTGCCGCTGGCGCTCGCGCAGAAGGAAACCGTGATTGCACCGGAAGCCACGCGCAACAAGAACATCCCCATTGACAAGGTGTTTGAGCCCTCCGGGTTGTGGTCCTGCACGGACGCGGTGCTGGAGAAGGCGTGGAACGACAGCGGCTTCAAGTGGTTGTCCTCGCAAGTCAAGGATCACGGGGTGATCCGGCGCTCGAATCGCGGCTACGATCCGGTGAAGTTGACCGCCTTCAACGGGGCGCGGAGTGTGGAGGAGGTGACCTTTCTGTTGAAGGGCGGCAAGCTCTGCGAGGTGTCGATTGCCATTTGGAACAAGGGGGATTCGCGCGACACCGATCTCACGGAGAAGGAATTTTCCGAGATCGTGGAGGGTTGGACCGGGGAAATGAACCGCCTTGTGGCACCCAAATTCGAGGACCGCGGCAAGGACAAGGCGAGCGCGGCCAAGGCCGAGCGCCGGTTGTGGGTCGGCAAGGAAATGCTTGCCCAGTTGGAGTTTAGCGGGGCGAAGGAAAAGGTCCACGATCCGGGCACGGGACGCGAACGCAACGGCAAGAACTTCCAAGGCGAGTTCATCCGTTTGCGGCTCCTGCCCAAGCCCTCGAGCTTGGTGGGCATCAACGCCAGCACGGGGGGCGCGGCGACGGTGCGGCGCTCGGATTTGACCAAGAACGTCACGCGCGAGACCTCGGGCGATGTGTTCATCTCCAACATTCCGATGGTGGACCAAGGCGACAAGGGCTACTGCGCGGTGGCGACTGCGGCGCGCTTGTTCAATTACTACGGGGTGCCGGCCGACCAGCACGAGATGGCCCAGGTGGTGGGCAACCAGGCGGGCGGCGGCGGGTCGAGCCCCGATGACATGGAAGAGGCACTGCGGAAAATTTCCGGCAAGTACAAGACGCGCTATCAGACGTTGCTGGATCTCGATTACTCGAGCCGCAAATACCAGAGTTTTCTGGCCAAGTACAATCGCGCCGCCAAGAAGCTCGGCAAGCGGGTGCTGGACACGGACAACTACATTTACTTCATGGGCGGCTTGAATCCGGAGGTGCTGCGCGAGGTGAATGGAACGGGGCAGCCGTTTGACAAGTTCATGAAGATTGTGCGTGAGAACATCGACAAGGGCGTGCCAGTGATGTGGGGGCTGCAGCTCGGACTGTTCCCGGAAAACGGCCAGAAGGCGCGGCAGGCGGGAGGCGGCCACATGCGTCTCATCATCGGCTACAACACCGCCCAGAACGAAATCATCTTCAGCGATTCCTGGGGCGCGGGCCACGAGAAAAAGCGCATGGCCGCACCCGACGCCTCCGCCGCCACCATGGGCCTCTATCTGCTGCAACCTGCATCATGAGGGGGGTGGCGCTGGGTGCCAACCTGTTTGTGGTTGGGGTGGTCGCTTATGTGTTGCTGCGCAAGCGGCAGGAGGCCAGGCGGGTCTAACCCGTGGCGGCGCGCGCGAGCTTCGACGCTTGACCCGGCGGGCGACGGCACCTACGGTCACGGGACGTTGGCGCGCTGGCCGGCGAACAACCCAAGCCCATGGAATCCCCGACAAAACTCACCTACGGCTCTTACGAGGTGCTCCAGAACCCCGACGGCACTCCCTGCGTTCTCGGACAGGGCAGCTTCGGCGTCACCTACAAGGCCCGGCATGTTTTGTTAGGCAGGGTCAACGCGCTCAAGGTGATCCGCGAGGAATTGCTCAACCGCGGCAGCAAGGAGGACCAGGAGGAAACGCAGCGGTTTCTGGGCGAGGCGCGCGCGGTGGGCCGCTTGCACCATCCCGGGATTGCGATGGTGCACGACTGCGCGCTGGACAACGGGGTTTTCTACTACGCGATGGAGTATTGCGACGGTGGCACGCTGCATGCCTGGTGCGAAGACCACGGCCCCATGCCATGGCCCGAAGTGCGGGCGCTGGCGCTGCAGATTGCCGCCTCGCTGGATTACGCCCATGCCAACGGCTTTCTGCACCGCGACCTCAAGCCGGCCAACATCATGCTCAATGGTGAGGGCAAGGCGCGGCAAGCCAAGCTCATTGATTTCGGGCTGGCCCAAAAAATCGACAGTGACAGCGATTCGTCGTCGGCGACGGTGCGCAAGGACGAGGATAATTTCCGTGGCAACTTTGCCACGGCCAGTCCTGAGCAAATCCTGGAAAAGCCGCTCGATGCGCGCAGCGATCTGTTTTCCTTTGGCGTGACGCTGTGGTGGTTGTTGCTCGGCAAAAACCCGTTTGGCGAGATGAAGCGTGCGCCCTTGATCGCCGACCGCGTGGGGCCCTCATCGTATGCGTCGGCGTTGCCGGGTGGGCTTGACCCCGAAGCCCAATGCCTGCTTGAAGGATTGCTTGAAAAGGATGCGCAACGGCGCATTGCTACGGCCCACGAGGTGGTCGAGCGACTCAGCGCCGCCGCCACCCTGCCACTTCCCGCCCCGGTCACCGCCAGCCTCGCGGTGGCACTGGAGCCCTTGCCGGCACCCGCTGATCTTGAGGACGGCTATGCGATTGGCAGTGGCTTGACCACCGCAGCCCAAGCCAAACTCTACAGCGGTGAGGATTTGGCGACCCGGGAACCGGTCGTCGTGGTCATTCCTGACGCCTCGCTCGAGGCGGACGCCCGCGGCGGCATGCGCGTGGCCGCCAGCCGCAAGCTGGACTTTGGCGCTTATGCGTTTCGTGCTTGGTGTGTCTCGGGGGGGGACGACGTGTTTGTCATTTCCAAACCGGCGGGTTGCAGTCTGCTGGCCATATTGCGCAAATTCGGCCCTGCCCGGTTTGCTGACACGCTTGCCTTGCTGGCGCATTTGGCGCGCTGTTTTGATGCGAGCCAGGCGTGGACCAGTTTTGGCATCCACGTGGATCCAGGTGAAATCCTGGTGGGCACGCGCGACGGGTGCGCTGACCTCGAGCACTTTCGGGCGTGGTCCGACCTCGATCCGCAATCCGTGCGGTGTCTGCCGTTTTTCACCGCCGGTGCGGACCACGGCAACTCCAGCGAGGCCACGCTATCGTCTTCGGCGCGGGAGTTTCCGCCGCTGGCTCAATTTGCCGCGCTGGTGTACCGCGTCCTTGCCGGCAGCGCTGTCCGCTATGCCGCCTTTTTCACCACCGGTGGCTATGTGATGGCTTCCGGGTTGTCGGAAGACGGTAATGCCCTGCTCGCTGAAACACTCTGCGACCCGGAAAGCCAGCCGTCCGCTTGCCGCCTCATCCAATTGCTCGCCGGTTTGGAATCGCTCCCCGTTGCCGAGCTTACGCCGCTGGTCAATCCGCCAAGTGCCAGGGATATCGCGCAGGGCAAGCACGTGGCCTTGGCGTCTGCTACCGCCACTCCACCCAAGGAGGTGCCCCGCAGCCCGCAGCCAAAGGCCGCCCCGCCGGCCGCGGCGGACCCTGCGGCGTCGGTCACCGCCAGGGCCGCCGCACAGGAACGCCAGCTTGCGATGGCCAAACTCGCCGCCGAAGAGGAGGCGCGACAGGATGCGGCAAACGCCCAGCGCAAGCAGGAGGAGGTCAAACGCCAAGCCAGCGAGGCCGCCGCGCGCCACCAAACCACCGCCAAGGAAACCACCGCCAAGGAAACCACCGCCAAGGAAACCACCGCCAAGGAAGCCACCGCCAAGGAAGCCACCGCCAAGGAAGCCACCGCCAAGGAAACCACCGCCAAGCCGGAGCCGAGTGCGCGGCAGGGTGTCGATGAGCGCAGGGTGCCGCCTTCGTTGCCGTCTGCGGCCCCCGCCAAGGCTGTCCCGTCGGCGCCTCCCGCGCAGGGAGGGTTCCGGTCCCGGGGCAAGGTGATTGCCATCGTGGGTGCCGGCTGCGTCCTGGTCACCCTCCTCACCGCCCTGGTCATCAGGGGACGCGGGAAAACCCATCCGCAGGCCAAGGTGCCAGTGGTGGAGTCACGGCCAACGGAGGAACCGGCGCGCCCGCCTGTTGATGTCAAACCCGACAACGACGCCCAGCTCGTTGCCAACGAAAGCCAGCCCGCTGCCAAGGTCACGTTGCCCGCAACCACTGATCCGTTGTCCACCATCAAGGTGCCAGACGATGTGAAAACCCTCGTGGAAGCAGTCAAACGCTGCAAGGAGGGTGGCACGATCGAGATCGCCGGAGGGACCTATGCCGAGGCGCTCGAGTTGAAAAAATCCATATCCTTGGTGGCATCGCCCGCCGCCGTGTTGGATGGCCATGACCTCCGCTCCAATCTCATCGTCGCCCGTGGCGCGATTCAGGTGACCTTGCGCAACATTCAATTCAAAAACACGCAGGAAGAGGCCAAGGAGACCATTGATTCCTCACCCGCTTTGGTGCTAATCACCGACGAGGCGAGCGTCCGCTTCGAGGACTGTGGAATTGAAGGCTCCCTTGGCAATGGCGTGGCCTTGGCGGGCAAGGCCGCCGCCTCGTTTGTCAATTGCTCGCTGAGCAAAAACCGGGGCTATGGCATGGACGTCAGCAGCGCCTCCAAGGTGGAGGTGTCACAGAGTAAGATCCGTGACAACGGCCGCAGCGGCATCGCCCTGCGGAATGTCGACACGTCGGTCGCCCTGGGCAGCGGTACCGAAGTGGAATCTAACAACAGCAACGGGGTCGAGGTCGGCTACGGAGCCGAGCTCAAATGCAAAGGCGTGATCCTCCGCGGCAATCAGAAGGTGGGGCTCACCGTGGATGGCAGCAACAGCCGGGCCCGGCTGGAAAGCGCCTGCGTGATTTCGGCCAACCGCAAATACGGCATTGGCGTGCTCAATGCGGGCAGGGTGGTTCTGTCCGAGAGTACCGTCGAAGACAATAGCGAGGGCGGCCTCTACGCCAAAACCGGGGCGCAGGTGGAAATTCTCTCCTGTCATTTCCTCGCCAATGGCGCGCTAGGCGCCAGTTTGATCGACAAACCCAGCAAGCTGAGCATAGCCAAGACGGAGTTCAAATCCCACTCCTCGCTGGCCACCGCTTTCGAGCAAGGCAGCGGCATCGTGACCGAGTGCACCTTCCTCAACAATGACACCGCCATCTATTTCGGCCAGGGCGCCAGCGGGTCGGCCTCCGGCAACCGCAGTCACCTCGGGCCGCTTGATGACATCAAAGACGCCTCGGTCACGGACCAAAGCGGTGAAGTGATCCGCAAGTAGGAACCTGCATTTTCTGCATTTTTTGATTGACGCCACGGGGGGAAGGTCACAGATTGCGAAAGTTCCACAACAGCCCATCAAAATCATGACCACAGCACTCAATCCATTCGTCCGCTACGGCAAACACTTCGCCATCTTCACCGCCATCACCATGGGGGCCACCCAATGCGCCGGCACCTCGGACGGCCGCTTGGCACAAGGCCAAGGCACCGCCATCGGCGCGGGCGCCGGAGCGCTCATCGGGGCGGCCTTTGGCGGCCGGCAAGGGGCGCTCATCGGAGCCGCCATTGGTGGCGCAAGCGGCTTTGCCTATGGCTCGCACATCGCCAACAAGAAGGCCCAATACAAATCCACCGAGGACTGGCTCGATGCCTGCATTGCCCAAGCCAATTCGAAGCGTAGGGAAGCGGTCTCATACAACCATCAGCTCGAGACCAAGCTCGCCAACCTCCAGCGTGAGGTGAGGGTGGCTGCCGCCACGAAGGACAGGGCCAAACTGGCCACCTTGAAGCGTGAGATCAGCACCGAGCGGGCCGCCGCCCAAAAGCAAGCGACGGTCTTCAGCAAGGAAGCCGAGATGCAGCACTCCGCCATCAAACAGGCCGGCAGTCAGGGCGGTTCACGTCTCAGTTCACTGCGCGAGAGCACCAATGGGATTGAGACCCAGGTCTCGGTGATGAACAAGAATGTGCAGCGCTATGCCGCCCTCGAATCCCAAACCGACGTTTGATCCAGCTTCCACCCTAACTATTGCACCCTCATGAACGCCCCCCTTATTCGCGTTGTCACGCTGGCCTTTGCCGCCACTGCCACCTTGCTCGTTACCGGTTGTGAAACCACCGGCGACCCCAGCCAAGGCGGCATTTTCTGGAGTGAGAGAAAAGCCCAGGGCCGCCTGGCCGAACGCCAGAATACCCTCGAGCACGTCGAACGCCAAACCCAAAAAGCCGAGCGCAAGTCGGATCAGACCCAGAAGAAGATCGACGAGTTGCAGCAATGACGGGCCTGATCAACCGGCAGGGTGTGGCCTGCCTCGCGGGGATGTTGGCGTGCGTTTCGACCCTGGTGGCCGAACCCGCGCCGGCCTCCGCCGACGCGGCGGCCGATCGCCTGTGGAAGAGTTTCAACGAGAAATACACCCAGTACTCGCTCAGCCCGCTGGATGCGCAGACGGTCGACGAAAAGGCACGTGCGGCCCTGATTCGGACGGCGGGGCCCAAGTTCCGTGCATGGCTGCCTTCGCGCGCGCCGACATTTCCCGAATTGGCCAACGCCATCATGGCCGAGGACAGTTCCATCCCCAAATTCGACCGGATTGAGCAAGCCCTTACCGCCTTGCTCCCCCAAATCGATTCCTACGGCCACTACAAATCCGCGGCTGACATCGCGCAATGGCTTGAGGCGATGCGCCAGACTCCCGGCAGCGTGCACATGACCCTCGATCAGGCGGCAGACGGACGCGTCCTCTGCTACCCCATGCCCGACGGACCGGCCGAACAGGGCGGCGTCAATGCCGGGGCCCAGCTTCTGGCAGTCGACAACCGGACGGCGCAAGGCAAGTCCATTGACTCCTTGCGGCTCGCTTTTGTGGGGCCGCCTAACAGCCAGATCATTCTTAAAATCAAGCAACCTCAAGGCAAAGTCGAGGAGTTGACCCTCACCCGCACCGATAAGGAGGCGCCCATAGTCACCACCACCAAGACGCCCATGGGGGTGACCCTCCGGGTTCGCAAATTCGACAAGGACACCGTTCTCACGATCCAACACCAGCTCGAAGCCTACCCGCAACCCGGCCGGCTCACCTTGGATTTGCGCGGCAACCCGGGCGGCTTGCGCGAAGAGGCGCTGATGACCGCGGCGTTGTTTCTTCCTGAAGGCACGCCGATCGGAAAATTCACAACCCGCAAGGGGGTGCAGACGGCCACGGATCGGGACGGGGTGGCCGTGAACCCCTCCTCCATCCAGATTCTTCAGGATGGACGCACGGCCAGCGCGGCGGAATATCTCATCGCCACCCTCAAGGAAGGCCTGCCGGACAAGGTGACCTTGTTTGGCAAAAAAACCTACGGCAAGAGCCACTCGACCGTGCGCGTCATGCTCGAAGGCGGCGGAGAGTTGGCAGTGACGGAAGCCTTGCTTGCGACCGCCTCCGGCCGCTCATGGGACAAAACGGGAATTGAGCCCGACCGCGCCGACAAGGAGTGAGCCGGCTTCAGGGTTTGGTGGCTTGATAGAGAGTGACCACGCCAAGGGTCAGGGGGGTGAAGGCGGTTTGCTCAAAGCCACAGGATTCCAGCAGGGCACCCATGGCATGGCCGGAAGGAAAGGTTTCGATGGACGTGCCGAGGTATTCGTAAGCATCCCGCTGGCCGGTGAGCCACCCCGCCAGAAGCGGCAGAAGTCGGTGCAGATAGAAGCGGTAGGGCCGCCGCAGCCAGCCCCGGGGTAGGGAAAAGTCGAGGATGACGAGATGTCCGCCAGGCTTGAGAACGCGGCACATCTCACCCAGGGCCTTGGCATAATCGGCCATGTTGCGCAGCCCGAAGGCAACCGTCACGACGTCGAACTCGCCCGCCTCGAACGGCAGCGCCAAGGCATCGGCAACCACCGTCTTGCGCAACCCGCGGGTGGCGGCATGGGCCAACATTTCAGCACAGAAATCCGAGGCGGTGACGTCGCAGGCAGGCAGCGCGCGCTGGATGGTCAAGGCCAGGTCGCCGGTGCCGCTGGCGACGTCCAGAAGGCGCGCCGGCTGCCATTGGCGGAGGCGCGTGGCCACCCCATGCCGCCACCACCAGTCCGCCCCGCCGCTGAGCACGTGATTGGTTAGAACATAGCGGTCGGCGATGCGGGCAAACGCGTCGCGGACATAGATGGGATCGGGTGCCATGGGGGTTGTTGCCGGGGTCGTCTGGATGGCATCGGTGAGGGCTTGACTGGCACCTGTTTCATCAGCTGCGGAAGCAAATCCAGCCATGCACCCGGGACCCATATCGGGATGCTGGCATGCGCGCAAGCGGGGATTGTGCCTTTTTCGGCAAAGAAAAAAGAGCTTGCCAATAAATTCGGCTTGGCCTATCACTTGAATGTTATCCCTCGCGTAAAATTTCCACAAAGCATCGCGGATGGGAATGTCGATCCACCGCCATTCAAGTTGGACTTGAGGCGCGGCGGGCAGGTCCGTTGGAGTCGTTGCGGAAGCCGAGAACACCCCCATGCAGAGTCTTTCGAAACGCTGGCAAACTTGGAAGACGGGACCCTCTCGCGAGCGGGACGGCGAAGCGCCGCTGCGGGCGGAGTTGTTCAGCATCGAACAACTCAAGCGCCATGCCCGCAACCTGGCCGCCAGTCATCAGGTGGCACCCCGGCACAAGGTCAACCGCCTGTTGGCCTGTCTGGATGCCAACGAGCGGGCGCTGCTGGCTTTCAATCGCTCGACGCGCCTCGTCAACCACAACCGGCGCATCACCCCTGCGTCCGAATGGCTGCTGGACAACTTTTACCTGATTGAACAGCACATCCAGATGGCCAGGCTGCATCTGCCGCGTGGCTACAGCCGTGAGTTGCCACGCCTCTTGACTGGCCCGTCCGCCGGCTTTCCGCGCGTCTACGATATCGTGCTCGAATTGGTCTCGCACGTGGATGCCCAAGTGGATGAAGGTGCCATGAGCGCCTTCATCGCGGCCTATCAGACGGTGGAGTCGCTCAAGCTCGGTGAATTGTGGGCCGTGCCCATCATGTTGCGGCTGGCCCTGATAGAGAACCTGCAGCGCATCACCAGTCGCCTGACCCGCGCCCGCCAGGATCGCGACCTTGCGGATCAGTGGCTGGACCGCTTGCAAGACATGGCGGAAAGCGACCCGTCCCAGATCATTGTGGTGGTGGCGGAAATGGCCAAGGCCAATATTGAGCTGACCAGTTCGTTCGTGGCGGAATTTTGTCAGCGTTTGTCGCGGCACAGTTCGGTGTTGTATCTGGCCCGGACTTGGCTCGAACACCGCCTGCTGGAACAAGGCTTGTCAATCGAACGCCTGATCGATTTGGAAAGTCAAAGCCAGGCGGCCAATCAGGTGTCCGTCAGTCATAGCATTGCCAGTCTGCGTTTCCTGGGGGCCACGGACTGGAAGGAGTTTGTGGAGACCGTCAGTCAGGTCGAGGAAACGTTGCGCGCCGATCCGGCCGACTCATACCGGCAAATGGACTTTCCCACCCGTGACCGCTATCGCCACGCGGTCGAGACCATCGCCCGCCACAGCCAGCATCCGGAAATGACGGTGGCCCAAATGGCCGTCCAACTGGCAGAGGAAGCGGCCCGGGAGAAGGGGGCCGAGGACCGCACGGCGCATATCGGTTACTACCTGATCGACAAAGGGCATGGCCTGTTGGTGGGCAAGACGAAGGTCAGTTGGCCTTGGCGCACATTCATCGAGCGCGGCATCCAGCGCTTTCCCTTGCCTTATTATGCGGGCGGGATTGGATTGTTGACCCTGTTAGTCACGCTGGGCTTCATGCAGCAGGCACAGGTACTCGATGTGGCGGGTTGGAAACGGGTGGTTTTGACGCTGGTGTTCCTGCTGTGTGCCAGCCAACTGGCCGTGGCTTTGATGAACTGGCTATCCACGCTGCTGGTGCCCCCGCGCTTGCTGCCGCGGCTGGATTTTTCCGGCGGCCTGACGCCGGAGTGCCGCACCATGGTGGTGGTGCCCACCCTGCTGACGAGCGAGGCCGGCATTGAACACCTGCTCGAAACCTTGGAGATTCATTATCTGGCAAATCGGGACACGCACCTGCACTTTGCCTTGCTGACGGATTTTCGCGATGCGCAGCTGGAACAGCTCCCGGACGATGAGGCCTTGCTCCAGCAAGTGCGGGCCGGCGTCGAAAATCTCAACCGCAAATACGCGGCCGCCGGACAAGATTTGTTTTATCTGTTTCACCGCCCGCGCCGTTGGAATGCCGGTGAAGGCTTGTGGATGGGATACGAACGCAAGCGGGGCAAACTCGCCGAATTCAACGCGCTGCTGCGCGGGGGCTCCAGCGATTGTTTTTCCGTGATCATCGGGCAGACCGGGATCCTTCCCATGGTCAAGTATGTCATCACGCTGGACACCGACACCCAACTGCCACGCGAAGCCGCCCGGCGGCTCGTGGGCACGATGGCCCATCCGTTGAACCGTCCGGTGTTTGATGCGGAGCGCGGGATCGTCACGGAGGGTTACGGCATCCTGCAGCCACGGGTCGGGGTGAGCCTGCCGAGCTCCCGGCGCTCCTGGTTTGTGCGGCTGTTTGCCTGCGACGCGGGCATCGATCCCTACACGCGGGCGGTGTCCGATGTCTATCAGGACCTGTTCCGGGAAGGGTCCTTTATCGGCAAGGGAATCTACGATGTGGACGCCTTCCAACGTGCCATGGACGGCCGCTTTCCGGAAAACACCGTGCTCAGCCATGATTTGTTAGAGGCGTGTCATGCCCGCTCCGCCCTGATCAGCGACGTGGAATTCTATGAAGCCTATCCATCCCGCTACAAGGTGGACGTGGACCGGCGCCACCGTTGGATGCGCGGCGACTGGCAGATCACGCAATGGCTGTTGCCGCGGGTGCCGGGGGCCGATCCACCGAGCCTGGCCAATCCACTCTCCGGCCTGTCATTGTGGAAGATTTTCGACAATCTGCGGCGCAGTTTGGTGCCCGTGGCGTTGCTGTTATTCCTGATAGGGACATGGGTGCTGGCACCCGCACTGACGGATCTGGGCCTGCTGCTGGTGCTCGTCATCATCACGCTGCCCGGCATGCTCTCGATGTCGGTCAATGTGCTGCGCAAGGCGGACGATCTGCCGTGGCGCATGCATCTGTTGGAATGCAGTGAGGTATGTGCCCGGCAGCTCGGTCTGATTTTTCTCACCCTGGTGTTTCTGCCCTATGACGCCTTTCTCAGTCTGGACGCCATCGGCAGGACCTTGTGGCGCTTGTTAGTGACCCGCAAGCGCCTGCTCCAATGGCAGACGTCTAGTGATGTGGAGCGGACTCATCTGGCGGACCTCCGCAGTTATTGCACGACGATGTGGATTGCGCCGGTGGTGGCATTGGCAGGTGGTCTGTTTGTTGCCATCATGCAACCGGCCCATCTGGGGTGGCTGCTGCCATTGCTGGTTGGCTGGTTGGTCGCGCCGTGGATCGCGTGGCGGCTCAGCCAGTCGATCGAACCCGCCACCCTGGATTTGGCGGCCGAGCAAGTGACGTTTTTGCGCCGCACGGCCCGCAAGACCTGGTATTTTTTCGAGACCTTTGTCAACGCGGAGGAAAATTGGCTGCCGCCCGACAATTTCCAGGAAGTTCCCGTCCCGTTGATCGCCTCCCGCACCTCGCCCACCAATATGGGTCTGGCGCTGCTGGCCAATCTGGCGGCCCGGGATTTCGGCTACCTTTCGGTGGGTGGCTTGCTGCGGCGCACTCAAGACGCCCTCGCCACCATGCACCGGTTGGAGCGCTACCACGGGCACTTCTATAATTGGTATGACACCCGCACGCTCCAACCGCTCCTTCCGCATTATATATCAAGTGTGGACAGCGGCAATCTGGCCGGTCATTTGCTCACGCTCGGTTCCGGCCTGCGGGAGTTGGCCGATGTGGAAATTTTGCCGGCCGGGGTGTTTGGCGGGTTGCTTGACACGCTGCGCATGCTGCAGGAGTTGGATCGCGAAAATTCCGCGCTGGCTGGTCTCGAGGCGGACATGGAACAGTCCCCGGCCACTTTGCGCGCGGCGTTTTGTTTGTTAGAAAAGGTGCTCGCACAGGCCACCTCGCTGGCCGCCGCATTGCAGAATGCGGACGATGAACTCAAGGGCTGGGCGCAAGCGCTGCAGCAAAATTGCGCGGACCAATTGGATGACTTGCGCTGGCTCGCACCGTGGCTGGCTTTGCCATACCCCGCGCACCACCCGAAGTTTGGGGAGCAATCCGCCACCCCGACCGCGCCGAATGGCGGGCCCGTCCCGGTCGCGGCGACCCGGCTCGAGGAATTGCTGTCCAGCCTCGACCAAGTTCCCACGTTGCGCGAGCTTGCCGGGATCGAACAGAAGTTGCTCCCGCTGCTGGATGAGGTCATGCGGGAGGGGGTGTCGGGATCTAACAATTCAAGACCCAAGCCGCCTCCCATCCTCATGGCTCTTGGGCGCAGCCTGAGCGAGGCCAGCGCTCGTGCCAACCAGCGCCTGCTCGCCTTGGAATCCTGTGCCGCACAATCCGATGCGTTGGCGGCGATGGATTTCACCTGCCTCTTTGATCAGGCCCGGGGTTTGTTTGCCATCGGCTTCAACGTCAGTGACCGGCGCAGTGACAGCAGTTTCTACGACCTGTTGGCTTCGGAGGCGCGCTTGTGCAGTTATGTGGCCATTGCCTTGGGGCAGGTTCCGCAGGACCACTGGTTCGCAATGGGGCGCTTGTTGGTGGCCGCGCGCGGGGCCCCGATTCTCATTTCCTGGAGCGGTTCGATGTTTGAATACCTGATGCCGCTGCTGGTCATGCCAAGCTATGAGAACACCTTGCTCGACCACACCTGCAAAGCCGCCGTGCTCCAACAAATCAAATACGGCAAATCGCGTGGCGTGCCATGGGGGATTTCCGAGTCCGGTTACAACCGGACCGACCTCCAGCTCAATTACCAATACCGAGCGTTCGGGGTGCCGGGTCTGGGTTTGAAACGCGGCCTGCGCGAGGATCTGGTGATTGCGCCGTATGCCACGACCATGGCGCTGATGGTGGCGCCGCTGGCCGCGTGTGCCAACCTGCAACGTCTGGCGCAGGACGGGCGCGAGGGTAGCTTCGGATTCTACGAGGCGGTGGACTACACGCCGACCCGTCTGCCGCCGGACAAGACCAGCGTCACGGTCCGTTCCTACATGTGTCATCATCAGGGGATGAGTCTGTTAGCACTGTCCAATCTGCTGTTGGACTATCCGATGCAGCGGCGCTTCATGGCCTGTCCCATGCTCAAAGCGGCCGACCTGCTCTTGCAGGAACGGGTGCTCAGGACCGCGGTGAGCACGGTCGCCTATGATCTGGTGCCGGAATTGTCACACACTCTTGAAAGCGAAGATGTGATGCGCGTGTTCACCAATCCCACCTCCTCGGTGCCGGAGGTGCATCTGTTGTCTAACGGGCGCTATCATGTCGCCATCAGCAGTGCCGGTGGTGGCTACAGTCGTTGGCTGGATCTGGCGCTCACCCGCTGGCGTGAGGATGCCACGCGCGATCATTGGGGCACCTTCATCTATGTGCGCGATATGGCCACCGGGGGATTTTTTTCCACGGCCTATCAGCCGACACTGCAAGCGACTGACGGCTATGAAGCCATCTTCACGCAGGCGCGTGCGGAGTTCCGGCAGCGGCATCTCGATCTCGACCTGCACACTGAGATTTGCGTGTCACCGGAGGATGACGTGGAGTTGCGGCGCATCACCCTCACCAATCGCAGTGCGGTGACGCGCGTCATTGAGTTGACCAGTTACGCGGAAGTGGTGTTGACGGCACCGGCGGCGGACGCGGCCCATCCGGCATTCAGCAACCTTTTCGTGCAAACGGAATTTGTCCGCCAGGCCTCGGCGGTGCTTTGCACCCGGCGCGCCCGCTCGGTGGAAGAAAGCCCGCCATGGCTGGTGCACCTGATGGTGGGAAAAAATGCCGAGCAAGGCGAACTCTCCTGTGAAACCGACCGGGCCCGCTTCGTCGGGCGCTGCGGTAACCTGATTCATCCCGCCGCCATGCGCACCCTTGCGCCCTTGTCCGATACCGTGGGCTCCGTGCTCGATCCCATCATCTCACTGCGCCGCACCCTCACTGTGCCCGCCCACTCCTCTGTCACCCTCGACTTGATTTGGGGCGTGGCGGAAAGCCGCCAGGCCGCGCTGGCTTATGCCGAAAAATATCAAAGCTCGCGCATGGCGGACCGTGCCTTCGAGTTGGCATGGACCCATGGCCAGGTGATGTTGCATCACCTCAACGCCACGGAGGCTGAGGTGCAACTCTATGATCGCCTGGCGGGTGCCCTGATCTACGCCAATCCCGCCCGCCGCGCCCATTCTAACATTCTACTCGCCAACCGCCGCGGCCAGAGCGGACTTTGGAGTCAAGGCATTTCCGGTGATGTCCCGATCCTTCTGCTGCATATCAGCGATGCGGAAAAAATCGAGATTGTGAAGCAGTTGATTCAGGCCCACTCGTACTGGCACATGAAGGGGTTGACCGTGGACCTGGTCATCCTCTACGAAGACGTTTCGGTCTACCGCAATTCGCTCCACGAGCAAATCACCAACCTGATTTCTACCGGGATTGAATCCCAAGTGCTGGACAAGCCGTGCGGCATCTATGTCCGGCGCCTCGAACAAATCCCCCCGGAGGATCGCGGGTTGCTGCAAGCCATGGCCAGAGTCGTGCTCGACGATGCACGGGGGACCCTCGCCGAACAACTCGAACACCGCGTCGTCGCCGGTCCCAGGGTGCCGGCTTTGGTGCCCACCCGCCCCAGCGTCTTCGGCTTGCCCGCGCCCTTGCCACCCCGCGACTTGATCTTCCAGAATGGCTATGGTGGCTTCACCCCGGACGGTCGCGAATATGTCATCACCCTCAAGCCCGGGCAAACAACCCCCGCACCGTGGGTCAACGTGTTGGCCAATTCCCAATTTGGATCGGTCATTTCCGAAAGCGGCGCGGCTTACACCTGGATGGACAACGCCCATGAATTCCGCCTGACCCCGTGGAGCAATGATCCGGTGCGGGATCCTACGGGTGAGGCCTTCTACATTCGCGACGAGCAAACCGGCCAGTATTGGTCGCCTACGCCGTCACCTGCGGGCGGAGCCTCGCCCTATGTGATTCGTCATGGCTTCGGGTATACGGTGTTTGAGCACGCCGAATTTGGCATCACCTCCGAGTTGTGGGTGTATGTGGCGGTGGATGTGCCGGTGAAATTCGCGGTGTTGAAATTGCGCAACACCTCGGGACGGCCGCGCCGGTTGTCCGTCACCGGGTATGTGGAGTGGGTGTTAGGGGACTTGCGTCACAAAAACCTGCTGCATGTGCAAACCGAAGTGGATAACAAGACCGGCGCACTGCTGGCGCGCAATTACACCAACGCCGAATTTCCCGATCGCATTGCGTTTTTCGACGTCAGCGACACCACGCGCATGCTCACCGGGGATCGCAAGGAGTTCATCGGCAGGAATGGCAGCCTCGCGCATCCCGCCGCTCTCAAGCGCGCCGGCCTGTCCGGCAAAACCGGCGCCGGCCACGACCCGTGTGGCACCATCCAAGTCGCTTTTGACTTGCCCGGAGGCCAGGAACGGGAAACCTGTTTCCGCCTCGGGGTCGGCCGCAGTCAGGCCGACACCCAAGGCCTGATCTATCGGTTCCGGCGCGCGGAATCATGGAGCAACGCGTTGGAAGATGTGCAGTCCTATTGGACGCGCACGCTGGGTGCGGTCAACGTGCAAACCCCGGACCCCGCGGTGAATGTGATGGCCAACGGTTGGTTGCTGTATCAGACGCTCAGTTGCCGGATCTGGGGACGCACCGGGTTCTATCAATCCGGCGGCGCCTACGGGTTCCGCGACCAGTTGCAGGACGTGATGGCCCTGGTGCATGCCGAACCGGGTCTCACCCGCGAGCATTTGTTACGCGCCGCCGCGCGCCAATTCCGCGAGGGCGATGTGCAACATTGGTGGCACCCGCCGGAGGGACGCGGCGTGCGGACCCATTTCTCCGATGACTATCTGTGGTTGCCCTATGTGGCCTGCCGCTATGTGGCCTGTGTCGGGGATGTCGCCGTGCTTGACGAAATCATCCCCTTCCTGGAAGCCCGCCCGGTCAAGCCGGAGGAGGAAGCCTACTATGATTTGCCGGGACGTTCCGCAGAGGCGGCCTCGCTCTATCAACATTGCGTGCGCGCCATCGAGCACGGCCTGACCTTCGGTGAACACGGGTTGCCGCTCATCGGCTGTGGCGACTGGAATGATGGCATGAACCGGGTGGGCCACCAAGGCCGCGGCGAGAGTGTCTGGCTGGCATTTTTCCTCTATGACGTGCTCACCCGCTTTGCGCCATTGGCGCGCCAGCACCGTGATTTCGGATTTGCCGAGCGCTGCCTCGCCCAGGCCAAACAACTGCAAGACAACATCGAGCACCACGCATGGGACGGCCAGTGGTATCGCCGGGCCTACTTCGATAATGGCGAACCCCTCGGCTCACAGGCCAATCCGGAATGCCAGATCGATTCCCTGCCTCAAAGCTGGTCGGTCATCAGCGGCAGCGGCGAGGCGTCCCCCGCGCGCCTGGCGATGCAAATTCAAGCGCTGCAATCCGTCGATCAACGCCTGGTCCGGCGTGACGCCGGACTGATACAATTGTTTGATCCGCCGTTTGACAAGTCCGCGCTCAATCCGGGTTATATCAAGGGCTACATTCCCGGCGTGCGGGAAAACGGCGGGCAATACACCCACGCGGCGATTTGGACGACCATGGCCTTTGCTTTGTTAGGAGAAAACGAGCGGGCCTGGGAGCTTTTCCATATGCTCAATCCCGTCCATCACGGCGGCTCCCCGGCGCAAATCGCCACCTACAAAGTCGAGCCGTACGTTGTCGCCGCGGATATCTACGGGGTGGCGCCGCACATCGGGCGTGGCGGTTGGTCTTGGTACACCGGCGCCGCCGGCTGGATGTACCGCCTGCTCATTGAGACCCTCCTGGGCGTCAACCTGGAAGGCGAACAATTGCGCTTGGCGCCCCGCCTGCCGCAGGCCTGGCAAACCTATCAAATCCACTATCGCTACCGCCAAACGGTTTATCACATCACCATCAGCCGCTTGGCCGGGGATGCGCCCGGCACCAACCGGCTCACTCTTGACGGCCAGGTGCTAACAGGTGACTGCATTCCCCTCGTGGACGATCAGCTGGAACATGTCGTCGAATTGCAAGTCCGTTAGCTGTCATGGCGGATTTCGTGAGGCACATTCCGGGATGGACCTCCTAGCGGTTTTCCACCAGCATCGCCCCCATCGCCATCATGCCACCGAACTTTTCCTCCACCGCCAATGAAATCTGGGCCGTCGCCGACCTGTTGCGGGGCGATTTCAGACAGTCCCAATACGGCCGTGTGATTCTGCCCTTCGCTTTGCTGCGCCGTCTGGAATGCGTGCTGGCGCCCACCAAGCCCGCCGTGCTGGCAAAGCTGCCCGCCGTCGCCAAAATGCCGGTGGAGGCGCAGGAGAAGCTGCTCTTGCGCGAGGCGAAGCAATTTTTCTACAATTCCTCGCGGCTGGACCTTTCATCCCTTGGATCGAGCGACACCGCGGCGGATCTGGAAAAATACGTGCAATCGTTCTCGCCCGACGCCCGCGAGATTTTCGAGCACTTCAAGTTCAGCGAGTTCATTCACCAGTTGGATGCGGCGAACCTGCTCTATCTGGTCGTCCAGCGCTTCGCCGCGTGGAATCTCTCACCCAAGGCCATCGACAACCACCACATGGGACTGGTCTTCGAGGAACTGATCCGCAAATTCGCGGAATCGTCCAACGACACCGCCGGCGAGCACTTCACGCCCCGCGACATCGTGCGCCTGACCACTGCACTGGTCTTCATGGAGGACGACGAGGTGCTGACCCGTCCCGGCATCGTGCGTTCGATCTACGACCCGACCGCGGGCACCGGCGGCTTCCTCTCCAGCGGGATGGAATACGTCCACGAACTCAACCCCAAGGCCCGGCTCGCCCCCTTCGGCCAGGAGCTGAACCCGGAGTCCTATGCCATCTGCAAGGCGGACATGCTCATCAAGGGGCTGGACGTTTCCAAAATCCGCCTCGGCAACACGCTTTCCGACGACCAGCTTTCCGGTGAGTGTTTCGATTACATGCTCAGCAATCCCCCCTTTGGCGTGGATTGGAAAAAGATCCAGAAAGCCATCAACGACGAACAAAAACTCAAGGGTCACGACGGTCGCTTCGGTCCCGGCCTGCCGCGGGTCTCGGACGGTTCGCTCTTGTTCCTGCTCCACCTGGTTTCCAAAATGCGGCCCCTGCGTAAAGACAAGGACGGCGCCATGCAGGGCGGCTCGCGCATCGGCATCATTCTCAACGGTTCGCCGCTCTTTACCGGCGGCGCGGGCTCCGGCGAATCGGAGATCCGCCGCCACCTGTTGGAAAACGACTTGATTGAAACCATCGTCGCGCTGCCCACCGACATGTTTTACAACACCGGCATCGCCACCTACATCTGGATTCTATCCAACCACAAACCCGCTCATAGAAAAGGCATCGTCCAGCTCATCCACGCTGCCGATTGCAGCGAGAAGATGCGCAAAAGCCTCGGCTCGAAGCGCAAGCAACTCTCCGAGGATCACATCACAGGCATCACCCGCCTCTTTGCCACCGCCGCCGCCCACGAACCCGACCCCGGCTATCTCCCGCTCCGCTCGAAACTCTTTCCCACCACCGCCTTCGGCTACCGCCGCATCACCGTCGAGCGGCCACTCCAGCTCCGCTTCGAGCCGCGGAACCCGGAAAAACGCGCCGCCCTAACCGCCGATGCCGGCTGGGAGAAACTTTCGCCTAACGAACAGGCCGCCATCCTCTCCGCTCTCGACGCCCTCAAGCCGTCCTACCTTTCCCGCACCACTTTCAGAAAAGACCTGAGCGCTAGGCTCAAAGCCACCCGCCTCATGCTTTCCCCCGCCCATTTCAAGGTCCTAACGAAATGTCTCGGCGAGCACGATGACGACGCGGAAGTGTGCAAAGACGCCAAGGGCAATATCGAGCCGAACCCTGACCTCCGTGACAATGAGAACGTCCCGCTTGGCGAGGACATCTATCAATACTTCGCCCGCGAGGTTACGCCCCATGTCCCGCTGGCATGGATCGATGAAACCAAGCGCGACGACAAGGACGGCGAGATTGGAACCATCGGTTACGAGATTCCCTTCAACCGCCACTTCTACACCTATAGCCCGCCGCGTCACCTCGATGCCATCGACGCGGAACTCGCGGAAGTCACCGCCGAAATCCAAGAACTGCTCCAGGAGGTGAGCGGAGCATGAGTGCCGAACTGACCATCTACAGCGAACTTCTCACTGACATCAAGGTGCGGGTGCGGCAGGCGCAGCACAGGGCCGCGCTTTCCGCCAATGCGGAAATGATCCTCCTGTATTGGGACATCGGCCGCATGATCGCCGCCCGCCAGAAACAGGAAGGTTGGGGCAAAGGGGTCATTCCCAGGCTGGCCGTGGATTTGAAAAATGAGCTGCCGGAGGAGAAGGGGTTTTCCGAATCAAATTTGAAACGGATGGTCCAGTTCAGCCGGGAATACCCCGGACTGTTTCCAATTGGGGCACGGCCCGTGCCCCAATTGCCCCACGCGCCCGAGTCTCCCGGGCGGCTGCCGACACTGGACGAAATTGGGGCACGGCTTGTGCCCCGATTGGAGACGGTGACTCCACAGGGACCCATGGTGCAACGGGCCATTGCGCAATTGAGCTGGGCTCACAACATCGTCCTCATTCAGAAACTGAAACATCTCCCCACCCGCCTCTGGTATGCCCGGCAGACCTTGGAGCACGGCTGGAGCCGGGACACCCTCACCGTCCAAATCAACAACCGCGCCCACGAACGGCATGGCACCGCCATCACCAACTTCGCCGCCACCCTGCCCGAGGTTCACGCCAACCTCGCGCAAGGCCTGCTCAAGGACCCCTATCTTTTCGACTTCCTCACTCTGGAGGAGCCGTTCCATGAGCACGAATTGGAAACCGGCCTGCTCACCCACATCCAAAAATTCCTCCTCGAACTCGGCCGCGGCTTCGCCTTCGTCGGTCGCCAGCACCGCCTCGAAGTCAGCAACCGCGAGTTCTATCTCGATCTTCTGTTCTATCATCTCCACCTCCGCTGCTTCGTCGTCGTGGACCTCAAAAAAGGCGACTTCAAACCGGAGTATGCCGGCAAAATGAATTTCTATTGCTCCGCCGTGGACGCGCAACTCCGCCACCCGCACGACGCGCCCACCCTCGGCCTGATCCTCTGCCAGACCAAGGACCGCGTCATCGCCGAGTATGCCCTGCGCGACATCCACAAACCCATCGGCATCGCCGACTACGAACTCACCCGCGCCCTGCCCGCCGAGTTCCGCTCCAGCCTCCCCAGCATCGAAGCCATCGAAGCCGAACTCTCACGCGTTCTCGAAACAGGAGACTCGCCTGACACGCCGGAAGAGAAAACCCCATGAGCGCCTGCAAAACCTATCCGAAATACAAACCCTCCGGCGTGGTGTGGCTCTTTCGCCCCAACGGGGCACCATACCTCAGCCCAGGGCAACGCGCCCAGGGCAACGCCCTGGGTCCGACATCCCACAACGACACCCAGCCCTGAAAGGGCGGCCTAACCGATGAGCGCGTATCAACCGTATCCCAAATACAAACCTTCCGGCGTGGAGTGGCTCGGGGATGTGCCGGGGGGGTGGACCGTGTCGAGGATCAAGAATGTTGCTACGATTAACGCTTCGAAATCGGAGGTCGCTCACCTCAAGCCAGAAACGGAAATTACATTCCTGCCAATGGAGGCCGTTGGGGATGACGGTTCGTTAATTACGACATCCACCCGTCAACTTGGCGACGTTCTAACCGGTTACACCTATGTCCGTGAAAACGACGTATTGGTTGCAAAGATCACCCCCTGCTTTGAAAACGGCAAGGGATGTATCGCGAGAGGCCTGAATAATGGAATCGGTTTTGCAACCACCGAGGTGGTTCCCATTCGTCCCACCAAGCATTCAACACCTGAGTTCTTATACTATCTCCTCCATGGTCTTCCCTTTCGCAAAGTCGCAGAAGGGAGCATGTATGGCGCCGGTGGTCAGAAGCGCGTCTCTGACACTTTCGTTGCCGGTTATTCCTTTGCCCTCCCACCACTCCCCGAGCAACGCCAGATCGCCGCGTTTCTGGACCGCGAGTGTGGCAAGCTGGATACCTTGCAGGCCAAGCAGGAGCGGCTGATCGAGTTGCTCAAGGAAAAACGCCAGGCCCTCATCAGCCACGCCGTCACCCGTGGACTTAACGCAGCCGCAACCCTCAAACCTTCCGGCAGCGAATGGCTCGATGACGTACCGGCGCATTGGATCGTAACGAGACTCAAGTTCGAGGTTTCTAAAATCGTAGACTGCCCACACGAAACACCAAAATACAATCCGGACGGCGAATATCTAGTCATTCGTACGGCCGACGTTGATCGGGGTCGATTGGATCTCTCGAAAGCCTATCGCCTTGATAGGGCCGAATTTGTCAACCGGACGCGAAGAGATCGCCTGTGCCCTAACGATATTGTCTATGGCCGTGAGGGTGAGCGATGGGGGCACGCCGCCCTTGTCCCGGACTCGCCGGAAGTCTGCCTGGGTCAGAGAATGATGCAGTTCCGAGCTTCCCGTTCAATCTACCCGGCATTTCTATCACACCTGCTCAATTCAAACGCTGTTTATGAACAGGGCGCAGTCGATACCGTCGGCGCGACATCCCCACATGTAAATATCTCCACAATCAGGAACTATAATTTCCCTCTTCCGCCCCTCGCCGAGCAACGCGCCATCGTTGCGCATCTGGACGAGAAATGCGACAAGCTCGACCGCTTGAAGGCGAAGGCGGAGCGGGCCATCGAGTTGCTCAAGGAGCGCCGCAGCGCCCTCATCGCCGCCGCCGTGACCGGGAAGATTGACGTGAGGAAAGCTTGAAGTAGCCTGGGGATCCCTTATCTTGCCGCAAGAATGTCCGTTCGCGTCACCATCCTTCCCGAGTTGATCCGCTGGGCGCGTGAGCGCTCCGGGTGGAGCGTGGAGGCATTGACTGCGGTTTTTCCGGCGTTCCCCAAGTGGGAGGCCGGGGAGGCGCATCCGACCATGAAACAATTGGAAAAACTCGCGGCCCGCACCTACGCGCCGCTCGGCTATTTTTTCCTCACCGCGCCCCCGGAAGAACCGCTGCCGATCCCTGACTTTCGGACGGTGACGGACCGGCGGGTGGCACGACCCTCGCCCCATCTGCTTGATACGATTCACGCGGTGCAATTGCGGCAGGATTGGATGCGCGGATTTCTCATCGAACAGGGTGAGCCCCCTCTCGACTTCGTGGCCACACGCACGGCACAAGACGCACCCCGGGAGGTGGCCTTGGAAATTCGCAACACCCTGGGGCTCGAAGCGCGCTGGAGTCGCGGGCTGGACACTTGGGAGGAGGCCCTGCGCCTGCTGGTTCAGAAGATCGAAGGCATCGGCGTGTTGGTGATGATCAACGGGGTGGTGGAGAACAACACCCATCGTCCGCTGAATGTGGATGAATTCCGGGGATTCGTGCTTTGCGACTCCTATGCGCCGGTCATCTTTATCAACGGGGCGGATGCAAAAGCAGCCCAGATGTTCACCCTGGTGCACGAATTGGCACACCTTTGGTTGGGACAGGGAGGACTCACTGATTTCAAGGAACTCATGCCGTCGGACAACGTGGTGGAGATTTTCTGCAACCGTGTGGCAGCCGAGTTTCTGGTGCCCGCAGAGGAAATGAACCCCGCTTGGCAGGAAGTGAAAGACGGGGATACGCCTTTTGAGAGCTTGGCACGCTTTTTCAAGGTCAGTCCTGTGGTGGTGGCGAGGCGGGCCCTGGATTTACAGTTGATTTCCAGAGGGCAGTATTTCGATTATTACAAGTCCTACAAGGAAGCGGCCGCCGACCGGAGAGCCCGCAGTTCTGGCGGCGGAAATTTTTATCTTACGTTGGGCAGTCGTCTTGGGAAACGTTTCCCGGCAGCGGTTTACAGTGCCGCCAAAGGGGGACGTTTGCAGTATCGGGATGCCTATCAGCTCACCGGTCTCAGCGGCACCAGCTATGACCGTTTTGGAAAGGAACTCGGATTCGCCGTATGACAGAGGGGAACTTGAAGTATCTGCTGGATGCCAACGTGCTGATTACGGCGCACCGGTCCTATTATGCGTTCGATATTTGCCCCGGCTTTTGGGCAGCGGTGCAAACCGGCCACTCCGCGGGTCGCATCTACAGCACCCAACGAGTACTGACCGAACTCAAGCGGGGCGGTGACGTGCTGGTGGTCTGGGTGGAACAGGAACTTTCGGCGGATTTTTTCCTGGATGATTCGGCGCCCGGCGTGATCGCAGCCTATGCCCCGATGATGCAATGGGTCCAGTCACGGGACTACCATCAGGCCGCCAAAACCAAATTCGCCAGCGATGCCGACGGCTGGCTGGTGGCCATGGCCAAACATGAGGGGCACATGTTAGTAACCCATGAGACTCGCAGCGACGCCAAGGCCAAAGTCCCAATGCCGAATGTTTGTGAACATTTCGGAGTGAGCTATTGCAACACCTTCGAGATGTTGCGTGCATTGTCGTGTCAGTTCTGCTAGAAGCTCCCCAAGCTCATGTCCGACCCTGCTGCAGAACGTGCCTTTCAGGATGAAATCATCGCTCATTTGACGGCCCATGGCTGGCTATTGGGCGAGTCCTCAAACTACGACCGGGAACGCGGGCTCTATCCCGAGGATGTGGTGGGATATTTCAAGGACACCCAGCCGGCCGCATGGCAACGGATTTGCGGCAATCATCCGCATGATCCCGAGGCGGCCGTGTTGCGGAAGGTGACCGAACAACTCGCAAAGGTGGACCCCAGCGCATCGTCCGCGGAGATGCGGAAATATGGCACCCTCGGTGTCTTGCGCCATCCGTTCAAGGACCGCGGCGTGCCTATCAAGCTTTGCCAGTTCAAACCGGATCACGGGTTGAACCCGGACACCCTGGCCGCCTACGCCGCGAATCGCCTGCGCGTGGTGCCGGAGCTGAAGTATTCGCCATACGCCCACTATCCGCCGGGCAAGACGGAAGCGGAGAGCGGCAAGGACTGGCGCATTGATCTGGTGCTTTTCATCAACGGCATCCCGGTGGCGACGCTGGAGTTGAAGAGCGAATTCAAGCAAGCCGCCCGCAACGCGGTGAAGCAGTATTGCAGGCACCGGCTGCCAAAAGATGCGGTGACGGGCAAAGCCGAACCCTTGCTCACTTTCAAGCGCGGCGCCCTCGTTCACTTCGCCGTCAGCCAGTATGAGGTGCAAATGTGCACGCGGCTGGCGGGGAACGATTCATTCTTCCTGCCGTTCAATCGCGGCACCAAGGACGGTGGCGCGGGCAACGACGTGCCGGACGATGGCTCGCACCCGACCAGCTATCTCTGGCGGGAAGTCCTCCAAAGGGATCATTTTCTCAATATCATCGGACGCTTCGTCCATCTGCAAATCGAGGAAAAGGAGGATTGGCAGGGCAAAAAGGCCAAAATAGAGACGCTCATTTTCCCGCGCTACCATCAGTGGGATCTGGTGCGGCTGTTGGTTGCCACCTCTCTCGCGGAAGGCCCTGGCCATGCCTATCTGGCGCAGCACTCGGCCGGCTCAGGGAAATCCAACTCCATCGCCTGGGCTGCACACCAACTCGCCACGCTCCACGATGCACAGGGCAACAAGGTGTTTCAATCGGTGCTCGTCATCACCGACCGAACGGTGCTGGACGATCAACTCCAGGACACGATCTATCAATTCGAACACCGCGAGGGTGTGGTCGGTCGCATCAACCGCGAGGAAGGCGAAGGCGCAAAGTCACACAAACTCGCGGAGGCATTGCTCAAGGGCCAACCAATCATCATCGTCACCATCCAGACGTTTCCTTTTGTATTGGAGGAAATCCAAAAGAACGCCTCCCTCAAGCAACGGAATTTCGCGATTATCGCCGACGAGGCGCACAGTTCCCAAGCTGGCACCAGTGCCCGTAAGCTCCGCGAGGTGCTGATGGCCGAACAGCTCGACGAGGAACAGGAAATGAGCGCCGAAGACATGATCGACCTCGCACTCGAAGCCCGCCGCGGGTCGAAGAACCTGAGCTACTACGCCTTTACCGCCACGCCGAAACCGCGGACTCTGGAACTCTTCGGCCGCGTGCCGAATCCCGCGCTGCCGCCCGGCAAGGACAATCTGCCGGTGGCGTTCCACGTCTATTCCATGCGCCAGGCTACCGAGGAAGGGTTCATCCTTGACGTGCTCCGCAACTATATCACCTATGGCACGGCCTACAAGATCGTCCAACAGAAAGCCAGGGCCGACGAGGAAGTGGACAAAAAGAAAGCCGCGAAGGAACTCGGCATCTGGATCAAGCTCCATCCCCACAACATCGGCCAGCGCGTGCAGGTCATCGTCGAGCATTTTCACCAACACATCCAGGGACTGTTGGGCGGGCAGGCGAAGGCCATGGTGGTCACTTCCAGCCGCTTGGAAGCCGTCCGCTACAAACTCGCCTTCGACAAATACATCGCCCGGCTAGGTTACAAGAACATCCGCGCCATGGTCGCATTCTCCGGCGAGGTGATGGACAAGGAATCGGCCGATTTGCCCTTCACCGAGCGCAACATGAACCCGCAACTCAAGGGCCGGGACCTGCGCAAGGCGTTCGACACTGGAGACTATCAGGTGATGATCGCGGCCAACAAGTTCCAGACCGGCTTCGATCAGCCGAAACTCTGCGCGATGTATGTGCTGAAAAAACTCAGCGGCGTGGATTGCGTGCAGACCCTATCGCGCCTGAACCGGACGTTTCCCGGCAAGAATGAAGGCGGCACCTTTGTGTTGGATTTCGTCAATGACCCGCAGGACATTTTGGACGCATTCAAGGTTTACTACCGCACCGCCGCTTTGTCCGATGTCTCGGACCCTAACCAAGCCCACGCGCTTTTCGACAAGCTGGGTGCTGCGGGAATCTATCAGTGGAGTGAGGTCGAGCAGTTCACGGAGGTCTTTTTCAACAAACGCAAGGCGGAGTTGGCACTCACCTCGATCTGCAAACCGGCGAAGGACCGATGGTGCAAACGCTACGCACAAGCCCGCGCCGACATCAAGGAGGCCAGCGACACGCTGCGGCGGGCCAAGAAATCCGGGGATGCGGTGTTGATCGCCAACGAGGCTAACAAACTCAAGGATGCCCAAACCCGCAAGGACGCTCTCGATATCTTCAAGAAAGACCTCGGAACCTTCAGCCGGTTTTATGAGTTCATCTCCCAAATTGTCGCGTTCGACGACAAGGAACTTGAAAAGCTCAACCTCTACGCCCGCCACCTTGCGCCGCTTTTGCGGGAGGATGAAGAGGAACCCGATCAAATCGACCTCAGCGGGGTGGAACTCACCCACTACCGGCTTCAAAAACAACGCGAGCAGACTCTCAAACTCAACGATGAGGAAGGGAAGAAGCTCAAGCCCGGCTCGGAGTTTGGATCCGGCAGCTCGCGCAATAAGGAGACGGAGCTGCTCTCCCGGATCATCCAGCGGATGAATGATCTGTTCGCTGCCGAGAACCTCAGCGAAGCCGATCTCGTGAGTTACGCCCGCACCATAGCCGACAAGATTCAGGAGAACGAGGCGGTCATGTCCCAAGTGACCAACAACACGCCGGATCAAACGATGCTCGGGGATTTTCCTGCGGCAGTTCAGGAGGCGGTGCTTGCCAGCGGCGACGCCCATCAGGAGCTGATGACCCAATTTCTTTCGAACAAGGCGATCCAACTTGGTTTCGGCAAACTCATTCTCGAAATGCTCACGAAGTCGGCATAGCCAAGGCCTATCCGCCACCCATTACCCATGCAACTTCGGAGTTCGGCCCTCAATCCTTGAACTCTTCCTCGTCGATGCTGTGGGTGAGGATGAATTGCAGGTCGTTGAGGTCGAGGTTGGAGGCAAAACCCTCATCGCCGAGCACGTTGGTGACCAGCTGGGTCTTCTGGTGCTGCAGGATGCGGATTTTTTCCTCGACGGTATCGCGGGTGAGCAGACGATAGGCGATGACCTTGTTTTTCTGGCCGATACGGTGGGTCCGGTCGATGGCTTGGTTTTCCACCGCGGGATTCCACCACGGGTCGTAGAGAATGACGTAGGAGGCGGAGGTCAGGTTGAGGCCGGCGCCCCCGGCCTTGAGCGAGAGCATGAACACCGACGGATCCTTGGTCGTTTGGAAACGCTCGATTTCCCCCTTGCGATCCTTGGTTTGGCCGGTGAGGTAGTGATAGGGGCGGTTTTCCAGATCGAGGCGGGCCTTGATCAGATCCAGCATCGAGACAAACTGGGAGAACACGAGCACCTTGTGGCCTTCTTCGTAGAGTTGATCCAACAGATAGAACAGCGATTCCATCTTGGCGCTCTCTTCCTTGAGGTATTTCTGGTCGATGAGCCCCGGGTGGCAGCAGATCTGGCGCAGGCGCATGAGCCCTTGCAGAATGGCAAACGAGTTCTTCTTGACCGCTTCCTCCGAGTCGAGACCGAGCAGGGCTTTCTGGATGCGCTTGAGCTCGGCTTTGTAGAGCTCGTGCTGGACGCCCTCCATCTTGGCATAGACCTCCTCCTCGGTACGCGGCGGCAGGTCCTGCGCCACCTGCAACTTGGTGCGGCGAATGAGGAACGGCCGCAAGCGCGAGGCGAGGCGGGCCTGGCTGAGCGGGTCCTTGCGTTTGTCGAAGCGTTTCTTGAAATACGCGCGGGACCCGAGCACCCCGGGCATGGCAAAGGCCATCAGCGACCACATGTCCATGAGCCGGTTTTCAATCGGCGTGCCGGTGAGCACCAGGCGGTTTTGGGAATCGAGTTCGCGGGCGCACTTGGCGGCCTTCGAGTCCGGGTTTTTGATTTGCTGGCCTTCGTCAAGGATGGTGGTGAGCCACTTGATGCCATTGAGTTCCTCGCCGCACACGCGCAACTGCGCGTAGTTGAGCACCAACATGTCCACGTTGTTTTGGATCTCATCCACCTGGATGTCGCTGCGGCTGCGCAGGATCTTGACGCGGATGTGCGGGGCGAACTTTTCGGCTTCTCCGGCCCACACGTCCAACACGGATTTGGGGCAGACGACGAGGGCGGGCTTTTTCGGGATGCCGGCCTTTTCGTTCTCCTCCATCAGCCAGATCAGATAGGCCAGGGCTTGCACGGTCTTGCCAAGGCCCATGTCATCGGCAAGGATGCCGCCGAAGTTGTTGATCGCCAGATAGGCGAGGAATTTGAATCCATCAATCTGATAGGGCCGCAGCACCGCCTTGAGCAAGCTGGGAACGTCCGGATTGACTTCCAGCTTGATGTCGCTGGCGCGGTCCTTGATGCGCTTCCACGCCTTCGGATCGAAGACTTCCGCCGCCTTCGGATCAGCCAACTGCAAGGCGTGCATGCGGTGGGTCTCACCGGACAAGTCAAACGGATCAAGCCCGAGCCGGGTGACCGCCTCGCGTTGGTCCGCATCAAGTTTGATTTCCAGGCGCATCCAGGAACCATCTTCCATCCGGACGTAGCCGCCGCGGGCCGCCACCAACTGGCGGATTTGCGCTTTGGATAGATTGACCCCCTGCACATCAATGACGATGCGCAGGTCAAACCAGTCGATGTCCTGACCGACAACTTCGAAGCGCACGGCGGCAGTGACCGGGTCGGCGAGGATGGATTTGAGGCGCAGGTCGATATCGAGCTCGATAGTCTCCGGCATGTTCTTGATCCACTCGGCGAATTTCTCCGGGAACTGCTTGGTGATGCGGGATTTGAAGGAGAGGATTTTCTCGTCGTAGGCAAGGCCCATCTCATCGAGGGCGGAGGGAACCGGATAGAGGTCCTCGCGGGCGAAGCGCAGGAGTTGTTTGCCCTTGACCGGTTGTTGTTCGGCGAGTTCCCAACCGTCCTTGGTGAGATGCTCGGTGCGGCGGCCCTTGGTTTCGATGGCGGTCACATCCACCACGAGGTGCTCGGTCTCCGCGGCGGTGAGGCCGGCGACGAGCTTCATCTCGAAGCGCGGCTTGAGTTCGAGATCGACGACGCGTTTCTTGAGGGATTCCGGCAGGGAGGCGCCGATCTTGCGCAGGAACTCGACGCCTTCGAGGGAATCAATGACGCGCTTGGGAATGAGATAGCGCGGCATGACTTCGGTTTCCTCGAGCCAGCGGGGCGGGCCGGGAAAGACGGTTTCGTCGGATTGATAGAGTTCCTTGCGGCCGGGGAGCAAGCGCACCGAGTGGGAGACATTTTCGCCCGAGGCAGTGACCAGTTGCAGCGCGAAGCTGGCGCCGTCATAGGGATCGTCTTCGCAGACCCAGCGCAGGGCCTCCGCCACGACCTTGAATTCCTTGTCATCCAGGTTGACGATGTAGCCGGTGAGCGCGGGTTGGCGGAACACGCGGTTCATGAAACGGCAGGATTCCTCCTGATCGAAATCCAGCGTGGTGTCGCCGTATTTCCTCATGAACGCGAGAAAATGCTCCCACAACGTCTGGCTGGAGGCATCCATCAGCAGGGCCGCCTCGTGGTGCAACTCGACGTAGCGCTCGATGTCGTTTTTCTCGCGGAGCTGGACCCAGAGATTGGACTTGGCTTCCTTGACTTCGAGCCGGGCCTCATTGACCGTGGCCACGAGGCGGAACTTGACGGTTAGCGGGGCTTCTTGCGGCGGTCGCTCGTTGACCTTTTCGATGCGCTCATACCAAGCCGCCACTTCGCGCTCCTGCTCCCAATCCGCCATCTTTTTCTGCACGTGCCCGAGGTCGGTGATCACGCTCATGAACTCCGGATAAGCGAGCTTTTTCTTATAGAAGGCGTAGGCGATGTAGTTCCAGAACTCGAGGATGTCCCCGGGCGGCATGGGCCACAGTTCGAGCGGTTCGTAGGTGGTGATTTCCCAGCGCGGGGTGATGCGCACCATGTCGTGGTCGTGCAGTTCCCCTTCAATCACGTAGCGGCGGTAGCGCTTTTCAATCTTGGTGACAAAATCCGCTTCCTTGTCGTCGAGTTCACGGCCGAGCTTTTCCTCGATGATATCGAGCACGGGAGTATCGTCGAATTCGTTAGGCGACTCGGGCAGGTCCTCACCGCGGTGCATGCGCTCCATCATGGTGGCGTATTGGCAGGCCCCGGAGACGGTTTCGTCCTCGGCGGTGCAGGAGCCGAACCAGCGGTTGCCTTGGAGGCGGAGGCTGGTGCGGAAGGTGCCGGATTCGTCCTCAACGCGGCCTTGAATGAACAGGTGGTTGCCGAAAATCTGGGTGACGCCGCCATCTTTTTGCAGCATCTCACCGCGCTTCCGGGCCTCGGCGGCAAAACTGTTGAGGAAATTAAGTGTGGCTCGATCAGGATTCATCGTTCGGAAGGGTGGAATTCATGCCCTGAAGTCATCGTGGCATTGGCCTGCGGATGCCCACACGGGCGGAGGGCCAGTATATGACCTGAAATTCACATGACGCAATACAAACCTCGGGCCGGTCGCGGAATTAGGGGCTGGAAATGTCTCACAGTTAGGCATGCTCCGGCCAAAATAGGTCAATACTGAGAATTTTGCTACTTTTTTTCGGTTTGGCGGTTTTATTCAGGCGTGCGCCACTACCGTCCGTTTTTTCTGTTTCTCGGATTTTGCCTGACCGCGCTGTTGGGTTACTGGCTGGCGCGCACGGCGGTTCCAGGCCCTGCGCCACACCGCCCGCTCACCGCCCTGGCCGAGTCCTCTGCCGGACAGGCGTCCATCCAAGAGCCCAAATTCCGCCATGGCGATCGTCCGCCGGCATTTCGTAACGACGATCGGGCGCTTGAAGCGGGGGCGTTGCCGGGGCAACGGGCCTTGGTGTTCAAGGATCGCGCCGCGCTGGAGCGGTTTCTGGCACGCGCGGGCCAACGGGTGAAAATCCTCGGGCGCATCGATGCGCTCAATGCACTGCACATTGGCTTCCTGAATCCGGATGACCTGGCTGGATTGTTAGATGGCAACGAGGAGCTGTCGATGATTTTCCCGGCCAACTTGCCCAATCCCAAGCCCGGAATCATTCAGGACGGGATGGTCGGGGTGGGGGACAAGTTGCTGCGCGTGCTGGGTATCACCCGCGACAACTCCAACTGGGGGAAAGGGGTGCGTGTGGCCATTTTGGACACCGGGGTGAGCCCGAACTCGGCCTTTGGCAGCAAGATCAGCTCGATCAACTTGGTGGCGCTGCCCGCCAACCTGGCCGATTGGAATGGCCATGGCACGGCGGTGGCCTCGCTCATCATCGGCAGGAGTCGGCTCACACCGGGGGTGGCACCGGGAGCGGAGATCCTGTCGGTGCGCATTGCCGATGATCTGGGGCAATCCAACAGCATGCTCATTGCCCAAGGCATCGTCGCGGCGGTGGATGCCGGGGCCAACCTGATCAACATCTCCCTGGGTAGCTACGGGGACAGCCCGCTGATTCGCAACGCCATCGAGTATGCCAACAATGCGAAAGCCGTCATCATCGCCTCGGCCGGCAATGACGGGCTCGATCATCTGGCCTATCCGGCGGCCAATGAGGGAGTCATTGCAGTGGGGGCGGTGGATGCCAACGGCACCTCGCTGGCGTTTTCTAACAGCGGAAAGTCGCTCGCGGCAGCCGCACCCGGGTTTGAAATCAATGCCGCATGGACCGGCAACCAAGCGGTGGGGTTCACCGGCACCTCGGCGAGCGCGCCGATCATGACCGGGGCGATCGCTGCGGCCATGAGCTTCGCCGGATCGGTCCAGCGCAATGCCTGGGATGCCACCACGCTGGTGCTATCCAAACTTGATGATACGGGAGCGCCAGGCGTCGATGCGCTGAGTGGTGGCGGTACCGTGGACCTGGGGCGGGTGATGAATGCGGGCACGCCGGGCATTTATGACGCGGCGGTGGCCTCGAACTATCTGGTGCCACCCACTGCGGAGGTGCCCTATCCGCAGTTGCAAGTGGTCATTCAGAACCGTGGCACGGAAACCTTGGTCAATGCCGGCGTGCAGGTGCGGACTTCCGCAGGCAACGTGCCGTTCAACATCACCACCTTGCTTCCCAACGCCATCCAGACCTTTACCCTGCCCCTGCCCAGCTCAAGCTGGAACTCGTCCCAGCCCCTCCAATTCGACTCCGCCGTGACGCTTTCCGGCGGACAAACCGACTCGAACCCGTCCAACAACCGCAGGGTCGAAACCTTCACACCCGCGAAATAATAGGCACCGGGCAAGCCCGGGCTGGACGCCGGGGCGCAAATCGCTATGTTCGCGCGGTCGTCGCGCAACGATGTGGAACAAATGCCGCCGTGGCGGAATGGTAGACGCTGCGGATTTAAAATCCGTTGACTGCAAAGTCGTGGGGGTTCGAGTCCCCCCGGCGGTATTTTTCCCAGCAGCCCCATTGCAGAGAGATTTCGCATGTCAAACCCGGTCCGCAACTACTTTTCCGAATTTGGTGTCCTCAAGAGTGCGTCCAGGGATTTCTGGCTGACCAACGCCATTCAGTTCTTCGATGGCCTGGCGTATTTCTCGATGGTCACGGTGCTCTCCATCTACCTCACCACCAACTGCGGGTTCAATGATGTGGATGCCGGGGCATGGTTTGGCATTTACATGCTTTTTGTCACCGCCTTCATGTTTGGGGTTGGCTCGATCTGCGACGTCATTGGGATTAAGAAATCCTATTTCATCGGTTTCGGACTGTTAGCACTGGCGCGGCTGGGGCTCGGGGTGGTGCCCGTGTTGCTTCACGGTGAAGCCCTGCAGTGGGTCGTCAAGGGTTTGCTGCTCATCATGTCCCTTGGCACCGCCTTCATTGCGCCGGTGACGATGACCTCGCTGCGCCGCTACACCACCAAGTCGGTGCGGGCCACCGGCTTCAACGTCTATTACCTGTTGATGAACATCGGTGCCATCATCGCCAACGCGCTGATCGTCGATGGCTTTGCCAAAATCTGGGGGGATGTTGACGGCAAGCTGGCCATCCTGGATTTCGGGTTTCTGATGTCGCTGTGTGCCGTGGGTTGCACGGCGCTGCTGCGCGAAGACAACTATGCCGAGGACAGCGAACGGGCCACCGGCGGGAACGACACCAAGCGCCCGCTGCACATTTTGTTGGAAGTGTGGAAGGAGCGGGCCTTCCAGAAGCTGCTGCTGTTCCTTGTTCTAACGATCGGGGTGCGCCTCGTGTTCACCAATCAGATGTTGGTGATGCCGAAATATTACACCCGGGTACTCTACACCGATTTCGAGCTGGGCCTGGCCAGTTCCATCAACCCGTTCATCATCGTGCTGGGCCTGATCGCGATTATTCCCATCATCAACCGCTTTGCCACCGTGAGACTCATCATCATCGGCATGGCGATTTCCGCCTTGTCGCTGGTGTTTCTGGCGCTGCCGCTGGAGTGGGTGCTGCGGATGCCGGGGATTCACAATATCACGCAAGCCTATTTCTTTGTCATTATCGCCCAGATCGTGGTGTTTGCCTTTGGCGAACTGATCTTCATGCCGCGCTTCACGGAATATATCGCCTCGGTGTCGCCGCCGGACAAGGTGTCCTCCTACATGGCGCTGGCCGCCTTGCCGATGTTCATTGCCAAACCCATCAACGGCTTCGTCAGCGGCATCCTCATCTCCAAGTTCTGTTATGACGGGATCCGCCCGAAAATCGATACCGGCAACATCGCCTTCTGGGACTCGCCCGAGTTCATGTGGGTTATCTATCTGATTCTGGCGGCACTCAGCCCGCTCGCGGTCATCGCCCTGCGCAATTTCCTCACCCAACAGGGGCCGGAGGCCTCCGCCACCACCGCCAACGAGGGAGGTACACCATGAAAAAATACCGGCTTATCCTCATTGATACCCTGATCCTGTGCCTCGTCTCCACGGTGCTCGCGATCCTGGTTTACTCCGCGGTGGGCATGTTGAAGGGCAAGGTGAAAAAGGATGATCCCATCGTCACCGCCATCCTCCAGGGCAACGCCAAGGAAGTGGAAACACTCGTCAAACAAGCCGGGGATGTCACCAATGAGACCGACGACTTGGGGCGCACCGCCCTGATGCGCGCGGCTTTTGTCAACTATTCCGACACGCGTGCCGAACCCGGCAGTGAGGCACGCAACCTCCTCAGCACTGCCGATGACGAGCGGGCCGGCATCGTCGCGCTTTTACTCAACCATGGCGCCAAGCCCGACTCGCGCGACAACGACGGATGGAGCGCCCTGATGTGGGCGTCATGGAGCGGCTTGAACAAGGTGGCGGCTGAATTGTTGGATCTCGGCGCGTCCCAACAATTTGTGGACAAGCGGGGCAACACCGCGCTCATCATCGCCGCCCGGCGCGGCAACGCCGAAATCGTCAAGACACTGCTGGCCAAGGGCGCGGACAAATCCGTCACTAACAAGGCCGGCCAATCCGCGCTGGATGCCGCCAAACTGGGCATGGCGCAGTTCCCGGAAAAGCAACCGGGATACGCTGGGGTCATCTCGCAACTCACCCTGGCAAAGCCCGCCGCCGGCGCCCCCGCCAGCCATTAGCTGCGGGTAACGGGACTGGGCAAGTCCCGTTCCATGGCTGGATTC
>CAIKDP010000414.1 GCA_903826205.1 Akkermansiaceae bacterium
CAAATGCGTGCTCGAAATTGGCACCAACGCCTGGCCGTTTCCGGTGCCCATCGTCAAGCGGAATGGCCAGTGGTTCTTCGACACCGAGGCCGGCAAAGAGGAAATCTTCAACCGCCACATCGGCCAGAACGAACTAGCCACCCTCCAATCGGTGCGTGCTTATGTGGAAGCTCAACGGGAGTACGCCAGCAAGGATCGTGACGGTGATGACGTGCTGGAGTACGCCCAGAAGTTTCGCAGCACCCCTGGCACGAAAGATGGGCTGTACTGGCCAGCCGATCTCGACGGGGAAAGCAGCCCGCTGGGTCCGCTGGTGGCCGAGGCGCAGGAACAGGGTTACGGGCGCAAGCCCCGGGAGGAGGGGGCCGCCCCACAACCCTTCCACGGCTATTACTTCAAGGTGCTCACCCGCCAGGCCAAGGCTGCGCCTGGCGGCAAATACGACTACGTCATCAATGGCAATATGATCGGCGGCTTCGCCCTCGTGGCGTGGCCGGCGGAATATGGCGAGACCGGTATCATGACTTTCATTGTGAACCAACAGGGCCGCGTCTATCAGAGAGACCTGGGCGCCAAGACATCGAAAGCCGTCGGGACGATGAAGGCCTACAACCAGGACAAAACTTGGACTGTGTCGCCGGACTGAACCCGCCACCTGCCCCCTCCCCAGATCAACGCCACCGCAACCGCATACTTATGAAACGCATTTTTTGTCTGGCCCTGACCCTAGTGCTGGCGACCAGCGCCCAAGCCGGTCTGTTCGGCCCTAAGGGCGATAGCGACGCCGAAAAAAAAGCTAACATCCGCAAGCAGCGGGACGAGATGCTCGCGCAGCTTTACACCGCCAAACCGGCGATGCAGAAGGTGCTGAAGCATGCCACCGGCTATGCCACGTTTAGCCAGGTAAGTGTCAACCTACTCCTACTCGCCACGGGCAATGGCTACGGCGTGTTGGTGGATAGCAAGACGAAGCAGGAGACCTTTATGCGCATGGGGTCGCTTGGCGGCGGCGTCGGCGCGGGCGTGAAGGATGTCCGCGTCATCTTTGTCTTCCATGATGCCAAAGTGATGAAGCAGTTCGTCGAGCAAGGCTGGCAGTTCGGCGGGCAGGCCGATGCGGCGGCCAAATACCAGGACACCGGTGCCTCCGCGGAGCAGAGCGTGAAGGGCAACGTAGATTTCACCGCCGGCACGGTCGCTGTCGGCACTTCCACCGACGTGCGGGCGGGCACGGACAAGAAGGATGCTACCAGCGCCGCCCTCGCCACGCGCGCCGGCATGGAGGTTTATCAATTCACTGAAAGCGGCGTCGCCCTGCAAGCTACTGTTTCGGGCACCAAGTATTGGCAGGATTCCAAGTTGAACAAATAGCACCCATCCCGAGATGCAATTCACCACCATAAAGCCCATCCTGCTATCTCCTACCTTGCTCGTCGGCGCTGGCTGGTTCCAGGGCTGCGCCGCCTCGAACAAGAATCCGGTTGCTGCCACTCCGGATAAAGCCCGTGCCTACTTCTAAGTGCTGCGCTCCGACTTCAACGCCGAAAAGATCCGCCTCCTGAACGGGGTGATGAAGGTCACTGTTTCAGAGGCGGACAAGTTGGCGATTTTTGTGGACCTGAGCATCGTATTCGGGAATGCCGGGGATCGGTACGGCTTCCGAACGCAC
>CAIKDP010000415.1 GCA_903826205.1 Akkermansiaceae bacterium
AAAACCCCTGACTGGGGCCGCTGCACCACCCGCAGCCTGCCCGATGGCAACACCCGCCTCTATCTGCATGTCTTCAACTGGCCAGCCGACGGCCGCCTGGTTCTCAATGGTCTAACCAACGAGGGGCTCAAGGCCAGCCTGCTGGCCAAACCCGGCGAGGCCCTCAACATCACCAGCGCGGACGGCTCTCTAACCATCTCCGTTCCCGCCCAGGCCGCCGATCCGCTCGCCACAGTCATCATGTTGGATGTCAAAGGCGCCGCCAAGGTGCGGTGAGGGCGCTGCGCGCCGGGAGGTTGTTGTCTGGTAGATGTTATTGGGGGACGATGGCTGCGAAGCAATGTCTTGTTTTGCCCTGCTCCCGCAATTACCCTTCCAGCCATGCCGTCCCGCCGCTTGCTTGTCACCGCAATCGCCGCCAGTGCCAGCGCCGCCTGCGCCATCATCCTGGTGACCGCCGGCCACGGCTCCTGGCAGAAACTCTGGAGCATGCGGGAGCCAAAGGCTCGTCCCATGCCGCCCGCGCCCTATCAATTCAAGTCGCTTCAATGCTCCAGCGACGATGCCATTGCCCACTTCATGGCTGGTGCCCGGCTCTACGATCCTCCCGATCCCGCCGATGCCCCGCACAGCACCTTTCCCGACAACCTGTGGGACATGGATCCCCAAGCCGCCGCGCTGGCCTTCGCCAATGCCAACCGCACCCCTAAACACCGCAAGGCTTTCCTCCTCTCCGTCGACAAGGATCAGACAATCCATCCACCCGATGCCGGATGGATCAGCTTTGATTCCGGCTCCCCGAGTTGTTATTCCTACAGCCATAGCCTGACTGTTCTGCGCTTCGGCGTGGACCAACCGTTCATCTTCCATGCCGCCACCCAAATCAATGACGCCGTCTGGTATAATCCGTACGCCGACCGCGCCGGCCATGCGCTGCAACTCATCCCGCTCTCGGGCGAGGAAGCCCGCTTTCTCGCCCACACCCTGTTCTGGCTCGAGCACCTCCGTTCCCGGCCTAACATTCAGAATTATTACACATCGGGAATATCCAGCAGCGCCGACGACTCCGGCACGCTCACCTGGCGCATCGGCCATCAGGCACCGCAACATGTCTGGACCAAACTCTGGGCCACTGGGTCGCTCGCTAGCCGCTGGAGTGCCGAATATGATAGGGAAACCGGCCTTAACCTCGTCAACCATCTCCTCACCGAGGCCTTGCCGCAACATCTCGGAAAACGCTGGAACGCCGGCCCAGCACTCGCCGGAGGCCTCGGCAGGCTTTCTCTAACTGAACGGCTGAAATCGCGCGTGGATGGCGCGACACGGGATCAGCTCACCGATGTCATTCTAACATCCATGGACCGCCACCGCCGGGACCCATGGCCCGCTGACGCGCTGGTGAGTCTGGCACATTGCGCGGGTGAAACCTGCCTGACAAATTCCTTGGCTGCCCTTGAGGAACTGGCCGCCAAGCTGCCGCCGCCTAGCCCTGACGAAACCGAGCTCCGCGATTTTGAAATCAAATTCAACCGCATTTACAGCGCACCGGAAGATCCGCAGGAGCGCAAATCATGGGAGCTCTATCAAACATTGCGCGACCGACTCGAAGATGATTTCGCCGCGCAACTTCGACCGCCGCTCACCCGGGCCATTCGACAACTCCGCGCCCTCGACCATCCCGCGAAACTCGCTGAAATGGCGCAGATTCGTGAAGATGATGCCATCTGGGCACTTCAGCAACTGCAATTCCTGCAACCCGACGCCTACGCCGGGGCGCTCTCCGCCCGCTTCCGTGGTGCCGATGAAAGGGACCGGCGCATGATCTTCACCACTCTGGCCGCCGCCTATCCACCCGGTGCCCGGCGCTTGCGCGACGGTCTAACTAAAGAAGACCGGGACGGACTGGTAATCGAACTCGTTGAGTTCGAAATGACCGACGACCCGGAGCTCGCCAAGTCCCGCATCCCGACTCTGTTGGATTGTTTCCAAGATTCCTCCTCCCGCTTCGACCATTACGTCAGGAGCTCGATCATCGAACTCCTCACCCAACTGCCCCTCGATGCAGTACAGCAGGCACGCTTCGAGCAAATGCTGCTCGAAGAACTGAAGACGCCCCGACGCGGCGAATTCGGATCTTCCGTTCTCAGCTACGTTTACTCCGCAATCGTGAGCCTGTCCGATCCTGACCGCCACTGGGATGCGCTGGTCGAGTCCGCCCAAACCGCTGCCTACCGCAACGAATATGACAGTCTGTTAGATGAGCTCGCCACCCTTGCCGTCGCCAACCCCGAGCCGCGGCTCGCACAACTCGCCGCCTTCCTGCGACCCGGCATCACCCACCACAAGGGCATGATGAAACATTTGTTCCTCGCGGCCCTCGCGCTCGATTTGCGCGGGCTCGCCCCCGATCTCGCACGCCTTGCCACAAGTGGCCCCGAAGTTGCCGAGGGCGTGGACGCAACCTCATGGGGATATATTGATACGAGCTCCGGCGACGAGCGCTACCACGACGCCCGTCACGTCATCGCGCTTTGGTTGGAGCCGGACACCGACACCCGCGCCCGGATGTGGGTCGGCCTGCTGCAGGCATTTCCCTACGACTTTACCGGCCATACCACCATTGCCAGCTGCCTCCGCGACCGCTGCCGTGCCGCACTTGTCGCCGCCTCGCCGGAAACCCGCCAAAGGCTCACCGCCAATGCCCGCTCCGCCGCAAAAACCATCCCTGATCTAACGGACTGGCTGGCGTCCCTGCCATAACCATGCTTCGCTTGTTCCCCATCGATAAGCCATTGGAGTTATCAATCTGCCGCCGCATAGGCCGGGCTTTCTGCCCTCGAATATTATGAAGGCACGGGACCTTGGGCGTTGCCCAAGGCTGGTATAGGATGGGCCTTTGGCCTGTTTTAATCCGTGTTATCTGGGTAATCTGTGGTTAATCTAACTAATTATTAAGATTCAACGTTGGTTTTCAGGATTAACGAACAGAAGAAGCAGAAGGCGCGTTCAAGTCTGGATTGTTGTTCCAATCTTCCCGCCCTTACTGACAATTCCAAAATGAATTCATCATGCGCCTGCTAAGGAGGATGGACATTCTTGTCCATCGCGAACTACGAAGAGGAGGACAAGAATGTCCCCCCTCCTTAGTTGGGCACCGTTTCTGCCGGTATGAACCTGTTTTGGAATTGGCAGTAATTTTCCTGCCACAATCTTCCATTTGCCAGATGCGCCTGTGATCCGCCCTGCTACTTGCGGGGCGCCCCGTTGCCGGCACCGCGCTTGAGCCCCCAGGTGTTGCCATCGCCGGCGGCGGCCGGCAGCGGTGCGATGCTGGCTGTTGGCAGCGTGTCCCCGGCATAGAGCAGGGCTTCCTGGCCCTTGGCCAGGCCCAGCTCGTACAACCCGTCGCCTAACGCTTTCAGCGCGACCGGCTGGCCTGAAGCCACGGCCTTGACCTCGCCCTCGATGCCCGGCTTGATGCGGCAGGGTTCGCCGGCGAGGCTGGCGACCCGCACCCAGCGGGTTTTGCCGGCCTTGCGTTCGGCGCTGACCAGGAAGGCGCCCTCGGCGCGCAGGTCGTGGAAGACGGCGGCGTCCCAAGCCGTGGGCACTGCCGGGAAGACGTTGATCTTGTTGCCCCAACTCTGCAACAGCATGTCCTGCAGCGACCGGTTGAGCACGATCGAACACTCGATGACCGGGTCGCCCTCGATGTATTGGGTGTTAGGCCGGACGAAGCGCGTGTCGGCCATGTGGCGGTGGATCTGGTCGATGGCGTTGTCGCCGTCGCCAAGGGTGGCGTAGAGCGAGGCGGCTGAGGCGCGCGACCAGCCATAAACCTCGCGGCTCTTGTCGACGGTCAACCAATGTTTGATGGACCGGGTGATGAGTTCGCGGTTCTCGGGTTGGTCGTCGGTCATGATGTGCAGCGGATGGATCATGAGCATGTGCGACCAATGGCGGTGCGACGAGGTGAAGGACACCGTCGCGCCGATGCGCAGGCCCTTGTCATCGACCGGATAGGCGACCAGCTTGTCGAGGGTGTCCTGCCAGGTGGTGGCCAGCGGGTCATTGAGGTGATAGCGGCGGTTGAGCCCGATGAGCGTCTGGCAACCCCAGCGCAAAAGCGAGAGATTGTAGTTGTTGTCCGCGTCATTGCCATACTCCGGCGAGTGTAGGACCGGCAGGTGGAGCTTGTTGTCGGCGCCCGGCTTGAGGATTTTCAGATAGAGGTTGATGCTGCCGCGCAGGAGTGGATAGAACCCGTGCGCCGACTGGTCGGTGACCATGGATTCGTCCATCGAGTAGCGGTAATGCAAATAATAATTGTGCAAGGCCCAGGTGAAGTCGCCGGGGTTGATGTATCCGTCAGGGGCGCAGGTGCCGTCGCCGCGCAGGCCCTCGTAATCGGTGGTGTGCGGGACGGTGGCGCAGTCGTCGAACTTCCAGATCTCCTTGGCGTTGCGGAAGAAGTTGGCGCGTTTCTTGTCGAGGAAGTTGGTGAAGGATTCGCCGAGTTCGAGATGGTTGCCGGTGTAGACCGGCAGATAGAGCGTTTGGATGTTGAGGTTCCACCAGATGCGCGGCCAGCCGGTCGAACGGTACCACGGGCCTAACAAATCCACCGGCACGCGGTCCGGGCGCGAGGCACTGGCCAGCTTGTAAAGCTGGATCCAATAAAAACTCTCGGCCCTGGGGTCGGGGATGGAGACAAAACTTTTCGGATAGAACGCGTGCCACCACGCCCGGTGGGCAGCCAGCAGTGCCGGGAAGTCGGCGGACTGGTTGTTCTTCACGGTCGCGAGTACGTCCTGCCCGGCGGTGGTTCCAGGGAACGTGTCGGCGATGCTGAGCACCACCCGGCGGCCATTGTCGGAAGCGGTCTCGCTCCAGGCCGTGGCAAACGCACCGCCCGCAAACCGCGGCTGCGTGCAAAGCGCGATGCCGTCCCGGGTATCCAGCGTCGGCGCGGGATTGGCTTTGTCCGCGGGTTGCTTGTTAGCCCGGTCGACCGCGGGCAGGGCCTCCCAGGCAAACTTCGCGACCTTCTCGTCGCCGGTGGTCTCGAGGTCGGTGAAGAGCGCCATCGCGTCGGAGTGGATGAGGCTGCGGAAGCGGAGTGTGCCCTTGTCGGTGGTGACCTCGCCGCACACTTCGGCATTCCACAGGTCGAGCCGCAGGGTGCCGGACTGGATTTTGCCCACCGTTGTTAGAACAAGCCCGCCGATCGGCAGGCGGGCGTTGTCGCGGCGGTGTTCGGTGACGTCCGCGCGGCCCATTTCCCAGCGCAGCCGGTTGTCGCCGTCGCGATAGATCGTGGTGCCCAGCAGGCCGTTGCCGAGGAATGCACCGTCATCGAACTTCTCGGGCAGGATGTCCCACGTCGGGTCCTGCCGCGCGAGAAAAGCCGGCCAGACCACGCGCACGTCCACCGCGGGGAGGGCCGCGGGTTGTCCGGATGCGGACACGGCGCCCAGCGCGAAGAGTCCGACGCTGACAAGCCGCCGCGTGTTGGCAAGGAATGGAAACCGGAGGAGGCGCTGGGTAGTCATGGGTGTGAAGTTAGAACGCGGTGCGGACACCTGCCAGCCAGGTCCAACCGTTGTAGTCGCCGCCGCCGGGGCCGCCGGCGAGGTGGGAGTATTTGGCGCCGGACATCACCTTGAGTTTTTGGCCGTAGAAATAATAATTGAGCCCGGCATACCCAGCGAAGTAGGCGTCGCCCGCCTTGTCTCCGACATCCGGGGCGAGTGCTTCATAGCGGGTCGGCAGGAACACCCCGTTGGGCTCACGGCTGCCGGCAATTTGAAAGGTGGTGATCAGTTGCAACTTGGTGGGAATCACGAAGTAGGTGGGCATGGCGGTAAATCCGTAAACATCGGGCCGGCCCACGGCACCATCGCCCCAGAACAACTCGGTCACCAGGGAGAAGCGGCCTTTGGTCAGATCGTTAGATAGGGAGATGCAGTCCGAATAGGATGGCGAGGCGTAGGAGCAACCGGGCGCAAAGTAGCCGGGTTCGGTGTTGTGCAGATAGTGGATGGCGGCCTGGGCGAAGTCGCAGCCGGAGGCCTTGGTGTAATTGTAGCCGATCTTGCCGAGAATGATGGTGCCGCCGTTGAGCGTGGTCAATTCGTCACGACGATCATTGCCATAGGCACCCAGCTCATAGAGCCAGCCGCCGCCGAGGCCCTTGCCGGAGACCCACATGCCGGTGAGTTCGCCGCCACAGAACTGGTTGACCATCTGCGAGCGCTCGAATGTCAGATAGTCGCGCGAGGAATATTCCTGCTCGCGGGTGAATTTCAACTCGGCCTTGCCTAACGAAACGCTGAAAGCGTCGCTGGGGGCATAGCTGATATAGACCTCCGCGATGCCTTTGTAGATACGTGGTTCCAGATCCGGATAGATATCAAACAAAGTGTGGAATTTCCAGTTGCCCAGCACCAGCGCCCTGAGGCCCAACCGGAACCGGCGCACCTCCACGTCATCCCAGGTGCATTTGTCCGACACGTCATAAGTGCCGAAATGGCCCGCGGCATTGGAGCCCGCGGCGTATTGCGTCTGCAGGTGTCCCTGCAGCGCCAACTCCTGCAGCCACGGGTTGGCCTCATTCTTGTAGAGCAGTGGCACCGACCACAGGGTGTCGTAGGCGGAGCCCTCCGCGAGGTTGCCGGTGAGCAGGCCGGTGGCACCGGGAGTGGGCGCGGCGGCGGGCGCCGGCGCGCCGCCGGCGGCGACGCACCCGACGAGACCGATGCCCAGCCAAAGGGAGGCGATAGAAAGGCGAGGGAATGTCATGAATCTGAATGAGGGGGTGATAAATGCGCGGGGCAATACATCCGGCGTGTCTCTGGTGCCTTGCCTCGCGGGAGTTCCGGAGGGTCTTCAGTGGCGTCGCCACCGCAAGCATTGAGCAACCCATGCAAAGCATCTGAATTAATACGCACAGCTGCGGGGTCCTCGGAATTCAGGTGTTTCCCACGCGAACGCGTTGGAATGCTTGTGTCTGGCGGCAAAAGTGGCTAGGCTTCATCCATGTCCTTGATCGATCCCGAGATCATGCCTTTGCTCAGCTTGCTGGCGTGGCTGGTCCTCGAGTTGCTAGGCATCCTGCATGCGTTGCACGCGTTGATGCATGTGAGAACCTCCCAAGGGACCATCGCCTGGGTGATTTTCCTCCTGACCTTTCCCTATCTGGCAGTCCCGCTGTACTGGGTGGTCGGGCGGAGCCGGTTTTCCGGGTATGTGCATGGCCGGCGGGCGGGTGATGAACGCCTGCGCAAGCTGGCGGAATCGATGCACCGGCGCTTGCGGCGCTATGAGATCGTGATCCCGGACGAGGATGCGTTTGCCCGGGCCGCGATGGTGCTGGGCGGGTTGCCGTTCACGCGGGGCAACGCGCTGGAGTTGTTGATCAATGGCGAGGAAATGTTCGAGCGCTTGTTCCGCGAGATGCGCCAGGCACGCGAGTATCTGTGCGTCAATTTCTTCATCGTCAAAAACGACCAACTCGGCCTCCGCTTCCAACAGGCGCTCATCGAACGCGCGCAGGCCGGCGTGAAAGTCTGGTTCTTGTTTGATGAATTCGGCTCGCACAAGTTGCCACACCGCTATCTGCGGACGCTGCGCGACGCCGGGGTCGAGTGCCGCTCGTTCGGCACCAACCGCCATTGGTGGTCGCGGCTGCAAGTGAATTTCCGCAACCACCGCAAAATCGTCGTGATCGATGGCAAGACCGCCTTTCTCGGCGGCCTCAACGTGGGCGATGAATATCTCGGCCGCGATGTGAGATTCGGCCCCTGGCGCGATACCCATCTGCAACTCAAAGGCCCGGCGGTGCAGGCTGTGCAGATGGTCTTTCTTGAAGATTGGTTCTGGGCGTCGGAAGCCGTGCCGCAATTGCTGTGGACCACCCGCCCGGAAGCCGCCGACCAAGTGGCGGCCATCATCCCGACCGGCCCGGCCGATCCCGCGGATTCCTGGCAATTGGTGGTGGCGGAGGCCGCCAACTCGTCGCGTCACCGGCTGTGGATCACCTCGCCCTACTTTGTCCCGGACGAGGGCGTTCTAACCGCCCTGCAGGCGGCGGCCATCCGCGGGGTGGACGTGCGCATCCTGCTGCCGGAGCGGGCCGATCACCTGTTAGTCTGGTTGTCGGCCTTTTCCTACTATGAGCAATCGATTCCCTACGGCGTGAAGTTGTTCCGCTACCACCGCGGATTTCTCCATCAGAAGGTGATGTTGATAGATGAGCGGCTGGCGGCGGTGGGCACCGCCAATCTCGACAACCGTTCGTTCCGCCTCAACTTCGAGATCACCGCTTTTTCGCCGGACCCGCGCTTTGTCGATGAGGTCTCACGGATGTTGGCGCTCGACTTCAAGCATGCGCGCGAGGCCAGGGTCGAGGATTTCACCCAGAGTTCCTTCCTGTTTCGCGCGGCTTGCCGCGCCGCGCGCTTGCTGGCGCCCATCCAATGAGCCATCTGCTCACAACAGCTCGGCGATTTGCACGGCGTTGAGGGCGGCACCCTTGCGCACCTGGTCGCCGACGACCCACAAGTCGAGCGCGTTATCGAGGACGAGGTTTTTGCGGATGCGGCCGACGAGGCATGCGTCCTTGCCGGTAGTATCGAGCGGCACCGGGAACAGGCGCGTGGCGGGATCGTCCACGACCTCGATGCCGGGCTTGCCGTCAAAGGCGGCACGCGCGGCGGCCACCTCCACCGGGCGGGAAAACCTTGCGGTGATGGACACCGAGTGCGAGCGATAGACCGGCACGCGCACGCAGGTGCATGAAACCATGAGGCCCGGCAGGCCGAGTATCTTGCGGCCTTCATTGAGCATTTTCATTTCCTCCTTGGTGTAACCGTTGTCGGTGAAGGCATCAACCTGCGGAATCACATTGAAAGCGATCTGGCGCGGATAGACTTTCGGCGTGAAGGGCAACCCGGCGGTGATGGCCTTGACTTGCTCCTCCAACTCGAGGATGCCTTGCGCACCCGAGCCGGATACCGCCTGATAACTTGAGGCGATGACCGCCTCAAGCCCGAACGCCTCATGCAGGGGGGCCAGCGCCATGAGGGAGATGATGGTGGTGCAGTTGGGGTTGGCGATGATGTTGCGCGGCGGATTGTTGGCCGCCTGCGGGTTGATTTCAGGAATCACCAGCGGCACATCCGGGTCCATCCGGAAGGCCGAGGAATTGTCAATCACCACCGCGCCCGCCGCCGCCGCGGACGGACCAAACTCTAACGAAATCGAGCCGCCGGCGCTGAACAAGGCGATGTCCACCCCGGCAAATGAAGCGTGCGTAAGTTCCTGCACGGCGATGTCCTCGCCACGAAACGGAAAGCGTTTGCCCACCGAGCGGGCGGAGGCTAACAACGTGAGTTTCCCCACGGGAAAATTCCGCTGTTCGAGACAGAGCCGCATTTCTTCGCCGACGGCACCCGTCGCGCCTACAATTGCCACATGGGGAGGATTCATATCAAGACCGGCCTGTTGGCGGCCGGGACGGGACTTTAACCGCATTTTAAGCGCTGGCAATCGAATCTTACGCGGTGCGGCGCAGCGGCGGCATGGCTGAACAATCAAGGAGCGGCGATCTCCGAATCGCCGTTGCCAATGCGGAGTCAATGAGAGGAGGAAATGCGCTTCCCATTAGCCCCTCATGGACACCGGCGATTCGGCTATCGCCGCTCCTTGAAAAAAGCCCGTGCGCCAATTCCCGGCGGCCTTGGCTCAGCGCAGGCCCACCGGGGGGCCGAGGATCTCCCGCATGATTACGGCGTGGCGCAGTTCCCTGCCACTGCGCAGCTGCCCCTTGAGGCCACGGGAAATCGTCTGCCGCTTCACAACGGTCGGAGCCGGGGCAGGGGCCGCGGCGGACGGTTGCGCTTTGGCCTCGCGGATTTTCCGCAGCCGCTCCTGCATCTGGTGCTGGCGTTCCAACTCCGCTTGCATCGCACGCGGGTCCGCGGGCATGGTGACTTGCCGCGATTGCGGCGGCGTGGCGGCCTGCCGCAGCGGTGGCGGGCCGGCTGGGTCGCTCTTGTTAGGATCCCCACCGGCCGGCTTGTCTAACAATTCTCCGAGGGTTTCGAGAATGCTTTTGCCGGCGGGCCGGTTGGGTTTGAACGCCTCAAGGATCTTGCCGCCGAACGTCACCCCCACCACCACGAGGATGATGACGACTTGGAAGTGTTCGAGGATCCAGTTCACGGACGGTTGGTCTAACAATTAAGGCGGAGCTCGCACAGTTGCCGGGTGGCTGTGTCAGGTGCCATCGGATTTGGCGATGGAGCCGCGCATCTGGGTGTCGGCCTTGACGTTTTCCATCCGGTAGTAATCCATCACGCCGAGGTGACCGCTGCGGAACGCCTCCGCGAGGGCCAGCGGCACCTGGGCTTCCGCCTCGACGACCTTGGCTTTCATTTCCGCCACGCGGGCGATCATTTCCTGTTCGAGGGCGACGGCGGCGGCGCGGCGGATTTCCGCCTGGGCCTGGGCCATGTTTTTGTTAGCCTCGGCCTGGGCGACCTGGAGTTGGGCGCCGACGTTGTCGCCGACGTCCACATCGGCGATGTCGATGGAAAGAATCTCAAAGGCGGTGCCCACATCCAACCCGCGTGACAAGACCACCTTGGAAATGCTGTCGGGGCTTTCCAGCACCACCTTGTAGGAGGCGGCGGAGCCGATGGTGGTGACGATGCCCTCGCCGACGCGGGCAATGATGGTTTCCTCCTTGGCGCCGCCGACGAAGCGTTCGAGGTTGGTGCGCACGGTGACGCGGGCGCGCACTTTCACCTGGATGCCATCCTTGGCCACGCCGTCAATGGTGCTGCGACCGGAGGCGGGATTCGGGCAATCGATGACCTTGGGATCCACCGAGGTGCGCACCGCTTCGACCACGCTCTTGCCGGATCCCTTGGTGGCCAGGTCGATGGCGCAGGCGCGGTCCCAATCGAGGTCGATGCCGGCCTTGCGGGCGGCGATGAGCGCCTGGATGGTGGGCAGCACGTTGCCGCCGGCCAGATAGTGGGCCTCGATGTCGTTGATAGGGATTTCGATGCCGGCTTTCTTGGCGGTGATGCGGGCGTTGACC
>CAIKDP010000416.1 GCA_903826205.1 Akkermansiaceae bacterium
GCCGGAGCAGGCGTCGATGATGCGCTCGCCGGGTTGTGGATCTAACAAAGCAGCGATCTGTTGGGAGCCGGCATCCTGGATTTCCACCCGGCCATCGAGGCGCATGGCTTTGGGCAGGGGTTTGCCGGTGGCCAGCACCAGAGCGTCCGGCAGGCCGGGGACAGCACTCGCCTCAATGTTGGACGCGGCGAGCCAGGTGATGACATTCTCACGGGTCGCCTTGAGCGTGTTGACGCGCAGGAAGACCGGCGCGCGCTGGTTGAGGGCGGTGAGTTCGGCGTCCCACGCGGCGCCCAGTTCCGCCTCGCCGAGGGCATCGAGCCAATCCGGGATCGATTCGCGCACGGCGCGCGCTTGGGTGGCGATCTCCGCCTCGCGGGCGGTCATTTCCGCGGGTTTTGCGCCTTTGTAGGACCACCACTCGGGGAGGTCGAAGCCCATGCGCACCCATTGGGCGGCGCACAGCGCGGTGGTTTCCTCGCTATCGGCCAAAAACCCGAGCACCCGTCGCCAGCGCATCACTTCAAACACCGTCTCCGCGATGAATGAACGGTCGCGCTTGCCCCACTTCGGGTTGGCCTCAAACGCCTCTGCCAGCACGTGATCAAGCACCCGGTGCTCGCGAAAAACGGATTTGGCAATGGCGGAAGCGGCTTCTGCCAGAAGGCGGTGCATTTTCATGGACGCGGAGCATCACCGAAATCGCGCGTCTTGGCAAATCAAACGATTCACCGGGTCATGGGGACGATGAATTGGAGCACCTCTTCCAGGCGCGTTGGTCACAAGGCGTTGGCGTTGGGGAGCGCCGGCGTCCCGCCGGCAGGATTCGGCATCCTGCCGAATCCTCTTCCATCAAGGCGACGTGCAAGCGCAGTCGCAGACGCGTTGGCCCGCCCTGCGGGACGCATTAGGGTCGAGGTGGCGGCACCGGGCAAAGCGTGCCCCCCCCCGCATCTAACGAATGTGCCTGCGGGGAGATAGACTTGCCGGCTGAGGCCGGCGCTCCGTAGGCGCCCCGCGTCTCAGCGCGCCCACAGGCGCTGGAACTCTGACAACGACTCCAACACGGCATCCGCCTCGGCTTTGCGCTCCGCAGGCGCACCTTCCGCAATGGCCCCCGCGGCGCGGTCCTTCAGAAAGCTTTCGGGCAACGACCCCAACCATCGCGCCGCAGCCTCCGGGTCCTTTTCGCCCCATTGCGCCATGAAGGATTGTTGTGCGGTGAGTGTGGTTGCGGCAGGCAGCACGGCGATGGCCTCTGCGTAGTCCTCCGCCTTGCCACCGAGGGATCTGCCGAGATCCTCATCCCACTGCGCCGCCCTCATCCTCGCCCGTTTTCCGCGCAATTGATTCGACATTCCGTGCCCCAGCTGCCTGATTTCCGGCGTGCCGACTGTTCAAATCAAATATCAAACGTTCCACCCGTCGATCTGGCCGAAAATGATCGGCGAGGTGTCGCGCGATGCCACCCCCGGCGCGCTGGTCCAAGTCCTCGGCAAGGAAGGCACCCCGTTTGGTTGGGGCCTGTGGAACCCGAAGTCGCGCATGCCGCTGCGGGTCGTCAGCCATTCGTTAGAGCCCGTCGACGAAGCGTTCTTTGAGGCTGCCATCCGGCGGGCCGCCGCGCTGCGCCGCGACATCCTCAAACTCGATGCCGACACCGACGCCTACCGTGCGATCCACGGCGACGCGGATTTTCTCCCCGGCATGGTGGCCGACAAGTTCGCCGATGTGCTGTCGGTGGAAATCACCAACCTCGCCGCGTGGCAACGATTGCCGAAGTGGTTGCCGCTGCTGCACGAATGTTTTGGCACCCGCCGCCAAATTGTGACTGTGGACCCGGAGCTTGCGCGCATCGAGGGCATTCCGCGGGTGGGCGGGGCGGTGTCCGACAACGTGCGCTCGGTCAAGATCCGCGAACACGGCATCCGCTATGAGGTCGATTTCAGCGAGGGCCACAAGACCGGCTTCTTTTGCGACCAACGCGACAACCGGAAAAAATTCGGCGCGCTGGCGGCCGGCCGGAGTGTGTTAGACCTGTGTTGTTACACCGGCGGCTTCGCGATAGCCGCGGCGCTGGGCGGGGCGGGCGATGTCACCGCCGTCGATCTCGATGAAACGGCGGTGGCGATGGCCAAGCGCAATGCCAACCTCAACTCCGCCAAGGTCAGGTTCACCCACGCCGACGCCTTCACCTGGCTGCGCACCATGATCGAGAACGGCCGCAAATGGGATCTGGTCATCGCCGATCCGCCGAAATTCATCCATGGCCGCGAGGACGAACTCGGTGTAGCCAAATACGCCGATCTCAACAAGCTCGCGCTGCAACTGGTGGCCCCGGCCGGCTTGTTTGTCACGTGTTCCTGCTCCGGCCAGTTAGGCGCGGGCGAATTCGAGCGCATCGTCATCACCTCCGCCCATCGCCGCGACCTGCGCCTGCAAACATTTGAGCGCACCGGCGCCGGCCCCGATCATCCCACCCTCTCCAATTACCCGGAATCCCGCTACCTCAAAGTCCTCTGGTCGCGCGTTCTCTAACGTAGCTCGGGCTTCAGCCCGTCCTAACGTAGCTCTCGGGCTTCAGCCCGTCCGCGCCTGAGAAGCCAATGAATCCCCCCCCGTAAGCACACATGAAAATCCTATCAATCATCATATTGGGTTCCGCGTTGGCGGTGCTGAGCGCCAGTGCCGCGCCGGACTATCAATCGAAGTTTCTGGCGCTGGGGCTCCAGCGCGAGGCGCCGGCGTTCAGCGCCTTTGGCGTGGATTCGCTGGGGCAGGGGAAGCTGCAGGGCAACCCGGTGCTGCCACAGGCCGCGGCCGCGGCAGGCCTGACGTTTGAGTCCAAGGCTGCCGGCACCTTCCTCTACAAGAAGGATGGCAAGACGGTGTGGAGCGTGGTTTGCGACGAACGGTCGCTGACCCTGCGTTCGGAATTCGCCGCCGGTGTGTCGCTTCCTCCCTTTGTCCTCGCGTTCGACCAGAAGGCGAACCATGCCACGTTGTTAGGCAGGTTGCAGTCCAACGACCGGCGCATGAGCCTGCCGTGTGTGCTGCACATGCCTGACATGGGCACGCTGCGCATCACCTGCAATGTGCCCGGTTGGAAACTCGGCTATGACGCCCGTCGCTATATAGCCCCGAAGCCCATGGTGCAAGTCGACTTTCCACCCGCCAGCGCCGGACAACCCGTGGTGGAATACCGCATGGAAGTGGTGACGATCCATCCGCAGTTGGCCGGGATCGGGCAGGACGCCCGCTACGACGGGTTCCGCCGCAACTGGCTCAACATCTTCCAGGTCAACCCCAGGCTGCAGATGTTGGCTAACAACTCTTCCAGCGACTCGTGCGCGCTGTGCATTTTCCTCTACGCCGATATGGCCCGCCACACGCCGCCCCTGGCCGACGGGCTCACGGCGCTGGATCTGGTGCGCATGACCTTGGACCGCTACCTGGGCGGTGCCCTGGGCTACGGGCAGGCCGGCTATGGCATGCAACCCAGCGACGCGGACCTGGTGCCGTGGCCAACCCCGTGGACCACTCTGGATTCAATCCCGTCGCTGCTGTTAGCCGCATGCACCTATGTGGACGGCAGCAAGGACGAGGCGTGGGGCCGCGACAACTATGCCAAGCTGGCCGCCTGGGCGCGCGAAATGATGGCCTCCGACAAGGATGGCAACGGCCTGATCGAGTATCCGGCCAGCGGCAACTTCGGCACCCGCCCGTCGGCCGCCACCCGCCCGGCCAACTGGTGGGACACCATCAATTTCGGCCATGAGGATGCCTACTCGAATGCCCTGGCGTATCGGACCTGCCTCATGTTTGCCAAGCTCGCACGGCAACTCGGCCACTCGGCCGACGCCGATGCCTACACCGCCAAGGCCGCCAAGCTGCGCGCGGCCTACGTCCCGACCTTTCTCAATCCGGAAACCGGGGTGCTTGCCGGTTGGAAGAGCGCCGATGGCAAACTTCATGACTATTGGTTCACCTTCGTCAACGGGGTGGCCATCACTTACGGGTTGGTCGATGACAAACAGGCTAACAGCATCATGGACCGCTTGCTGAAAAAGATGCAGGACGTCGGCTACACCAACTTCTCCCTCGGTCTGCCGGGCAATCTCGTGCCGGTGAAGAAAGGCGACTATAACAAGGACGACACCGCACCGGAGGTGTATGGCGCGCCCCGCCTCGACGATGGATCCGATGGTTTCCAATATTACGAGAACGGTGGCGCCACCGGATGTTGGGCCTATTTCACCGTCAAGGCGCTCTATAAGTTAGGCCGCAGCGCCGATGCCCGCCGCATCTTCCATCCGATGCTCGATGGCTACAGCCGTGGCGAGTTCCAAGGGTTCGGGGACAATGGCATGTCCCGCGACTGGCGCGACTGGAAGGGCGGCTGCCATGGCTACGAGGGCTTGTTGGTCGATAACTATTTCGCGCTGCTCGCGGTGATGGACGACGTGGCCGCCACCGCTCCGACACCCATGCCCGCAGCTGCTGCGCCCGCAGCCCCGGCCCCTGCCGCCCCGCCACCCACGGCCACCGCCGCGCCCGCCAACAAGCGGCCTAACATTATTTTCCTGATGGACGACCAGCACCGCTGGGATGCCCTCGGGCGGATCGACCCGGCGGTCAAAACGCCGGCGCTGGACCGTCTGGCCAAGGAGGGGATTTTGTTTGACCAGGCGGTGTGCCAGGCGCCGATGTGCATTCCGAGCCGCTATTCGATGTTGCTCGGACTCTATCCGCACCAGATCGGGGTGTTGAGCAACGCGCCCGCACTCGACGACGGGCAACTCCCGTGCGACACGCTGCCGGAAGTGATGCGGCAGGCCGGGTATCAGACGGCGGGCTTTGGCAAGACCCATTGGCTGGGCGCGCAGTGCTCGACGCGCGGCTTTGAAGTGCGCTATTCCTCGACCGACCGCGAGGACGGGGCGGTCATGATGGGCCAGGAAAACCCGGGCGCCTTGAAACGCTATTACGATGAAGTGAAACCGTTTGGCGACGGCGAGGAAAACCCGGCCGGCTACATCGGGCGCACCAGTCAATTGCCGGAGGTCGAACACCGGGATGGCTGGGCTTTCCAACATTGCCTGGACTTTATCGACCAAGGCCGCGACGAGAAACGGCCCTTGTTCCTCTATCTGTCGTTCCTCAAACCGCACGCCGGCAACAACGTGCCGGCCGGCTACGAAGACCTTTACGATCTGGCCAGCATGCCCGTGCCGGAACAACCGTCGCTCGCACAAGTCGAGCCGTGCCACGCCACGGGCATCAACCGGGAACAAGCCTACCGCTCGTTCTGGAGCAAGGCGACCAAGCAACAATGGCAGCAAATGACCCTGCGCTACCGCGCCAATTGCTCATGGATGGACAGCATGTTCGCTCGCGTCATGGACAAGCTGCGGGCCAAGGGCCTGCTCGACAATTGCCTGATCGTTTACGTCACCGATCACGGCGAGATGCTCGGCGAGCGCTACTACCGTTTCAACAAGTATTGCCTGTTTGATGCGAGTGTACGGGTGCCGCTCATTCTATCCGGCACCGCGGTGCCGCCGTCCAAACGCAACACGCTGGACTCGCGCCCGGCGGAAGTGGTGGATTTGTTTCCAACCATCCTGACGGCGGCGGGCATCGCCAATAACAGCGGCAAGCCCGGCATTAATCTGTTAGGTGAGGCGTCCCGCAAGGCCAGCTTCGCCGAACTCAACGACAACCCCACCAACGTCGCGTTCATGTGGCGCACCCAAACGCACAAGTTGATCCTGTCGTTTCCACGGGAAAAAGTCACGGCTGGCAGCGTCACGCCCGCCGACGTGTGCGCAGGCGAGCTCTACGCGCTGCAGACCGACCCCAAGGAATGGCACAACCTCTACGCCGCGAAGGAAACCACCACGTTGCGCGAACAACTCAGCCAGGAACTCATCGCGCACCTCAACCAGGTGGCCCTCAAACAAACTAACAAGTCACGCTGGATCGCGGCCGCCACCCCCGCCGCTGAAGCCGGCGTCGCCGGCACCACGGCACCGCTGAGCGTGAGCTTCGCCGCGCCGCTGGCGGCGGCGCACACGGTGACGTTCTACGGCCGCAAGACGCCGCCGGCGCTGCCAGGGCCGGACTTCACGCTGGTGACCTTGCCGGACACACAGTTCTATGCGGAAAACTTCGGCGGCCGGCGGGCGGCGACCTTTGCCGCACAGACCCAGTGGATTGTCGCCAACCGCGACGCCCTCAACATCGCCTTTGTCAGCCACATGGGTGATATCGTCAACAACAGCAACAACCCGCAGGAGTGGCGCGTGGCAGACGCCGCGCTCAAAACACTCGAAGACCCGGTGACGACCGGGCGGACCTTCGGCATCCCGTGGGGCGTGGTGCCGGGCAACCACGACGGCGATTTGTCAGCCTCCGCTTTCAATCAATACTTTGGCGCGGACCGCTTCAAGGGGCGCGACTATTATGGCGGCCACCACGGGACTAACAATAACAACAGCTACCAACTCTTCAGCGCCAGCGGCCTCGATTTCATCATCCTCCACCTGCAATACGACGCCGGGGAGCCGGCAGGCTATCAGGCGGTGCTCGCTTGGGCCGATGGCTTGCTCAAAGCCTATCCGAACCGCCGCGCCATCGTCACCAGCCATTGGATGGTCAACAGCGACAATCCGGCCAACTTCAGCCCGCAAGGGCAGGCTATCTACGCCGCCCTCAAGGAGAATCCCAATTTGTTCCTGTTCCTCGGCGGGCATATCGAAGGCGAGGGGCGGCGCAGCGATGTGTTCAAGGGCCACGCCGTCCACTCGATCCTCCAAAACTATCAGGACCTCCCCAATGGCGGCGATGGCTGGTTGCGCTATTTCGTCTTCTCCCCGGAACACAACACGCTAAGCGCCAAAACCTATCAGGTGCCCAACCCGCTCACCCCGGTGTCCGCCGGCTTCAAGACCGAAACCGCCAGCCAGTTCACCCTCCCCTACAACATGCAGTCCGCCATCACCGGCTGGATCCCGCTCGGCACATCCCAAGCCGCACCAGGCGCCACCTCGGCAAGCCTCACTTGGACCGGCCTGGACGCCGGCGCCCGCTACGAGTGGCACGCCCTCGCCACCGACGGACTCGGCAGCGGCGACAGTGCCGTACGCCATTTCTCCACCCCTGCGGCCACCCCCGCGGCCACCCCAGCGGCCACCCCAGCGGCCACGGCCAGCAAGCCGCAAGCGCGGCATGTCATCGTCATCAGCGTGGATGGCATGGGTTCGGAGTACGTCAAGCCGCTTCTAACGAAAGGCGCTGCCAATGAACTGACCACCTTCGAGCGGTTCCAGACCGAGGGGGCGGGCACGCTCAACGCCCGCGATGACGCCGGCTTTGCCATCACGTTGCCCAACCATGTGACGATGATGACAGGTCGCGGGGTGAGCGGCGTCAATGGCCACCACTGGACATCCAACGTGGATCCGCCGGCCACGGCCACCCTCGCCGGCAACCACAAATCCTATGTCGCCAGCGCCTTCGACGTCGCCCACGACCACGGCCTGCGCACCGGGATCTGGTCGGGCAAATCCAAGTTCAGTTTGTTCCGGCAGTCCTACGGCAGCACCAGCGGCGCCCCCGACACCACGGGCCCCGACAACGGCCGCGATAAAATCGACTACGACAAGGTGGTCGCCGGCATGCCGGCCGACGCGCTGACCGACGACTTCATCCGGCAGATGGCCGCCAACCCGTGCCAGTTTGCGTTTTTCCATTATCAGGATCCGGATGCCACCGGGCATCGGGCCGGTTGGTCGGCCGATCCCGCCAGCGCTTATGCCACAACACTCAAGCAGGTGGACACCCAAATGGGCCGCATTTTGCAGATGGTGGACAAGTCCCCCACGCTGCGCGGCACGACCACCATCATTCTAACATCCGATCATGGCGGCCACGGCAAAACCCACGGCGATACCCAAAACCCCTTGGACTTCACCATCCCGTTCTATGTCTGGGGCGCCGGCGTGACCCCGGGCACCGACCTGTATGCCATCAATCCCACCACCCGCAGCGCCCCGGCGGCCACCGCCAATCCACCGTACTCCGGACACCAACCCATCCGCAACGGCGACGCCGCGAACCTCGCGTTGGATATGTTAGGATGGGATGCCGTGCCGGGCTCCACCATCGATGCCGCCCAGGACCTCAAGGTGGGGCACACCAGGTAGGGCGGACCGGCCCGCTCCGCCGGCTTGCCAGGTAGCGCGGCAGGTAGGGCGGACCGGCCCGGTCCGCCGAC
>CAIKDP010000417.1 GCA_903826205.1 Akkermansiaceae bacterium
CCGGTGACGGCTAACAAATCCATGACCGGTCATCTCATTGCGGCCAGCGGCGCGCTGGAGGCGGCGGCCTCGGCCCTGACCCTGCACACCGGCTGGATTCCGCCAACGATCAATCTTGAACACCCCGACCCGTTATGCGATCTTGATTTCGTGACCGGGGGCAGGCGTGAATTTGACGGCAACGTGGTGTTGTCCAACTCGTTTGGTTTCGGCGGTCAGAACGCATCCTTGGTCTTTGGAAAATATCATGCATAAGCGTGTGGCATTGGTGAGCGGGGCATCGCGCGGCATCGGCCGCGCCATCGCCATCGGGTTGGCGCAGCGTGGCCATCACGTGGCCGTGGGCTATCAGACGCGGGCGGATGCGGCGCAAGCGACCGTGGAGGAAATCCAGCGCACGGGCGGCAGCGCCTATCCGGTGCAGTTGGATGTGACCGATCCGGCGAGTTGCCAGGCCGCAGCCGAAGCGATCAAGCAGCGCTGTGGCCGCCTCGACATTCTGGTCAACAACGCCGGAATCGTCGATGAATCCCCTGCCCTGGCGATGAGCGACACAGCTTGGGCGCGGGTGCTGGACGTCTGTCTGACAGGATCATTCAACCTGGCGCGGGCCTGCGCCAAATTCATGGTGCTCGGGCGATGGGGCCGCATCATCAACCTCTCCTCGGTGGTGGCCAGCCACGGCGGACGCGGCCAGGCGAATTACGCCGCCGCCAAGGCCGGATTGGAAGGCCTGACGCGCGCGCTCGCCGTCGAACTCGCCCCCCGCAACATCCTGGTCAATGCCGTGGCCCCCGGCGTGATCGAAACCGATATGTCACAGGCGGTGCTGGCCCAACACGGCGAACGCATCCTGCCTAACATTCTTTTAAAACGTGCCGGCCAGCCGGACGAAGTCGCCGGTCTGGTGGCATTCCTGGCATCGGATGAGGCATCCTACATCACCGGTCAGGTGCTGCATGTCGACGGGGGATTCGGCCTATGATCACCTACGACCAACTTCTCGAGTTGATGCTTTCCCGCCGCTCGGTCCGGCGCTTCGACGAACGTGCGGTCAGTCGCGAGGATTTGGATAGATTGTTAGAAGCCGCCCGTTGGGCCCCCTCCAACCACAACCGCCAACCGTGGAGATTCATGGTGCTGGATGACCGCGCACAAATCCGCGAACTGGCGGAACAAGTGCGGCTCGGCATGGAACGCAAGCTGCAAGCACTGCCCGAGGTGGCGGCCGTCCACGCGGCCGGGCTGGTCCAATACGGCACTTTTTTCTCGGCCGCGCCGGTGCTGATTGTGGCCATGCACAAGCTGCCCATCGCGGCGGCCGCGCCACTGTGGGATGGCACGCGCAATCCCGAATTGGTATCCGGTGAACCGCTCAGCGTCGCCATGGCCATGCAAAACATCCTGCTGGCCGCCCACACGCTCGGCCTGGGCGCCTGCGTCATGACCGCCCCCTTGCTGGCCGATGATCTAACCACATTATTGCAGGTGCCGCCGGGCTTCGCCATCACCGGCCTGATCGCGCTGGGGTATGCCGACGGAGCGGTCTCTATACCACGGCGGAAATCCCTCGCACACATCGCCGAATTTGCCAACTTATGAAATCCAAACACGCATTCACAGAACGAATAGAACTGCTGCTGCCATCACGCCTCGTCAGACTACGCCATGCCGCCTTGATCTTGCTTGGCCTCGGTCTGGCATCCTGTGCCCCGACACGCCCTATGGACACGCCGGCCACCGCCACACGGGTGGACCTCAGCCGCTACACGGGGCGCTGGTTTGAGATCGCGCGGCTGCCCATGGCGTTTCAAAAGGCCGATGAGGCGGCCATCGCTGAGTATGGGGCCAATGCCGATGGCACGGTCTCGGTGCACAATATTGCGCTGCGTCCGGATGGCACGCAGCATGACATCCGTGGATATGCGAGGGTACTCAACCCACCTATCAACACGAAGCTCGCCGTGCGCTTCAGTACTTGGTTCGGACCGTTCATTCCCGTGCCGAAAGCAGGCAACTACTGGGTCTTCCATGTGGATGAGCACTATCAAGAAGCCATCGTCGGCACGCCGGATCGCAAGTATCTCTGGCTGCTCGCACGCACGCCCGCGATTTCCCAACAGAAATATGCCACGCTGCTCGCCAAGGCCGAACGGCTCGGCTTCGACGTGTCGCGCCTTATCAAAACTGCAAGAGCGGGCAGTTCAAACCACTGAAAACACTAAAGCCACTGAGAAGGCGAATTCTTTCCCACACCCTGCCGGAAAATCGTGAAACGATGCTTGCAAAACGCTATCACCCCGCTATCTTTCTCCCGTGCCTGACATCCTTATACGCAATATACCACCCGCTTTGCATGCCCGTCTGAAATACGCCGCGGCCAGCCATCGTCGGTCGGTGACGCAGGAGACCATTGCCATCATTGATGAAAAGCTGGGCGGGATCGCTGCCGCCCCTCCGCCGCGCTTGCCAGAGCCAATCAAGCTTCGCCGCCCCACGACGATGGAGGAAACCCTTCGTTTCATCGACGACGGACTCGAACGCCGCGGCCAGAGCCACAACTCATGATCATCGCCGACACCAATCTCGTCGTGGCTTTGGTCGTCAGCCATCCCAGCAGGCCAGCTGCCGAAGCACTCTATGAAAAGGATCCGGACTGGCATCTGGCGGACTGGTGGCAGATCGAGCTTGCCAACGCCCTCCGCAATTATCACCGCGCCGGCCAACTGGAAACGGACGAGGCACTTGAGGCGATGGCTCTGGGCCGATCGATCTTCCCGCCGGCCAACACCCATCCAGTCGATCCCATCGAAACCCTCCGCATCGCATGCGAGTCTAACATCTCCTCCTACGACGCCCGCTTCGTCGCCCTCGCCCGCAGCTTCGGCCAAAAGCTGGTCACCGAAGACAGCCGCCTCCGCAAGGCCTGTCCCACCGACACCCTCTCACTCGACGAAGCTCTCGCCCTTTTTCCATGAAATCCGAATCTGAAATACTGCAACAATTGAAGCCTCTGCTGGTGGAGGTGCTGGGCGTGCGCCCGGACGCAATCCATCCGCACTGCGAACTGGTGGGCGACCTTGGCGCGGAGTCCATCGACCTGCTCGACCTGACGTTCCGCATTGAGGAGGCGTTCAAGGTGCGCATTGAGGCCAACGAGCTGGAGCGGCAGGCGATCCAACAAATGCCCGGCGGCGTTTATGAGCGGGACGGCTATCTAACGGACGAGGCGCTGGCGGAAATCCGCCGTGCCGCGCCGGAACTCGATCAAGGCAAACTGGTCGCGGGGCTGCGCAAGGCGGACATTCCCGCTTTGCTGACGGTGGGGTTTTTCGTGAGCCTGATCCAACGCAAGCTATCCGTTAGTGAGGAAGGAGCCACCCATGCTTAAGGGAAGAACCGCATTTGTCACCGGCGGCAGCGGCGCGGTTGGGGCGGCCGTGGTCCGCTGCATGGCCGGCCACGGCGCACGGGTGGCCTTTTCCTATCACAGCCAGCCTGAAAAAGCGCTCGCCTTGCAAGAGGAACTTTGTGCCGGCGGCTTCGATGTGAGAGCCTATCCGCTGGATGTGCTCAACGGCGCGCAGGCGCAACACCTTGCGGCCACCATCGAGCAGGACCTTGGCCCGGTGGATATTCTGGTCAACAATGCCGGCCTCACGCAGGTGATGCCCTTCGCCCTGATCGAGGAGGAGGACTGGGACCTGATGATGAATGTGAATGTGAAAGGCATGTTTTTGGTCACCAAAGCGTTTGTGCGGCCGATGATCCGGCGCCAGCGCGGCGCGATCGTCAACCTCGGGTCGCTGGCCGGCGTGCGGGTGTTGGAGGTGCCGGTGCATTATGCCACGGCCAAGAGCGCCGTCATGGGTTTTACGCTTTCACTCGCCCGCGAGATGGCCCGCTACCAGATACGGGTCAACGCCGTGGTGCCAGGCCTGCTCACCGATGGCGTGAGCGAGCATGTGCCAGACAAGCAGCGGATCGATTACGAACAACATTGCACGTTGGGCCGGGCCGGCACCCCCGCCGAGGTGGCCGAACTGGTCGCCTTCCTCGCCAGCGACCGCGCCGCCTATATCAATGCCCAGGCAATCCAAGTGGACGGCGGCCTATGAAATTCCGCTTCGTGGACCGGATCACCTCCTGGCAAGCCCATGAACGCATCACCGGGCTCAAGGCGGTTTCCTTCGAGGAGTATTCCCTCAAAAATGCCTTCGGCGACGAGCCACGACTGCCCGAGATGCTTTTGTTAGAAAGCCTGCTGCAACTGGGCAACTGGCTGATTCTGCTCTCATCGGATTTCCAACAGATCGGCTCGGTCATCCGCATCAATGAGGTCCGGTTCCATGGCGCGCTGCGCCCCGGCCGCGTCGTGCAGATGGAAGTGACGATGCTGCGCCATCACGCCGACGGCTTCGAGTTGTGCGGCGAAGGCCGCGTGGACGGACAACTCGTC
>CAIKDP010000418.1 GCA_903826205.1 Akkermansiaceae bacterium
CAACCGCCAATGATGGAAACGCGGATGGCCATTCTGAAGAAAAAATCCGCCGACTGGAAAGTCCGGGTCGATGAATCCGTGCTGCAGTTCCTCGCCGAAAACATCTGCACCAATGTGCGCCGGCTCGAAGGTGCGTTGATGCGGGTGGCCACCTTCGCCTCTCTCGCCGGAGAAAGCGTCACCGTCGAGAACGTTGCGCACCTGCTGCGCGACCTCATCCGCGAAGAGGCCAGCCGCCAGGTCAGCATCGATGCCATCCAACGTGCCGTGGCCGAGCACTACGACATGCGCTTGGCGGATATGACCAGTCGCCGGCGCCCTGCCAGTATCGCCTTTCCACGCCAGGTCGCCATGTATTTGAGCCGCTCCCTCACCAAGGGTTCACTCATGGAGATCGGCGAGGCCTTTGGCGGCCGCGACCATGGCACCGTCATCCACGCCTGCAAAAAAGTCCAAGCCGAACTCGTCCAGGCCCCGGGACTCAAGGAAACCCTCGCCCGCATCGAGTCCCAACTCCGCCGCTAGCCCCCTGAAATCAATGGAATTCAGAAAAGTTCTTTCGGATTCTTAAAGAATGCTTGCCAAACCGGCAAGGAAAAGGAAACTTCCTCGCAACTCGTTACGGGTATCACACCAATGAAGTTTCGCATTTCCAAGGAAGCATTTCTCGATGGCCTGCAAAAGGTCCAGCACGTGGTAAGCTCACGCACCACCCTGCCGATCCTCTCCAACGTGTTGATGGTCGCCAAGGATGGCCGCATCCAGTTCACCACCACGGACCTCGACGTCGGCATCACCGGCTCAGTGGAAGCCCAGATCGACAAGGAAGGGGCCACCACCCTGCCGGCCAAGCGCTTGGTCAGCATCGTGCGCGAACTGCCGGCCAGCGAAGTCGAAGTATCCGTGGACTCCAAAAACCACGCCTCGATCCGCTGCGGTCCATCGTTTTTCAAAATCATCGGGCTGAGCGAAGCGGAATTCCCGCCGTTGCCCAACTTCCAAGGCTCCAAGGAGTTCCGCATCCCGCAGCAAGTCCTGCGCGACGGCCTGCGCAAAACCTCCTACGCCATCTCCTCGGATGAAACCCGCTATGTCCTCAACGGGATTTTCGCCTCGTTCCGCGATGGTAAAATGACCTTGGTGGCCACCGATGGCCGCCGCCTCGCCATGGTCGATAGTGACCTCGAATTCCCCGCCTCCCACGAAACCGACGTCATCATCCCGACCAAGGCCGTACAGGAACTCCAACGCCTGCTGGGCGAAACCGGCGACGTCATCGTCAAGCTCACCGATAACCAGATTTCCTTCGCCATCGGCGATAACCTGCTGGCCAGCAAACTTATCGAAGGCAACTATCCGAACTACCGTCAGGTCATCCCCGGCGATGCCCTCGAACGCGTCATCATCGCCCGCGAGGCGCTGCTCGATACCGTCAAGCGCGTCTCGCTTCTGGCCTCGGACAAGTCCAACTCGGTCAAACTCGTCTTCAGCGAAAACCAAATCGAGGTCACCGCCAACTCGCCGGATGTCGGCGAGGCACAGGAAGTGATGGATGTGATCTATCAGGGCAAGCCGATGCAAATCGCCTTCAACCCGGAGTTTTTGCAAGCCCCGCTGCGCAATCTGGAAACCAACGATGTCTACCTCGACCTCATCGATGAAATGAGTCCCGGGGTGTTGCGCATCGAAGGCACCTTCCTCTACGTGCTCATGCCGATGCGCGTGACCCACTGAGTGCCTGCACCTGACGCTTCCAGCGGCAGTCCTCTCACGTACCTGACGCTTCCAGCGGCAGTCTTCTCACGTACCTGACGCTTCCAGTGGCAGTCTTCTCACGTACCTGACGCTTCCAGCGGCAGTCTTCTCACGTACCTGACGCTTCCAGCGGCAGTCTTCTCACTCTCTGAGGACGATGCCCACCGGACAATGGTCCGAACCTAACACCTGCGGCAGGATCGCCGCCGACGCCACCCGTCCGATGAACGGCGCGGACACGCCGAAGTAGTCGATTCTCCAGCCGATGTTGCGCGGCCGCGCGCCGGCCCGGTATGACCACCACGAATACGCGCCCTCCAGGTCCGGATGGAAATGCCGGAAGGAGTCCACAAACCCCGAGTCTAACAATTCAGTGAAGCTTTCCCGTTCCGCGTCGGAGAACCCCGGGCTGAAGCGGTTTTCGCGCGGGCGGGCGAGGTCGATTTCCTGATGGGCCACGTTGAGGTCGCCACAAAACACCACCGGCTTGCGCTTTGCCAGAGTGCCCAGATGCGTCCGGAATGCGGCATCCCAGGCGAGTCGATAAGGCAGGCGCCGCAGGCCATCCTGGGCGTTGGGCGTATAGACATTGACCAGGATGAAATCCGCATACTCCAAGGTCAGCACCCGGCCCTCGCTGTCGTGCTCGTCGATGCCCATGCCCAGGGACACCTCCAACGGTTTTTCCCGCGTGAACACCGCCACGCCGGAATATCCCGGCTTCTGCGCCGAATTCCAATAATCATGGTAGCCCCCCAATTCCAGAGGCAGCGGCACTTGTTCCGGCCGCGCCTTGGTTTCTTGCAAACACAATATGTCCGGCCGCTCGGCAGTCACAAACTCGCCAAAGCCCTTGCCTAACACCGCCCGCAGGCCGTTCACATTCCACGACAGCAATTTCATCGCGCGCCATGGTCGCCCGGCGTCTGCCCTCTGACAAGTCTTTGTCTCTCGTCACGGCGCAAACAACACCTTGCCCGCGCGCTCGCCGGCCGTGAGCCGGGCGAGTGCCGCGGGAAAAGCTTCGAGCGGATGGGCGGAATCCACCGGTTGCACCAGCGTGCCCGCCGCGACCCGCGCGGCCAGATCGGCATATACGCCACGGACCTCCGCGTCCGGGGCGTTTTCGATCCAGCGCGTCACCCACAACCCGCGCAGTTGGATGTCGCGGAAAATGAGCAATCCGTTAGGCACGGTGAGAGGCCGCTTGGCCATCGCGCCAAAGGTGATATGCACCCCGCCTTCGCGCAGCAGGTTCATCAGGCGCAACGCGCTGTCACCGCCCACCGCATTGAATGCCAGCGCGGCGGTGGCACCACCGAGCGCCGCCTTGGCCGCCACCAACCCGGCCTCGTCATCCACCAAGACCACATCGCCGCCGAGTTGGGTGAGTTCCTCCACCAATTCCGGCCGCCGTACCAACGACAGCGTGCGCAGGCCGAGGTCCCGGGCCAGTTGGATCACGCAGCGGCCGACCGCCGAGTTGCCCGCATTCTGGACAATCCAGGCACCTTGCTCCGGCTTGCCAAAACCATGCAGCAAGCGCCACGCTGTGGCCGGATTGACCTTGAGCATCGCCGCCTGCATCGGATCGATCGTGGCCGGCAGCTTGAACAAGGACTCCGCCGCCACCACGGTGTGGGTCGCCCAAGTCGCCGCACGGCGCAAAAATATCACCCGGTCGCCAGCCTGATAGGCCGCCGCGCCACTGGCCTCCACCACGCCGCAGCCCTCCACACCCGGCGTTGCCGGCAATTCCGGCTTCACGCCGTAGGTGCCTTCGATGAAATTGAGGTCCGCCGGATTGACCGGCGCGGCCAACATCCGGACCAGCACCTGCCCGGCAGTGGGTGCGGGCGGGCTGAACGCTTGCACCTGGAGTTTTTCCAAAGGCACACCGGTTTCGTGAAACACCAGACGTTGCCCGACCTTGTTTGAAGCAGAACTTTCCATGGATGGATCCTGCCATGGATTGTCACCCATTCCAAGTGCGGAATCACCTTTCTGTGGGCACCACCGGACTCACAGGCCGTCGCCATGCCATGGTGTGCCAAAAAAAGCCGCGCCCCCGGTGAAAAGGGTGCGGCTAGGTGAAGGGATCGTGTCTGTTAGTTTGCCGCCGCAGGCACGGCGATATTGACGCGGCGGCCTTCACGGTCGAAGAGAACCTTGCCATCGACGAGCGCAAACAGCGTGTGATCGCGGCCCATGCCGACGCCCACGCCGGGATGGACCTTGGTGCCGCGCTGGCGGATGATGATGTTGCCGGCGATGACGGCTTGACCGCCGAATTTTTTCACGCCGAGACGTTTGCTGCGGGAATCGCGACCGTTCTTGACGGAGCCTTGTCCTTTTTTATGGGCCATGGTAGGGAGGGGGGGTGGGGATTAACCGGCGATCGAGGTGATCTCGAGCGTGGTGAGGGAACGGCGGAAGCCCTTGGTCTTGTGAAAACCCTTGCGGCGCTTGAATTTGAAGGCAATCCCCTTGGGTCCGCGATATTGGTTGATGACCTTGGCCGTGACCGAGGCACCCGCCACGGTCGGGGCTCCGACCTTCAAGCTCTCGCCTTCGCCCACGAGCAGGACCTCGGTGAACTGAATTTCAGAATCGACTGCGGCGTCGAGTTTCTCGACGTCGAATTTCTCACCTTGTTGGACGCGGTATTGTTTACCGCCGGTTTTGATCACTGCGTAGGCCATGGCCGTATAGGGAAATGTGGGGTTGCTCCGCCGTTATGGGCGGGCGGGGAGATCAACATGCTCCCCGCCCCTAGGCAAGGTTTTTTTTTGAAAATCCTCGATTATGGGACTAAATGCGCCGGCGGGCGCGGGCCCGACCTGTAGCTGCGGCTTCCAGCCGCTGTCTTCACCTGCGCGCCGGCGCGGGTTAGACCTGTAGCTGCGGCTTCCAGCCGCTGTCTTCACCTGTGCGCCGGCGCGGGCCTGACCTGTAGCTGCGGCTTCCAGCCGCTGTCTTCACTTGCGCGCAGGCGCGGGCCTGACCTGTAGCTGCGGCTTCCAGCCGCTGTCTTCACCTGTGCGCCGGCGCGGGTTAGACCTGTAGCTGCGGCTTCCAGCCGCTGTCTTCACCTGTGCGCCGGCGCGGGCTTGACGGCTGCGCTAGAGTGGCTTGCCGATATGCCAAAGCTCGCTCTATTGTCCGACATCCACGCCAATCTTCCGGCATTGAAAGCGGTGCTGCGGGATGTGACCAAGGCCAAGGTCGGACGGATCGTGGTGGGAGGCGATACGGTGGGCTATGGGGCCAGCTCCAATGCCTGCGTGGAGCGGGTGCGCGCACTGGGCGGGGAGAGCGTGATGGGCAACCACGATTTCTATACCAATCACTTGCGGCGGGATCCTGCGGCCTTGCCCGCCAACCGCGATTGGCGGAAAAACCCCGTCTGGGCCGGCGTTGAGGAAGCCGCCCGCTCCTTGAGTGAGGAGAATGCCGCCTGGCTGCGCGACCTGCCGCGCTTATTGGAAATCCCCGGTGGCTTGCTCGCACACGCCGCGCTGCATCGCCCGGAGGAATGGCCATACATGCGTTCGCTCCGTGAGGCGGTTCCCACACTCGATATTTTGCGATCCTCAGGGCACGGGATCGGCTTCTTCGGCCACACCCATCGCCAGGAGGTGTTTTTTGATCCGGCTGAGCCGGTCACCCCGGAGCGCATCAGCCCCACCCGTATCCATTTGCCCGAGGGCGTGGTTTGTGCCGTCATGCTCGGCTCCGTCGGCCAACCCCGCGATGGCGACTTGCGCGCCGGCTGGGCCCTGTGGGACTCGGATACCCGGGTGCTGGAATTCCGCCGCACGGCGTATCCCGCGCTGGAAGCAGCCCGCGAGATCATCGCCGCGGATCTGCCGGTGGAATCCGCGCTTCGCCTGTTAGATGAGGCGGCGGCTCGCCAGTTCCGGCAGATGCTCGGGGTTTGAGCACCCACCCTAACGCCGATCCAGGATCTGGAACAAATTGTGGGCATGGTCGGTCCACAGCGGCACCTGCAGCGCCCGCGCATACTTCGGCGGCGCGGGTGGATGGGCTTGGATGAATTGCGCATCCTTGGTCAACAGCAGGTAGTCGGGTGCGTAGTGGCCGGGCAGATCGCCCGGGTCAATGCACTGGCGCGTCGTCAGGTACCCGAATTCCCGGGCGAGGCGCTCCACCACCGGCGCGAGATTGAGATATTTGTTAGTGATGTGCACCGCGATGATGCCGTCGGGTTTGAGATGCCGCTGGTAAATGGCAAACGCCTCGCGCGTGAGCAAATGCACCGGCACGGAATCACCGCTGAAGGCATCCAACATGAGCACGTCGAAATTCTGCGCGGGCTCATGCTCGAGCGAGAGGCGCGCGTCCGCGAGGGCCAATTCGTACTTGGCGCCGCGGGCCTCGAGGTCATCGATGAAGGTGAACCATTTCCGCGCCATGCTCACAACGTCGGGGTTGATTTCGTAGAAGCGGTATGTCTGTCCGGGTTCGGCATAGCAAGCGACCGTGGCGGTGCCCATGCCGATGATGCCAACCTTGGCATCCGGTTGGTTTTTCAGGCGGTCCAGCGCCATGCCGATGCCGGTCTCATGTCCGTAGTAGGTAAGCGGGTCGCGGCGCATGACGCGGTCCATGTTTTGGCGGCCGTGTTCGGTGCCGCTGCAATAAAGCGAATGGTAGGTGGTGCCGTCGTCCGCGGTCCGGACTTGAACCCGCAGCGTGCCGTAAAAACTGCGCGACCGTTCCAGCGCGCTGCCAAAGCCGAGAAACTCCCAGTCCACAATGAAATACAGCGCCGCCACCCCGACCACGGCGAAGACGCCACCGACGAGTTGTTTCGCGCGCAATGTCCGTGTTGCCACCACCCCGCGGTAGGCCACCCAAGTCACAATCACAAAACCGATGACCAGCCCCAGCGACCATTCCAGAAAGGTCTTGAACACCATCGGCGCGACCAAACTCACCGCCAGCCCGCCTAACGCCCCGCCCGCGGACATCAGCAGATAGTATTCCGTCAAATGCGACGTGCCGGGTTTGAGGCGGGCCAGCTCCCCATGACACACCATGCAGATGAAAAACAACGTCGCAAAATAAATCACCAACTCCGTGACAAATCCCGGCGTCCAATCCCACGGAATGTTATACAACCCGGAGGTTAGCATGATGGCCAGCATCGCCGGCACCGCCCACACCGGGCGCGCATACCAGCGCGGATGATCAAAGCAAATGATGAAGGTCACCAGATAGAGCGCCAGCGGCACAACCCACAAAAACGGAATGACCGCCACATCCTGACAAACGTGATTGGTGGTGGCTAACAGCATGAGCGAGGCAAACGCCGGCAGCAGTACCCAACCCACCCGGCGCCACACGCCAGGCCCGGGGCCCTGGCTGTCCTTCACCACTTCCTCATGCAGACGCCGCGCGGCCTCGGCCGTACCCCGTTTCCACTCGCCCGTCGCGCAGGCACCCATCAACAAGGCAAACAGCAAAAAGGATCCCGACCAGATCCACGCCTGTTGCACCGCGTCCCAGCGCGGCTCGATGAGAATCGGATAGGTCAACAGGGCTGTCAGCGAGCCCGCGTTGGACAAGGCGTACAGGCGCCATGGCGGGCGGTCCGGATAGACGCGGGAATACCACACTTGCACCAGCGGACTGGTGGCGGAAAGCACAAAGTACGGCAATCCCACCGTGGCCAACAACAGCACCAGAATGTGCCAGGACGGGTTCTCCGAACCCAGCGGCTTCAACGCGCCACCCGGGACGATCGGCAACAACAACGCCGCCAGCACCAGCAGTCCCACATGCACCCAGGCCTGCGTGGCCGCCTTGCGCCCGGACAGCAGGTGCGCATAGCTGTAGCCGCCGAAGAGCATCACTTGGAAAAACAACATGCACGTCGTCCACACTCCGGGACTGCCGCCAAACCACGGCAGAATGAACTTGCTGATCATGGGCTGCACCTGGAAGAGCAGAAACGCACCTAACAAACTAACAAGGCAAAAGATGTAATTCATAACATTGTGGCTACTTGCAGACTCAAGGGTTCAATGATTCCGGCTGGCACCCGGGGCGCCAGTCGTGCTGAAAAGTCACTTTCTTTTCAACAACGGGAAGAGGACGACGTCGCGGATGGTCGGGGCGCCGGTGAGCATCATGCAGAGGCGGTCGATGCCGATGCCGATGCCGCCGGCCGGTGGCATCCCGTGTTCGAGGGTCTCGATGAAGTCGTAATCAACCTTCTGGGTTTCCTCGCCGGATTGGTGCTCGAGGCGTTCGCGCTGCACATCCGGATCGTTCAGTTCGGAATAGCCGGGGGAAATCTCCTGGCCGTTGATGATGAGTTCGTACACCTCGACGGTCCGGCCGCCGGGACTCACCTTGGCCAGCGGCACCAGTTGGCTCGATACCCGCGTGACAAAGCACGGGTCGAAGGTTTTTTCCTCCACAAGCTTTTCAAATACCTGTTGGATGACCTCGTGATCCTCCATTTCCGGGGAAATCTGCACGCCCAAGGTCTCGCAGCGGTCGCGGCGGCCCGCGGCGGTTAGATCGAAGAAATCCGCGCCGGCCGCGCCGGCGATGAGTTCGTGATAGTCGGCGCGGCGCCACGGGCGGGCAAGGTTGATGGTGCGCAGCGGCTGGCCGTCCTCATCCGTGTGCCCGATCTGCAGGCCGCCGCAGAAGGTTTCCGCCAGATGGCAGACCAGTTCCTCGACCAGATCCGCCATGCCCTCGAAATCGGAAAACGCCCAATACGCCTCTAACATGGTGAACTCCGGATTGTGGCGGCGCGAAATCCCCTCGTTGCGGAAACTCCGGTTGAGCTCGAACACCTTGGTGAAACCGCCCACCAGCAGGCGCTTGAGGAACAACTCCGGCGCGATGCGCAACGTCAGCGGCATGCCCAGCGCGTTGTGATAGGTTTCGAACGGGCGGGCGGCGGCCCCGCCGGCCACGTCCTGAAGCATCGGCGTTTCCACCTCCAGAAACCCGCGCTCCTGCAGAAACCGCCGGATCTCGGCGATCATCCGCGAGCGTTTCACAAACAATGCCGCACTCTCCGGGTTGCCCATCAAATCCAAATGCCGCTTGCGGTAGATTTGCTCGCGATCCGCCAGCCCGTGCCACTTGTCAGGCATTGGCCGCAGCGCTTTGGACAGCACCGTGAATTTCCCCACCTTGATCGTCGGTTCACCGGTACGGGTGATGAAGGTTTCCCCCTCGATGCCGATCCAATCACCGCGGTCCAGACATTTCCACACCGCCGCCTCATGTTCCGATAGATTTTTGGTCCCGACGTAGCCTTGGATCGACCCGTGGATGTCGCCCACCTGGATGAAGCATGACTTGCCCATGTCGCGCAGCGCGCTGATGCGCCCGGCCACCCTCACCTGCAGGCCCTCCGCAAATCCCGCGTGCAGCGCCGCGGGCGTGGTGGTCACCTCGAAGCGCCCGCCAAAGGGATCAACCCCGAGTTCGCGCAGTTTGGCCAGTTTCTCGCGGCGCACGGCGATCAATTCGGCTTCAGTGGTTGGATGGGGCTGCGGGCTGGCGGCGTCGCTCATGGCGCGCAAGCAGTAGCCGAATCCGCCGCGGATGCAAGGACAGCTTTGTCCCGCACTCCCGCACCTCCCGCCACAACTCCGCCCGGCACCCCTAACCTGCCTCTCGAAATGACGGATTATTTGGACGACCGTCCAAATCTTTGGCACAAAACACTTGCGACGGTCGTCCCGGTCATGTAAGCGTCGCGGCGCTAAGGACAGTGTTCTTCCAACCATAAATTCTGACATTTCCATGAACTTCACACTCAAGCCCAAGGGCATCCAAGCGGCGGTGGCCAAACTCCAGTACCGTACCCAAGCATTCATTGACGGCAAGTTCTGCCCGTCGTCGTCCGGCAAGACCTACGCGTCGATCAACCCTGCCAACGGCAAAAAAATCACCACCATCGCCGCCTGCGAACCGGCCGATATCAACCGCGCCGTGGCGGTCGCGCGCAAGGCGTTTGCGGATGGTCGTTGGTCGCGTCAGTCTGCGGGCGAGCGCAAGGCGGTGATGCTCAAATTTGTCGAGTTGCTTGAGGCCAATGCGATGGAAATCGCCCTGCTTGATTCGATCGATGCCGGCAAGCCGATTTACGACTGCGTCAATATCGACATCCCGGACTCGATCCATTGCATTCACTGGCATGCGGAGCTCATCGACAAACTTCATGAGCGGGTCTCCCCCAGCGGGCCGGACATTGTGTCGATGATCGTGCGTGAACCCATCGGTGTGGTCGGCATGATCCTGCCGTGGAATTTTCCCGCGCAGATGATGGCATGGAAAATCGGGCCCGCCCTTGCCGCCGGCAACAGCCTGGTGCTCAAGCCCGCCAAGCAAACGTCCCTCAGTGCCTTGCGCATTGCCGAACTTGCTGCTGAAGCCGGGTTGCCCGATGGTGTGCTCAACGTGGTTCCCGGTGCCGGTTCGGTGTTAGGTCCGGCGCTGTGCCGTCACATGGATGTGGACATGGTGGCCTTCACCGGTTCCACCAGCGTCGGGCGCGATCTGTTGCGTTATTCGTCGGAGTCCAACCTCAAGCGCATCATCCTCGAATTGGGTGGCAAGAACCCGCAAGTGGTGCTGGCCGACGCCGACATTGATGCGGTCGCGCCGCACGCGGTCAATTCCGCGTTTTGGAACATGGGTGAGAATTGCAGCAGTGGCTCGCGCCTCATCGTCCATCGCAGCATCAAGGATGCGCTGGTGGCAAAGATCATCGAACAGACGAAGGCGTGGCCCATCGGCGATCCGCTCGATCCGAAGACCCGCGTCGGTCCGCTCATTGAGCCGAGCCACATGGCGACGGTGCTCAATTACATCAAGATCGCCCACAAGGAAGGCGGCAAATTGGTGCTGGGTGGCAAGCAGGTCATGAAGAAATCCGGCGGCAACTTTGTCGAACTCACCATCTTCGACGACGTGAAAAGCACCATGACCATCGCCAAGGAAGAGATTTTCGGCCCGGTGCTGGCCGTCATCCCGGTGGACAGCGACGAGGAAGCCATCGCGGTGGCCAATGACACCAACTACGGTCTGGCGGCGTCCTTGCACACCCGCGACCTCACCAAGGCCCACCGTTTTGCCCGTGAGATCCGTGCCGGAGTGGTGTCGGTCAACACCTTCTCCGAGGGTGATCTAACCACCCCCTTCGGCGGCTTCAAGGAGTCCGGCTTCTTCGGCCGCGACAAGTCGTCCTACGCCCACGAACAATACACCGAACTCAAGACTGTTTGGATGCAGCTCGGTTAGGTCAATGGTCAATAGTCATTGGGGAAGAAGCAGAGACGCTGCGTCTTACCAGTGACCAGTGACCAGTGACCAGTGACCAGTGACCAGTGACCAGTGACCCAGGTTTCAACGCTCCATTTACTCTAACAACACCCCTCCATGTCCATCAAACGCAAACCAGCCCGTTTTCACGGGGTATTCACCGCACTTGTCACACCGCTGAAGGCGAACGGGGAGCTTGATCTAACCAAGCTCGCGCGCCTGGTCGAGCATCAGATCCGCCAAGGCATCCACGGGTTGATTCCGCTCGGCAGCACCGGTGAATTTTACGCGCTCTCGCCCGGAGAGCGGCAGCAGGTGTTGGAAACCACGGTGGTCGCCGCTGCGGGGCGGGTGCCGGTGGTGGCGGGTGCCAACGCGGGTTCGACCCGTGAGGTGATCGGCTTCGCCCGCCAGGCCGAGCAACTTGGTTGTGCGGGCGTCTTGCTCGCGGCGCCCTATTATTCACTGCCCACACCCGACGAGTTGTTTTTGCATTTCCGCGCCGTCAACGACGCCATCGGTATTCCCATCATGCTTTACAACTATCCGGGCCGCACCGGCGTGGACATGACGCCGGAATTCATCGTCCGCCTCACCGAGTTGGACAACGTCCGTTATGTGAAGGAAAGCACCGGCGAAATGGCCCGCATGACCACCTTGATGCGCTTGTGCGGCGATCGTTTGGGCGTCTTCTGCGGCTGCGACACCATCGCTCTGGAAAGCTTCATGGTCGGCGCAATCGGCTGGGTCGGTGGCGTGGCCAACGTGCTGCCCGCAGCGCACGCCAAACTTTATGAGTTAAGCGTGGTGAACAAGGATTATGTTAGAGCGCGCAAGTTGTTTTTTGAAATGTTGCCGACGCTCGAGTTGATGGAAGGCGGCGGCAGATACACCCAATGGGTCAAGGCCGCATGCGGGATCATGGGTTACGATTGCGGCCCGCCGCGGCAACCGCTCGGGCCTGCCACCAAGGCGGAAGTCGTGCAACTCCGTCAGGCGTTGCGGCAATGCGCCGAAGGTAGGCGGAAATAGCAAGCCATGGAAATGCATCACAAGATTCTGCAATGTGTTGTGGCAATGCTGCTGGCCTCGCCCTGCTTCCTGCAAGCCGTCGAGACGCCCGCGCCGCAAGCCATTGATCGCGCCACGCTGGATGCGTGGTCGGCACCGTATCGCGGCTGGCATTACCAACCGGACCACGTCATTCCAGCCAGCCCCAACATTCCCGGCCACGAGGGATTCAAGAGCACGGACGCGCCCTGCATCTATCAAATCTCTGGCCAGCCGGACAAGTGGTTCATGAGCTTCATCGCCTTCAATGGCAAAGGCTATAACTCGTTTGTCGCCGAGAGTACGGACTTGCTGCATTGGGGCAACTACCGCCTGGCGATGGGCTTCGGCCCGGCGGGCGGATTTGATGCCGGCGGTTGTGTCATTGGAGCGTTCCTCTACGAGTCCTACGACGTCAAGGCGCCGCGCCTGCTCAAAAAGCGCGATGGCAAGTACTGGACCCTTTACGGGTGCTATCCGCGCCAAGGTGGTTACGAGTTGCGTCCGGGCTATGAGGGCGTGGCCGGCAGTGACGACGGACTCACCTGGCAACGGGCGAAGAATGCGCCCATCCTTGCCGTGCAGGATGCGGATTGCGCGGCCTGGGAAAAGGACTGCATCTATCAACCATGGCTGGTCGAGCACCAGGGGCGTTTTTACAATTTCTATAATGCGGCCCGCGGCGGTCACGAGCAGACCGGCCTGGCCTTTTCCGCCGACCTGCTGGATTGGCAGCGGCATCCCGCCAATCCGGTGCTTGGCACGCGCCCGGGGGGCTTTGATGCGGATTTTGCCTCAGACCCCAAGGTGTATCGCGACGGCGACCATTGGACGATGCTCTACTTCGGCGTGGGCAAGGGTGGCGCCCATATCATGGCGGCCTTCTCGCGCGACCTGCTGCAATGGACGGCGCATCCGGAGCCGATCTATAAGGCGGGCGGCAATCCCAGCGGACTCGACAAACAATTCGCCCACAAAATAGCCCTCGTGTTCAACCCGAAAAATGACACGTTCTATCTCTATTACTGCGCCTGCGGCAACAAGGGCCGCGGCATCGGCCTGATCACCAGCAAGCCGCTCGCGCCGTAGGCGCGTTGGTGCCCCGCACTCTTCGTAGGCGCGTTGGTGACAACGCGGGAGGGGCAATCCGCCGCCTTCTCACGCAGGCGTCCACCAGATGCCCGCGTGTTCATGAAAGTTTCGCCAAGCGCCCGCGTATATGGGAGCGCGGCACGTCAATAACGGCATGCTCCAAAGCGATTTCCATTTGCTCCGGTTTCAACCATGATGATTTCCCCATTTTTGACTTGGAGTCGCGGACTCCGGGGCTGCCTTGTTTTGGCTTGCGCACCGCTGGTGTCACCCGCCATGGCCGATGGCGTTCCCGCCGCCAGCCCCAATGAAGGATTGGCGTTGCAAAGTGCCATCACGGATTTGATGGCCACTTACGGCGACCGCTATCCCAACGGCAAGGCATTTCTTGATAGGCTCGCGGCCATGGAGAGCCTTTCGCCGTTGCCGCGAGGGGACTTCGAGCAACTGCGGCGCGAGGCGTTGCTGGCCAACCCGCTGGTCAGCGGGCAACCGTTGGTGTATGTGGTGCGCAGCCAATATCGTTCGGACCACCACAACACAGAGACCATGTTCCAAACGGGGGAATGCAACACCGGCAGTTACCAACCCGGCGGCCCGCTCAAGGTCATCGATCTGGCACACAACGGCGAAACCCGCGTCGTGGCCGACCCCGGCCCCGAAGGGCGCTTGCGTGATCCGGACGTTCACTTTGATGGCAAACGCATTGTGTTTTCCATGCGCAAGAACATCCGCGACAACTATCACCTTTATGAAGTCAACGCCGATGGCAGCGGCCTCAAGTCGCTTAGTTCCGCCGATGGAGTGTTTGACATCGACCCGTTCTATCTGCCGGACGACAGCATTGTCTTCACGTCCTCGCGCGAGCCGAAATATTGCATGTGCAACATCCACATCATGGGCAACCTGTTCCGCATGCAGGCGGACGGCGCCAACATCCATCAGATAGGCAAGAGCACCCTGTTTGAAGGCCACGGGTCGCTGATGCCGGACGGCCGTCTGATCTATTATCGCTGGGAGTATGTGGACCGCAATTTCGGCAACGCCCAAGGGCTGTGGACCGCCAATCCTGATGGAACCAATCACGCCGGCTACTACGGCAACAACACGCCGTCGGGTGGCGTGGTCCTTAATCCGCAGTGTATCCCAGGCACCGAACGGATCCTTTGTATCCTCAGTTCCTGCCATGACCGGCCGTGGGGTGCGCTGGCCATTCTGGATCAACGCCACGGCATGGACGGCCGCTCACCGATCCTGCGCACCTGGCCGGCCGGGGCGATCAACCTCGTCAGTGACCCCGGCAAGCCCAACGGCGGGTTTGACGCCTTCAGCAGGGTCGGCCCGAAATACGAGGATCCCTATCCGCTTTCTGACAAGTATTTCCTGTGTTCGCGCACGACCGGCCAGGGCGAGCAGATGGGGATCTATCTGGTGGATGTGTTCGGCAATGAAATCCTGGTTCACAGCGAAGGCGCCGGTTGTTACGACCCGATGCCGTTGGGAGCACGGACGCGACCGCCGGTCATCCCGACGCGCCGTGATTATAACAACACGGATGGATATGTGTATGTGCAGAATGTTTATGAAGGCACCCACATGCAGGGTGTGAAGCCCGGCAGTGTGAAGTTCCTGCGGGTGGTGGAATCGCCCGAGAAACGCACTTGGACGGAGCCGGGATGGAATGGCCAGGGGGTGGAGCGCCCCGGCATGAGCTGGCACGATTTCAACAACAAACGCATCCTCGGTACGGTACCGGTCGAGGCCGACGGATCCGCCTCCTTTGCCATGCCTTCCGATCGCTTTGTCTATTTCCAACTGCTCGATGAGAACGGCATGATGATCCAGTCGATGCGCAGCGGCACCATGGTCCAGTCCGGTGAACGAATGGGCTGTATCGGCTGCCACGACGAACGCCGCGCCGCGCCGCCACTCAATCTTGGCGCCACCCCGCTGGCCTTGAAGCGGGCACCGAGCCGCCTGACCGGCTGGCATGGCGAACCCCGGTTGTTCAACTTCCGGACGGAGGTGCAGCCGGTGTTTGACAAGCATTGCGTGCGTTGTCACGACTATGGCAAGGATGCCGGGCAAAAGCTCAATCTGGCGGGGGATCGCGGTTTGATCTTCAACGTGAGTTATGTCAACCTGTGGACCAAAGGCGCGCTCAAAGTGGTGGGTGCCGGCCCGCCCGAGACGCAACAAGCGTACTCATGGGGCTCGCATGCCAGCAAGTTGACGCAGGTTCTAACTGCAGCCAAGCCGCACCACGACGTCAAGCTCAGCCCGGACGAACTCGGGCGGATCACGACCTGGGTGGACCTCAACGCCACCTACTATCCGAGTTATGCCAGTGCCTATCCGAAGAACCGTTTCGGACGCAGTCCGCTCAGTGACGGGCAGATTGGCCGGCTCAATCAACTCGGCGTGGCCACGGGCAACATCGACCTCAGCTTTGACCGGCCGGAGATCAGCCCCGGGCTGGCCAGGGTGCCAAAGGAGGATCCGCGCTACACCGAGGCGCTCACCATCATCCGCGCGGGCCAGGAGGCGTTGAAAAAAGCCCCCAACCCGGACAGTGCCGGGTTTGTGGCCTGCGAGACCGACCAGCAACGCGACCGCAAGTATGAGGAACGCGCCGAGATTGAGCGCAAGAACCGAGCCGCCATCCGCGATGGTCGCAAGGTCTACGACGCGCCGCCGCCTGTCAGATAAGGCTTGCGCATCGATTCATCCCCAAGGGGATCTTTCTTGCCTGCGGCCGATTTTTGTCATTGAGTTCTGCCGCCATGTGGATTGTAATCTTCGCCCTTCGTTACAAATACACCATCGGGGTGATGGCGATTCTGATTCTGCTCTTCGGCATCATGTCCGGACGGCGGATGTCCACCGACATCCTGCCGCGCGTGGACAGTCCGGAGATCACCCTGGTCTGGAATTACGGCGGCTTGAACGCGGCGGAAATGGCCTCGAAGATCACCTCGTTCTCCGAGATTGCCACGCTCAACAACGTGGACGACCTGTTAGAAGTGCGGTCGGAGAGCTCCAACGGGGTTGGTCTGGTGAAACTGCGGTTCCAACCCAACGTGAACATCAACACCGCGATGTCCCAGGTGACCGGTGTTTCGCAAACGATCCTGCGCCGCATGCCCCCAGGCACCACCCCGCCGCTGATCGTGCGCACCAGCCCGTCCAACGTGCCCATCCTGCAGCTGGTGATGGCCTCGGACACGATGACCAGCGGCCAGCTTTACGACTACTCGCGGCTGGCGTTGCGGGCGCAGTTGCAAAGCGTTCCCGGCATGCGCATCTCGCTGCCATACGGCGGCGCGGCCCGCCAAATCATGGTGGACCTGGACCCGGAGGCCATGAACGCCTTCACCATCACGGCCACGGAAATCAGCGCCGCGCTGGGCCGTCAGAATCTAACGCTTCCCTCCGGCACGCTCCGCGAGGGTGGCCGCGAGCTGCCGGTGGAAATCAATGCCAGCCCGGAAAACATCCAAGGGTTTCTCGACCTTCCGCTGCGGGCGGTGGACGGCAAGATCATTCTGCTGCGGGATGTGGCCAACGTACGTGACGGCGAGGCGATCAGCACCAACATCGCCCGCCTCAACGGCCAGAACGCGGTGATGATCTCCATCCTCAAGCTCGGCAGCGCCTCCACCGTGGACATCATCGACGGCATCCGCCAACGCCTGCCGGAAATCCGCGCCTCCGCCCCTCCCGGCATGAGCATCGAACCGATCTTCGACCAATCCGTTTTCGTCCGCGATGCCGTGGGCGGCGTGCGTCACGAAATCATGCTGGTCGGCGGGCTGGTGGCGCTGGTGGTTTTGTTGTTCCTCGGCTCATGGCGCTCCACCCTGATCGTGCTCACCTCGATTCCGCTGGCGCTGTTGTGTTCGATCCTCGGGCTCGGCCTGTGCGGCGTCACCTTCAACCTGATGACGCTCGGCGGCCTCGCCCTGGCCATCGGCATCCTGGTCGATAACTCTCTGGTGGAAATCGAAAACATCAAACGCCAGATCGGCCTGGGCAAGGAGGTGAGACAGGCCATCATCGATGGCGCGCAGGAGGTGGCGTTTCCCGAGTTCGTTTCCACCATATCGATCTGCATCGTGTTCCTGCCGATTTTCCTGCTCAGCGGCACCGCGTCCTATGTCTTCCGTCCGCTCGCCCTTGCGGTGGTGTTCGCGATGCTCGCGAGCTATCTGTTAGCCAGGACCCTGGTGACCACCCTGGCCTCGATCATCCTGCCGGCCGAGATCCGCGCGGAAAAACTCCGCGGCGAGGCCAAACCGCGCGGATTGTCAGCCATCCATCATTTGATAGAGCGGGCGATGTCCCGGATCGGGCGCCTCCAGGGCGCCATCCTCAGGTTCATCATGCCGCACAAAACGCTGATCCTGATCCCGGTGTTCCTCACCGTGGCGCTGGGGGTGTTCGCCGCGTTGAAATCCGGCCGCGAGTTTTTTCCCAAGACCGATGCCGGGTTGATCCGCCTGTTTGTGCGCATCCCCAGTGGTGTTAGAATCGACGACACCGCCCAGGCCATGGCGGACATCCAGCGTGACATCCGGGAGATCATCCCACCCGGGGACTTGCAGTTTGTCGTGGAAAACATCGGCACCCCGAGTTCCGTCAACCAAGCCTGGGTGGAAACCACCTCGATCAGTTCCTCCGATGGCGAGATCCTCGTGCAACTCGCCCCCGGCCATGCGCCCAGCGAGAGTTATGTGGAAAAAATCCGCGCCATGCTGGCGGTGAAGTTTCCAGCCGTGCAAGCGTTCTTCCGGCCGGCGGATGCCACCAGCCAAACGCTGGCCTCGGGAGCGCCGACCACTTTCGAAGTGCGCTTCATGGGGCGCGACGCGCCCGGCAATCTGGCGCTGGCCAAAGACCTGCGCCAACGCTTCGCCAAAATCCGCGGTGCCGCCGACGTGACCCTGCGTGAAGTGTTAGATCAACCCGGTTACGCGATCCGGATGGACCGCGCCCGCGCCGGCAGCTTCGGCATCAATGCCCAGGATGCGTCCAGCGCCCTGTTGGCCGCACTCGGCAGCGGCGGATCGGTGGCACCGAATTTCTGGTCGGATCCGGCGACTGGCGCGGCCTACGATGTCCAGGTCATCGCCCCGCCCGCCAACCTCAAGGCCATCGAGCAATTGCTCAACCTGCCGATCCGCCCGTCCACCGGCGGTGGCGCGCCGGTGCCGTTGCGCGCGTTTGCCACGGTGGTGGAAAAACGCGCGCCCGCCAGCGTCAGCCGGACGTCATTGCAACCGACGTTCACCGTCATCGGCAACGCCTCAGGCCGCGACCTCGGCGGCATCACCAAGGATCTGGAAGTTATACTAACAGAATTGCGGGGCAAGCTCAAGCCAGGCAACCGGATCGAACTTGCCGGTCAGGCCGCGCTGATGGAAAAATCCTATGCCGAGTTGATAGGCGGGCTGGGGCTTGCGGCGGTGCTGGTGTTTCTGGTGATGGTGGTCAATTTCCAATCCTGGACCTTGCCCTTTGTCGCGGTTGCGGGATTGCCTGTGGCCATATCCGGGGCTTTGTTCGCGCTGTGGGCCACCGGCACGCCGCTGAGCGTGCCAGCCCTGATGGGCATCATCATGGTTGTCGGTGTGTCCACGGCCAACAGCGTGCTCGTCAGCAGTTTCGCCCGCGACCGCTTCGACCAAGGCGAATCGGCCACGGATGCCGCCATCGAGGCCGCCACCACCCGCCTGCGCCCGGTGATCATGACGGCCTTGGCGATGATTCTCGGAGTCATCCCGATGGCGCTGGGCAATGCCCAGGGCGGCGAACAGAACGCGCCACTCGGCCGCGCGGTGATCGGCGGGCTGCTGTTCGGCACCTTTGCTTCGCTCTTCCTGGTGCCGATCGCTTTTGCCGCAGTCCGCGGTTTCACCCACCGCCGGCAACTCCGCCGGGAAGCGGCCCTAACCGAAATTGATCTAACCACCGCTTCGTCATGAACGCACCCGTTTCATCCCTCATCCTGCTTGGCCTGTTGGCAGCCACCGCAGCACTTCACGCCGCGGACAAGGTTACCGTGCGCACCGTGTGCCCGGTCATCAGCACCGCGCCCACCCGGTTCGAACTTCCCGGCCGCACCGAACCCTTGGAAGCCGCGAGCATCTTCACCCGTGCCACCGGCATTGTGCGCGAACGCAAGTTCGATATTGGCGATCATGTCAAAGCGGGTGAAGAGCTCGCTGTGATCGATGTGCCGGATGTCGATCGCGCGGTGGAGGCGGCGCGCGCCACAGTCGATCAGGCGAGCGCGCGGGCCAAGACTGCCCGCCAGGTGGGCAACCGCGCGGCAGCCTTGTTAACGGCTCACGCCGTTTCCAAGGAGGAATCCGAAACCCGCCTCTCGGTCGCCGACGAATCCGAAGCCGCGCTCCAGGTGGCCAAGGCCGAGTTGGCCCGGCTCGAAGTATTGCAGCAATTCGCCACCGTGCGCGCCCCGTTTGATGGCACCATCGCCGCCCGCAACTTCGACCGTGGCGACCGCATGCGCGGTGACTCCGCCACCTCCGAAGGCTGGCTCTATAAACTGGTGCGTTTGGATGCCCTGCGCTTTGTTATCAATGCCACTCCCGATCTGGCCCTCCGCCTCGCCACCGAAACCGCGGTCAAAGTGCGCTTCACCGAACTTCCCGGCCGGGTTTTCACCGCCAAGCTGGCGCGCACCAGTCGGACGTTCGACACCACCTCCGGCACCATGCGGGCGGAATTCCTCATTGCCAACGAGGATCTGTCGCTGCCTGCCGGACTCACCGGGCTGGCGGTTTTCAGCCTGCCGCCCACTCCGGGAACCTTCAGCGTGCCGGCCAATACCCTGATCCTGCGCCAGGGCAACGCCTTGGTTGCTGTTGTTAGAGATGGCAAGGTGAGTTATGTTGAAGTTCTGCCGGGCAAGAACTCCGGCGTGACGATCGAGATCACCTCCGCCGCGCTGACCCCTGAAACACCCGTCATCGTCAACCCCAACGCCCAGATGCGGGCGGGCGATCCGGTGGAGGTCATCGCCAGCCCCCCGGCCAAATAGGCTGGCGCGCTACATTTCCTAACAACCCAAGCTTGGCCGATGCTAAACGGCCGATGCAGATGACAACGCTGCAACTGCCCGGTGACTTTCGCGGCAGTACGCCGGTGGGGAATACCAGGGGGATCTCGTGAAGATCACCCATATTCAGGACTATTCCCAGATCATGCCGGTTGGCGCGGACATTCGTCGCAGATGGTGGTCAAGGTGTACCCTAACACATGGCTTGCCGGGCGGCTTGTCGTTCCGGGTGTTCGAAGGCGTCGGCAAATTGTTCGAGCTCCCGATGAGTCATTCCAAGGGCCTGGCCTTGGGCCCGCCAGTCGGCGATGGCACGTTCGGTCTCGCCCAGAATTTCCCTGGCCCTGACAAGCGGGATTCGGAAGTAGGCGATGACTGACAGCAGCGCATCAATGGTGGCCTCGGGTCCAGTTTCCTCGGAGATCCAAGTCTTCAACTCCCGCATGCGTTCGGGGAAGGGATTGATGTCGAAGGCCGGTGCCAAACTCCATTGTCCATGGTTCGCATGGATAAACCCGTGGTTGCGCAGGTGGTCATCCACGTTGGTGATCAAAATGGAGAAGGCCATGCGCCGCCACAACTCCTCGATGTCGGCCCGGGCATCGGCACCATGCACCCTGATGGCATCGACGATTTCGGTGTAGAAATGATCCCGTGATCCGTCGCAATCCGCGCCCAGAAGCGTGGCCGCCGAAACATACATGAGTCGTCTGCCATCGTCCCTGCGGTCAAAACGCCGGATCAAGGCCACCGGCAACCCGTCACTCTCTACCAACCGCGTTTCGGCCGCGTGGATTCCCGCCGCCTTGGCAAGCGTCATGGCAAGCACCTCGCCTTTGGTCACGGGGCGCTCATCATTCACACTTGGAAACTTGCCGATCGACAACCGGCCGTCGTCATCGACGACCGTGCATTTCGGCCGCATGCCGCCTAACGACGTGCCCCGGCCTCGGAGGTAGGCGAGATCGGCGGCAGTCTCATTTTCGGTTTCCACGGCGCGGGTCGCGGCCAGCAGTCGACCCAGTTCCACAAGGGGAGGTGCCGTGCGGCGACCGGCTTCGAAGGCGCGACAAAAAACTCCTTGCTCATCCTTGAAACGCAAGGCACCCACACGGCTTGAGTCATCCACCGCGAGGAGGAAATCCAGTGCATTGAGCTGGGCCGTCTCCAGTTCTTGCCCCGCCCGCCGCGCTTCCTGACGGCGCTTGGCATGGTCGCGCAGAATCACTCGTTTGGCCCAACCGTCTGGCTCGGTGTCCGCGAATGCCGCGTGAAAAACCGATTCGTCCCGGGTCTTGCGCTGATACAGCGGACCCGCCACCAGTGGGAGTCCCGGCTCAAGGGCAAAGCGGTCCGCAACTTTCAGCCAGGAATCCTCGTAGGCAAACGCCGAACGCTGGCGGGTGCCGACGGCATCAAAATGCAGCGTTCCGACCCGCCGGGCTGTATCGCCCAAATAGACCTGAATCGTTCGTTTCATAGGGGGCCGGGGGATTTCCTGATCCGCACCCGCTGCGGCAACCGTTCTTCGTCCAATAGGAGACCTTGTTCATCGTGGCGGGCGTCCACCAGATCACCCAGCTCCTCGCCAAAACCCAAAACAAAAAGCACCATCGCATAGGCTCCCATGGCAACCGCCGGATCGCCCTTCTCGATGCGCGCATATGTGCTTTTGGCCACGCCAACGCGCTCCGCCATCATCTCAACGGTGAGACGGCGTTTGCGGCGGGCCCGGGCCAAATCGGTGCCGAATTTGGTCAACGAACGCCGAAGTCCGGGCGGCAGCAGGTCATGTAGGGCAGAGCGCATAATAAAGTTCGATAAATGAGTCTTAAAGAGTTCCTGAATATGATATATCAATCTTTATGCGATGTCGACCCCGATTTTGCCCTTCATTCTTTGCCATGTTTCCAGTCGTTCCCCAATCGGTGTGTCCGCCCTGGCAAAATCCAATCCCTGACAGAAAGGGTGGGCGAAACGGGAGGGATTGCCTGCGCTGCGCTCCGGCCATGCCAGTTTGCGCTGCGCGATTTTTTTCCGGGGTCGCTACGAGCGACCGCCGCGTTCAAACCAATCCTTGCGGCAGGGTTCTCATCCCTCCCTGCCTCTTTACGTTCTAACGTACTTACCTAATGACTTTCATTGGCGGAACGGGAGGGATTCGAACCCTCGGAACGAATATGAACGATGTAGCAAGCAAAAACCCTCATAAACTCTCATTATAGATAATAAGTTTTGACATCTGTTGCTGCACCGTGCTGCATTGATGCCGTGGCCAGTCATTACTTCAAAACAGGTTCCCCGTTCTATTATATCCGCGTGAAGAAGTCGGATGGAAGATGGAGGGATAAGTCCAGCGGGGTGCGGATAGACGAGAAGGGTTCTGCCCGGAAAATTTCTCAGATGGTTGCGGCCGAGACGGCTAAGGAGGCGTTCGATGAAGACGGGAGCGGGGCGTTCTTGAAACAGTGGGTGCCGCAGTGGATTGGATACCATTACAAAAACCAGTTTTCGGAGACGCGGTGCAACAATGCGTGGGCGCATCTGTCGGTCTTTTTTGCGTCGCGTCGAGTGAAGCATCCAGGGGAGGTTACTTACGCGATCTGCCACGATTATGTCCGTTGGCGGGTGAGCGCGAAGGCGCTGGATGAGGGCCGGCGCGTGGCGGCATGGAACACCGCCGTGATGGAGGTCCGCGTGCTCGGTGCCATCATGCAGGAGGCCTTGCGGCGAGGAATGATTGTGGCCAATCCTTGTGCCAGGCTGGGCTTGGCTAAGATTGTGTCGAAGGAGAAGCGGGTTATAGACAAGGATGAGGAGGAATTGATTTTCAGAGAGTTGAAACAGAAGAGTAAGCCCGAGTGGATGGCCGAGGTCTTTTTGGTGGCTATGCGCCAAGGGTGCCGCTTGCGCGAGGTGATGGTGCCGCTTGAGCGGATCGACACTGAGAAAATGGTTATTACCTTTAAGGTTAAGGGCGGTGGTCTGCACTGTGCCCCGCTCCACAAGGATCTGCTGCCGTTGGTGGCTAAGGCCCGACGGGAAAAGCGCAAGGTCTTGGTCCCTCTTCCCGCGCAGCCGAGTCCTCGCTGGGGCAAGTTCTTCAAGTCGATAGGTCTGGACCTTTGCTTTCATTGCACCAGAGTCACAGTTGTTACGCGGTTGTGTGAAGGAGGGTTTTCCGAGTCGCAGACGATGGCCTATGTTGGGCACGCTTCGGAATTGGTTCATGCCCTGTATCGTAAGATGCGGCCGGTGGCAGTGGCTCACCTTGGAGATGTGTTGTGACCCGAAATTCAGGGCATGTGGCGGTGAACGTGCGGACCATGGCAAGGGATGCTTTTCCGCCTAGCATTCTGAATCCGTTATGCCTCATCGCATTGACGAAATGATGGGATACTCCCATTAGGTCGGCTAGATCCCGCGCGCTGCGCATGAGGTTGAGATGGGTGTCTAACTGGATGATTGGATCAGGTGGGGACATGGAGGGGCAGAGAGGATTCAGGGTTTGATCTCGCGGACGAGAGATGCGATGGCGTTTTGGACATACACGCTGGTTCCTGCACGACTCCCCGCGTAGTTTGCCAGCGCCAGTATTTTCTTATCGCCGTGGTGGGTCCGGAAGTCTTCCAAGAGCTTTCTCCGTTGGCCAGCGGGTGATAGAGTCAGGGTTGATATTGTGACATCAAACAATTTAGAATTGTCTTTCGCTTTGGTTGACGGCCTCGCAGGTGGGGGC